>DCHB01000019.1 GCA_002314685.1 Clostridiales bacterium UBA1763
GCAAACAGCGGGGGAGCTTGAGGGGGCAAAGGCCCGCCTCAATTTGATCGCCGACAACAAAAAGCCTATTGGGCTTTTTCCAAAATGCACAGAGCTCTGTGCATTTTTTGTCGGCTTTTCAGCTTGTCAAAAAAGTCCGAGGGACTTTATTGACAAGCTGAAAATGCGTGGACTTTTGTCCACGCATTTTGATTTATTTTCTCCATGTTGCGGGTGCGAAAAGCAGAAGCAGAGGGAAAACCTCAAGCCTGCCGAGGAACATATCAAAGCACAGGGCAAGCTTGCTGAAAAGCGAAAGCCCCGAAACACCGTAGGTGAAGGTGTTGGCATCAAAGCCGTAGCCGATGTTGCCCGTTGAGGAGATTGCAACGACTATGCCCTTGCCGAAGTCGAGCCCGTCAAGCGACAGTATAACCGCCGTTAAAACGAGCGCCATAAAATATGCAACGGCGAAGCTGTTGACGGCGGAAACGGTATCCTCTTCGATGACCTCATCGTCAACGCTTATTATATGCACCGAGCTCGGTGTAATCGTCTCCGCGATTGCGCGGTAGGTGGATTTTGCGAGAATCATAACTCGCGATAGCTTCATACCGCCGCCCGTTGAGCCCGCCATAGGACCCGTTATCATGAGCATAATCAGCAGTGCCCAGGCAAAAGACGACCAGAAGCCTGCGTCAACCGAGACATAGCAGGTGGTGCTGATGACGGAAATAACCTGAAACAGTGTGTGGTGCAGATTTTCGCCTATACTGCCAAAGCCTGCCGACGAGGTTACGCCGATAAGCAGGGAGACCGTCACAACGATTACCGCGAACAGTCTCAGCTCATGATTGCGCTTTATACGCAAAAACTCGCGCGCAGCAAGGCAATAGAACACGCTGAAGCTGATACTGCACAGAGTCATGAATACAAGCGTCACATTCTGCGCATACACGCTGTACGAAATAAGGCTGTCGTTTTTAACCGAGAAGCCGCCCGTGCTGACGGTGCTGAGCGCAATATTGACGCTGTCAAACAGCGGCACTGATCCGATTGAAAGCAGAGCAATCTGCAAAACGGTCAGCAGAATGTAGATTTCGTACAGAAGCTTTGCCGATTTCTGCATTCTGGGCACAAGCTTAACCGCCATAGGTCCGGGAAATTCAGCCCTGAGCAAAAACATCGAGCCGCCCTCACGAGAGGCGGGGACAATTGCGAGCATGAACACGAGAACACCCATGCCGCCTACCCAGTTCGTGATGCTTCGCCACAGCAAAATCGCACGGGGCGCGGACTCAACGTCGTTCAAAATCGTTGCACCCGTAGTCGAAAAGCCCGAGACGGTTTCAAACAGCGCGTCAATCGGATTTTGAATAACGCCGCTGACGACGAAGGGGATTGCACCGAAAATCGAAATGACTATCCACGCCAGAGCAACGGTAACACAGCCGTCACGCGGGCCGAGCGAGCTGTCGCCGCGCCGAACAAATGCCATCGGCAGACCGAACAACAGCACTGCGGCAATAGCGAGGGCAAAGCCGCGCACCGAGCCCATTTCGCCGTCGGCTATTGAGAGCATCAGAGGCGGGACAAAGAATGCCGCTTCAAGACACAGTATAGTGCCGACGGTTTTTCTTATAGTCTGAAAATTCATAGCCGCCGCTTACTCCTTGGCAAATATGTCGTTAATATCGAGAATTTCCCTGCCTGCGGTTGTGACCACGACGACTGTATCGCCGCTGCACAGGGTATCTCTGCCGCCCGGAATCATGATTTTGCCCATACGATTTATGCAGGCAAGCAGAATGCCCGATTTGAGCTTGATATCCATAAGCGGCTCGCCGAGGTGCTTTGTAGCATCGGTCACCGCGAACTCGAGCGCCTCGGCGGCACCGTCGGCAAGACGGTGAATGGTGATAACCGCGCTTTCGCCCGTATTTTCCATTGCACGAACATAGCGCACAATCGCGTGCGAGCTTATCTGCTTGGGGCTTATAAGACTGTCCGCACCGCGGTCACCGAGGATTTCGCCGTACTCACTGCGGTTAATCTTTGTCAAAAGCTGAGGAACGCCGACCTTGCGGGCAAACATACCTATTATAATATTCTCCTCGTCCATATCGGTCAGAGGTAAAACGGCGTCCATGTGCGCAATGTTGTGCGCCTTCAAAACCGCCTGCTTTGAGCCGTCCGAGCAAATGATATTCGCTTCGGGCAGTGCTTCGGCAAGATACTTGCATCTGTCGCGTTTGATCTCGATAATCTTTACGCGAGCACCGCTTTTAATAAGCATCGGAGTGACATACTCGGCAATTCTGCCGCCGCCGACTATCAGAATGTTCTTGGATTTTTTAGAGCGTAGCTTGAGCTCATGCGTGAGCTCAACAAGCTCGGATGCGGGTGCGGTGACATAAATCTTGTCGCCCGCCTCGAGCGTGAATTTGCCGTCGGGGATAAATGCCTTGCCCTCACGCACGACAACGCACACGAGCATTCTCGTGCGGATTTTACTGCCCAAATCCGCAAGGCAAACGCCGCACAGAGGGCTGTCCGCCGCGATGCCGAGCTCAACGATTTCCGCCTTGCCCTTTGCGAAGGTGTCGCGCTTAATGAAGGCGGGAATCTGCAAAAGACGGTACATCTCCTTTGCCGCGAGCAGCTCGGGATTTATCGCCATCGAGAGACCGAGCTCGTCCTTCAGCACATAAAGCTGTTCGGAGTATTCACGGTTGCGCACGCGGGCAATCGTGTTTTTACAGCCGAGCTTACGGGCGAGAATACACGAGAGCAGATTGACCTCGTCCTGCGCCGTAACGGCAATCATGAGGTCAGCCTCGTCAACATTCGCATCGCGCTGAATATTTATCGCCGCACCGTTGCCGTACAGCGTCATAACGTCCAGCGTTTCGGAAACCATTTTCACCTTTTCCTTGTCGTTATCGACAAGAACAATGTCGTGATTTTCCTTGGCAAGCTCCTCGGCAAGAGTGAAGCCGATTTTGCCGCCGCCGATAATAACAATTTTCATGCCCGAATCCTCACGGTCAAAAAATATTACTTTGATATTAAATTGTACCATAATCGTCGGTCAGATGCAATATCATTAAATCTTCGGCAAAGTCAGCAAAAATGTTTTTGACAAAATTCGACAAATATTATTAAATAGTGCCGTACAACACGCGCAATCGACACAAAATAGTCGAATTATGTCAACAATAATTTTAGAAGCTCGACAAAATTCGTGTAAAAATAGGTTCCGAATATGGTAAGTTTATATCACAAAGACGGTAGTTTTTGCTCAAAAAATACACTAAGTGCCGTTAGAGCAACTTACGGAGGAAAATAATTATGGAAACCAAAACCCGCGTACTTATTGCAGATACAAATGAAGATTTCAGAAGACTCATGACGGAGGTCGTGCGCAACGAGGAGGATTTGGAGCTCGTTGACTGCGTCGCCGACGGTGTTGACG
This sequence comes from Clostridiales bacterium UBA1763, assembly GCA_002314685.1. GTDB lineage: Bacteria > Bacillota > Clostridia > Oscillospirales > Oscillospiraceae > F23-B02. Next base: position 3,455 of record DCHB01000019.1, read on the forward strand.
CGCTCAGCCTTGCGGCGGAGAAAAAGCCCGATGTGCTCGTACTCGACCTTGTTTTGAGCAAGCTTGACGGCATAGAGGTATTGCGCAGACTGCACGATGCGAGTGCCGATACAAAGGCGCTTGTCGTGTCGGGCTTTTATAACGACAAGATAATCAGCGAGTGTGCCGCACTCGGCGCGGCATATTTTGTGACAAAGCCCTGCGACATTGTCACGCTTTTAGACCGTATCCGCCAGATAAGCGCGGCACAGCACCCCGTTGTATGCGATAAGCCGAAGTCAAACGACACGGAGCTTGAAGCGCTTGTGACGGAGATAATCCATGAGATAGGCGTGCCCGCGCACATTAAGGGCTATCAGTATCTGCGGGAGGCGATAATGCTGACGATAAACGATATGGACATCATAAACGCGGTGACGAAGGTGCTGTATAACAAATCTCGGAATGTACGGCATAGAAAGCTTTTCACCTATTATCAATCAGCCTGAGGTGGCAATATTGGGAGTGAATACTATCGAGGAAAAACCTGTAGTGCGTGATTCTCAGATTGTAATTCGCCAGATTATGAATCTTTCCCTTACAGCCGACCACAGAGTTGTTGATGGGTCTGTTGCGGCGGAATTCCTACAGAGAGTAAAATCTCTTATGGAAAATCCCACCAATATGCAGGCATAATTGTGATTGCAGGAGGCAATTGACATGGAAAGCAAAATAGTTATGCCGAGAATCGGCAAAAACATGACTGAAGGCACCATTGTGTTATGGGAGAAAAATCCCGGAGAGTATATAGAAGACGGAGAAGTGCTGTTTGTTATCAATAACGGAAAAAACAATATAGAGATTGAGTCAATGGCAAGCGGAACGCTGAAAAGCATTACTGTTCCTGCCGGGCGGACTGCTTCTGTCGGCACTCAAATTGCTGTAATAGAAGAATGTGCTTCAGATCCTGCAAAGAAACAGGAAAAGAAGGATTCCGCAGCAAAGCCCGAAGATAACGGCTCGCTGAATATTACCGTTATCGGTGGAGGCCCCGGCGGTTATGTGGCGGCTATAAGAGCAGCACAGCTGGGTGCAAAGGTAACGCTTGTTGAGAAGGTCAAAATAGGCGGAACTTGCTTAAACTGCGGATGTATGCCCACAAAAGCGCTTATGCACTCCTCTGAAATATACGAAGAAACCCTGAGTTCAAAGGATGTCGGTATTATTGCAAAGGATGTCGAGGTTGACTGGGCAAAGGTTCAGGCAAATCGAGCCGGTATTACTGAAAAACTCACAGCAGGTGTGCGTGCGCTAATAAAGACAAACAAGATTTCTCTGATTGAAGGGGACGCTGTGTTTGTAGGTCCCAAAAGCGTGAAGGTTAACGGAAAAGTGCTTAATGCAGACAAAGTTATTATTGCAACGGGCTCTAAACCAACTGTACCTAATATCCCCGGTGTTAAGGAATCAAAATATGTAATAGATTCCACCAGCTGTCTTACATTGGATCATATTCCCGAAAGCCTATTTGTAATAGGCGGCGGCGTAATAGGTCTTGAGCTTGGAAGTGTATATGCACGTTTTGGAGCCAAGGTAACTGTGGTTGAAATGATGCCCACTCTATTGCCGCTTATGGATGACGAGCTTACAGCTATGCTCAGAGCGCAGCTGGAGGCTAAGGGAATAGAGATATACACCGAATCAAAAGTCGTGAGCATTGCCGATCTTGAAGATTCTGCAAGGATTGAAGTTCTTACTCCTGCGGGTAAGCAGGAATTCACAGCAGAAAAAGTTCTTGTTTGCACAGGAAGAACCCCTAACACAGACGGTCTTGGATTAGATAAAGCGGGAGTTGTTCTTGAAAATGGATTTATTTCTGTAAATGAAAAGATGGAAACTTCTGTCCAGGGAGTATATGCAGTAGGAGACTGCAACGGAAAGCTAATGTTGGCCCATGCGGCAATGGCTATGGGTGAAATTGCGGCAGAAAATGCAATGGGCGGCAACAACAGCTTTGACCCCATCAACAGCCCGTCTTGTGCTTATGTGGGCCCTGAATGTGCGGGCGTTGGATTTACCGAAAAACAGCTCAAAGAAATGAGAATAGACTATAAGGCGGGTAGATTCCCTACATCTGCGAACGGAAAGAGTTTGGTGATGGGGCATACCGACGGCATGGTGAAGATTCTCGCCGGCAAGAAGTACGGCGAAATACTCGGCGTGCACATTCTTGCGCCCAGAGCAACTGATTTGATTGAGGAGGCCGCGCTGGCTATAAAGCTTGAGTGTACACTTGAGGAGTTTATCGGAACAATACACTGCCATCCTACGGTTGCCGAGGCAGTTCGTGAAGGCGCTATGGCAGCTGATAAAAGGGCTGTTCATATTCCAAATAAAAAATAAAACAACAAAAAAGAAAGTTGCTCAAATGAACAACCTTCTTTTTGTTATAATGAATGTCTTTTTATTAGCGATGTAAGAAGCTCTGTTTTTATGGGTGCGCAAGAGTTTCCAGAGATAATTGTAACAAGGCGTTCTACAGCAAGCCTTCCCATTGCCTGCTTTGGAACATTGATAGTAGTAAGCGAAGGATCTGTTGATTCGCAGAGAAAAGTGTTATCGAAACCGACAAATGCAACATCGTCGGGAACTCTGTATCCATGCTCTTTGAATGCGCGTATAGCGCCTACGGCAA
>DCHB01000029.1 GCA_002314685.1 Clostridiales bacterium UBA1763
CAAAGTACATGGCAAACCGCAATATCGACACGATAGACGCGGGCGTGCCCGTGCTGAGTATGCACGCTCCGTTTGAGGTGGTCTCGAAATTCGACTGCTACATGACCTATAAGGGCGTGCTTGCGGCATATAACGAATAATGCTTATAAAATCACCTTCTTTTTGGTTATGCTAAACGGGAGGTGATTTTTACGGAAGAAATCAAGGAGCTCGGCAGTGCAAAAACTCAGAGCAATATACATTGCCTTACGATAATCGGACAAATAGAGGGGCATCAGCTGCTGCCTGAGGACACAAAAACAACAAAATACGAGCATATCATGCCGCTTTTGGCGGCGATTGAGGAGTCGGAGGAAATTGAAGGACTGCTGATATTGCTGAACACAGTCGGCGGAGATGTTGAAGCGGGGCTTGCTATAGCCGAGCTGATTGCGGGAATGAAGAAGCCCGCTGTGTCGCTCGTATTAGGCGGCAGTCATTCAATCGGCGTTCCGCTTGCAGTTGCGGCAAAGCACAGCTTTATAGCACCCTCCGCGGCAATGACAGTGCACCCCGTGCGGCTGAACGGACTTGTCATAGCCTCACCGCAGACCTACCGCTATTTTTCCCGTGTTCAGGACAGAATAGTGAGCTTTGTCAGCGGTCATTCGCACATAAGCCCCGAAAAATATACCGAGCTTATGCTCAAAACCGACGAGATAGCAAACGATGTCGGCAGTGTTATCTACGGCGAGGAGGCTGTTTCGTGCGGACTGATTGACAGCGTGGGCACGCTTTCCGATGCTCTTGACTTTTTACACTCATACAATAGCAAAAACCGAGCTTGAGTATCGGTTTTGCTATTGTACTTTTTTGTTTTATATGGTAGAATACCTTAGTTAAGGTTACATAATACCTAAAATTCGCGGAGGAAGGCTGTTATGACCATAGGTAAAGCCGTGATTCTCGGACTTGTGCAGGGAATTGCGGAATTTCTGCCGATATCCAGCTCGGGACATCTGGCAATATTCCAGAACCTTTTTAATATGTCTGATATTGAGGGCGGTCATCTGTTCTTTGATGTGCTGCTGCACTTCGGCACCCTCATTGCAATATGCTTTATGTACTGGACGGACATCAAGGGTATGTTTTTTGAAACGCTTGCAATGCTCAGCGGCAGAAAACAGCTCACAGCAGACGGTAAGCCAAAGCAGCTTCCGAAGGCGCGTCTTTTCCTTTTGATTGTCGCGGCATCTGTACCGCTTGTGCTTCTTTTGCCGGTAAATGACTATATTGATTTGCTTTCGCAGTCAACAATGTTTGTAGGTATTGCGCTTATTCTCACGGGCTGTATTCTGCTTGTGTCCGATAAAATGACTCAGGGCAATAAAACCGAAAAGAACATGGGCTTTAAGGATGCGCTGATAATCGGTATTTGCCAGTGCGTTGCATCCATGCCGGGACTTTCACGCTCGGGTGTCACGATTACCGCGGGCATAGCTACGGGACAAAAACGCGAATATGCCGTAAAATTCTCGCTTCTTATGAGTATTCCTGCCGTTGTAGGCGCAACCTTCCTTGAGCTCATTAAGGCAATAAAGGCGGGCATAGATATTTCGCTCATCCCCGCTTACATAGTCGGAATGATAGCGGCAATGGTGTCGGGCGTTGTTTCGATAGGTTTTCTGAGAATGATTGCAAAGAAAAACAGCTTCGGCGGCTTTGTGTATTACTGCTGGGTAGTCGGCGTGCTTACGATTATCCTTTCAATGATATTCTGATAAAGGCAGGTATTGCTCAATAATGGCACAAACTAAGAGTAAAAAGACATCGACAAAACAAAAATCAAAGACAGCGCAGACTAAGTCAAAGCAGTCTGCAAAGACAAGTGAGCCGCAGGCAAAGCCCGTGCGCAGAGAGGTCTTTGCGTTTGTGTTTGCATTTGCCGCACTTGTCACAGTGTTCTCGATTTTCTCAACCGAGGGCTTTGTGGTGGGCGGAATAAGCAATCTTATGCGCGGACTGGTCGGATACGGCTACTGGGTATGCGTGCCCGTATTCATTCTTGCGGCGGTAATACTCGGCTTCCACAAGGGCAGACCCGTTGCGTTCCGCCTCACCTCGGCACTGCTTATCCCGCTTTTGACGGGCGCATTGCTCGACCTTCTGCTGTCAAAGGTAATTATTGAGAATATTAAGGGCTTCGGATTTATTCTGTCGGCACTGTTTGAGGGCGGCAAGACCATGTCCTGCGGCGGTGTACTCGGCGGCCTGCTTGCATTTGCCTTTGAAAAGGCGTTCAGCTTCTACGGCGCAACGGTTATCACCGTTTTGCTGTTTGCCTTCTTTACGCTCAATGCCTTTAATATAACCGTTTCCAAGCTTGCAAAATGGATAACAACCCGCGAGTATGCAGAGTACGAGCCCGAGCCCGAAAAAGAGGAAAAGCCCGTCAGAAAACAGCAGACTCAGCAGATACAGAGCGATGACTCCGTATCAAGAGAGAAACCCGCAAGACGCAGGGCGGTTGACATCCCCGTTGACGACAGCCCGCTGTTTGAGAAGAAAAAGCCCGAGCCTGCAAAGGAGGAGCCCGTCAAGGAGGAAAACAAGGCAGGCCTCTTCGGCAAAAAGACAAAGAAGCCCAATGTTGATATTGAGATAGAGAAGCCCGTGAGCAACAAAACCGACGATGTCATACCCTTCACCTTTGAGGAGGCTGAGGCAGTCGCAGGAGTTAAGCTCACCGGAAGCGGCAAAACCGAGGCAGGGGAGATATCCGACCCGCCCAAGAAGCTCTCAGCGGCTGAGGTCGCGGCGGAAACCGCGGCAATCGCAGGCGAGATTGAAGCTAAAAAGGCAGAGGGCGAGTACGAAAAACCGCCTATATATCTGCTGAAAAAAGGTCATTCAACAACCACAAATGTTGAAGAAGAGCTCAAAACCAACCGCGAAAGACTCGAAAGCGCAATAAACAGCTTCGGCGTAAATGCAACAATTGTCAATACAACCCACGGACCCACCGTAACAAGATACGACTTAGAGCTTGAAAAGGGTGTAAAGCTCAGCCGCCTCACAAACCTTGCGGGCGATATTGCTCTCGCACTCGGTGTCGTGAGCGTGCGAATAGCGCCTATCCCCGACAAAATCTCAACCGTCGGCATTGAGGTGCCGAACAAGATTATAAACACCGTTTATCTCCGCGATATCGTCGATTCCCCGAAGTTTGCATCATCCAAGGCGGACCTCACCTTTGCAATAGGCAAGGACATAGGCGGCAACGCCGTAGTCGGCAATATATCCAAGCTTCCGCATCTGCTTATTGCAGGTACAACGGGCTCAGGTAAGTCGGTTTGCATGAACTCGCTTATAATAAGCCTTCTTTACAAGTCAAACCCCGAGGATGTCAAGCTCATTATGATAGACCCCAAAATGGTCGAAATGGGTGTATATAACGGCATCCCGCACCTGTATATCCCCGTTGTAACAGACCCGAAGAAGGCGGCAGGCGCACTTCAGTGGGCAGTTACCGAGATGCTCAAGCGTTACAGACTTTTCTCCGAGCTCGGCGTAAGAAGCCTCTCGGCGTATAACGAGCACCTCGTAGAAAACGGACAGCCCAAGATGCCCAATGTTGTCGTTGTAATAGACGAGCTTGCAGACCTCATGCTCGTAGCCTCCAAGGAGGTCGAGGAGAGCATTTGCCGCGTTGCACAGATGGGCAGAGCAGCAGGTATGCACCTTGTAATTGCAACTCAGCGTCCCTCAGCAGATGTCATCACGGGACTTATGAAAGCAAATATTCCGAGCCGAATTGCATTTGCAGTGTCGTCTGCCATGGAAAGCCGCATAATTATGGATAACTCGGGTGCTGAAAAGCTCGTAGGCATGGGCGATATGCTGTATGCCCCCATAGGCTGCGGCAAGCCTCTGCGTGTGCAGGGCGCATTCGTCAGCGATGAAGAGCGCGATTCGATTGTCAGCTTCATTAAGGAGCAGTCAAGCGCAAATTATTCCGAGGATATTATCGCTCAGATAGAAAAAGCCGCAGAGGACAAGGGCTCAAACGCTAAGCAGGCGGAGGATACGGCACAGACAGCCGATAAATCCGATTACGATGAGCTATTGCCGCAGGCAGTCGATGTAATATTCGACACAAAGCAGGCATCGGTATCCATGCTCCAGCGCAGACTTAAGCTCGGCTATTCCCGTGCCGCACGCATAGTTGACCAAATGGAGGAGATCGGCGTGCTCGGACCCTTTGAGGGCTCAAAGCCCCGTCAGATACTTATTACTCGCGAGCAGTGGCTCGAAATGCAGACCACTCACGGCACGGCACCGACGGAGCTTTTGAAGACTCAGCTTGAATTTGAAGACGAGCTTGACACAGAAAATTAAATGAAAAGGGCGGACTTCCGCCCTTTTTCAATAGGTGAAGCTATGAAGAACTATTTTTGCCCCGAAATGGAGCTAAATGACATCAACAATATAAGTATGCTCGGACTTGCCCATATAGGCGACGGCGTTTATGAGCTTCTAACGCGCACTATGCTGTGCTCCGACGGCAACAAAAACGTCGCGGCTCTGCACAAAAAAACGGTCTCGATAGTCAATGCACCCGCACAGGCATTAGCGGCGGAGAGACTGCTGCCTTGCCTCACGGAGGATGAGCTCGCGGTGTTTAAGCGCGGGCGCAACACGAAGGTAAATTCCGTGCCGCAGAAGGCTAATATAGGGCAGTACCATGCCGCAACGGGACTTGAAGCACTGTTCGGCTGGCTATATCTCCAGGGCAGAAGAGACAGAATTAACGAGCTTTACGCAATTTGCGTGGAGGAGACTTAATGGCACTTGACGCAATAATGCTCTCGGCACTCGTAGCAGAGCTTAAGCCGAAGCTTGAGGGCGCGAGAATAGACAAGGTACAGCAGCCCGAGCGTGAGCAGGTCGTAATATCCGTCCGCAATAACGGAGAAAATATGCGCCTGCTTATAAATATTGGCGCGGGAAGCGGCAGAGTATGCCTCAGCTCACAGAGCTTTGAAAATCCCGCAGAGCCGCCGATGTTTTGTATGCTCCTGCGTAAATACCTCGTCAGCGGCAGAATAGAAAAGCTGACACAGCCCGATTGGGAACGCCTGCTGTTGGTTGACATAATGTCTCATAACGAGCTCGGAGACAGTATAAATCTGAAGCTTGCGGTAGAACTCATGGGCAGAAGCTCAAATCTTGTGCTTATAGGCGATGACGGCAGGATTATCGACTGTCTGCGCCGCATGGATTACGGCGGAGATGCCGAGCGCAGAATGCTCCCGGGTATGATATACCGCCTGCCGCCGAAGCAGAAAAAGCCGCTTGTATTCGATTGCGATGTAGAGCAGATAAAATCGCTTTTGTCCGCATCCGATGCCTCACGTCCGCTTGACAAAAGATTGCTCGATACCTTCTCGGGACTTTCACCGCTTGTGTGCCGTGAGCTTGCCGAGAGGGCGTTTAACGATATTGACTGTCTGCCCGATGCACTTGATGCCTTTCTGAGCACGGTCAGGGCGGGGGAATTGAGCCCCGTGCTGTTTACAAAGGACGGCAAGCCCGCAGAATTTTCGTTTATGCACCTTAAGCAATACGGCAATGAGCTGACGGCACAGAGCTTTGACAGCTTTTCGGAGCTTCTTGACGCATATTATTCAAAGCGTGAGCAGACAGAGCGCAGACGCCGCAGAGCAAGAGAGCTTTCTCACAGCGTCAAAACCGCCCGTGACCGCATAGCGCGAAAGCTTGCAAGTCAGCACGAGGAGCTCAAACGCACCTTAAGCAGGGATGAAATTCGCAAAAATGCCGAGCTTTTGACGGCAAATCTGTATAGGGTTAAAAAGGGCGACAGCTTTGTTGAGGTCGAGGATTATTATGCCGAGGGCAGTCCTCTTGTCAGAATTGAGCTTGACACGCTCAAAACTCCTCAGCAAAACTGCGCAAAAATGTTCAAGGAATATAACAAGCTCAAGACAGCTGAGGCGCATTTAACGGAGCTTACACAGCAGGGCGAAAAACAGCTCGATTACTTAAACAGCGTGCTCGATGAGCTTGAAAGAGCCGAAACTGAGCGTGATTTGTCCGAAATTCGTCAGGAGCTCATACAGACGGACTATATTAAAAAGCAGAAGGGCACAAAGCCCGACAAGGTAAAAAAGCAGGGACCGATGCACTTTGTGTCCTCAGACGGCTTTGATATCTTCGTCGGCAGAAGCAACAGTCAGAACGACGAGCTGACAACAAAAACCGCACGCCGCACGGATATATGGCTGCACGCTAAAACGGTGCACGGAAGCCACGTCATTATAAGCTGTGACGGAGTAACGCCGCCCGAGAGCACAATAGCCGAGGCGGCGAGCATAGCTGCATATTATTCGCAGGCGCGTCAAAGCGGCAAAACGGCTGTCGATTACACTATGGTGCGTTTTGTGCGCAAGCCCTCAGGCTCAATGCCGGGCAAGGTAATTTACACCGATTACAGCACCGTAATGACACAGTCAGACGAGAATTTAATAGAAAAGCTGAAAAAATGACGGTACAATACCGTCATTTTATCTGCTTTCTAAAAGCTCCATTGCGTTTACGAGCATATCAGCGGCATCGGCGCGGGTGAGTGCGTCGCTGTCAAAATCGCAGTCATCGACAATGCCGCAGGCAGTGAGATTTGCCGCCGACTGCGCCGCCCATGAGGGCACCGCCTCGGAATAGTCAAGATAGCTCACGTCGGAAAGCTTAAGCGTGCGGTTTAGAATAACCATTGCCTCACTGTTCGTTATTTCATCGTCAGCGTCAAAGCAGGTGCCGTCCTCGGTGACGTGTCCCTTGACGATGCCGTTAAATACGGCGGTAGAAACGCAGGATTTAAGCCATGCGGGAATGTTATCATCGTCGGAAAAACCGGTGCTTATAACGCCCGAGAGCAGGTCAGTGCCCGTAACATCAAGGCAAAGGCTCAAAAATTCGCCTCTTGTCATAGTGTGCTCGGGCTCGAAATAGTACTCGCTACCGAGACATTTGCCCGTAAATGCGCCGCACTCGGCAAGCCTCATCGCACTGTAATAGCTCGGGTTGCCCTGCATATCTAAATAGCTGACATTGCAGTCACATTTAACAAGCTTTATGATAACTGTTGCCTCCTGCGAGGCGTTGCCCTCGGCATCGACAGCCTTGTAGCCGAAATAGTCGCGCCCGCGCTTACCCTCCGCGGGAGTGTAAACAAAGCCGCCGTCATCGTCAAGCTCAATCGTGCCCTTAATAGGCTGAGTGGTAATCTCGTAGCGCAGTGTGTCGCCATCGGGGTCAAGGGCGGATAAGCGCCCGCCGAAGGAAACTCCGCGGTAGGTCTCAAATTCAAAGTTTTCGGCAATGGGCGCGGTGTTGTCCGCCCCGACGGTGCAAATCATGCCGCAAAACACGCACATCACAAGAAAAATTGAAAGAATATGTCTTTTCAAAGCAAATACCTCCGTAATAATGTTTACGGAGGTATTTTGTGCAAAATATGTTGGCTTATTCGGAAGCGGAGTTGTTTGCTTTAACCGTATTTATTTATGAAATCAGCATACGGCGTATAGACCCGCAGTCTGACTGCAAGGATTTATACAGATCATCTGAAAGATAACCCGTCCTGTTAAGCAATTCCATCCAATACTCGGATTCATAGCACTCCTTAAGTGCTATCTGCATTTTTGAAATAAAATCGGCGGTACTGTGAGCATATTTTGATTCATGAATATTTGCCCCGATTGAAGTACCCGAACGTAAGAGCTGATTTGTAAGCACTGATTCCTTCTTTTCAGCTTTAATTCTGCGGCAAAGATTTACGATTTCAACTGCAAAATCCTTTGATTTTGTGAGCATAACACTGTTTGACATACAATCACGCTCCTTCTAAATTGATTATAACATAAAAAACAAATGGTACAAAGCTAAATTTTGCGGCAAGCCGCAAAGGTAAATTGCAAGCAGCTAAATTTCATTTATGAAGCTAAATTTAATTCGATAAGTCGGCGGAGCCGATTTAGCTTGCGAAGCAACTTTAGCTGCCTACGGCAATTTAGCTCGCCGAAAGGCGAATTAAGCTGAAAAAAGCTCATCCAAACGGATGAGCTTTTTTCTGGTGCGAGAGAGGAGACTTGAACTCCCACGTCGGTTGACACACGCCCCTCAAACGTGCCTGTCTACCTGTTCCAGCACTCTCGC
>DCHB01000064.1 GCA_002314685.1 Clostridiales bacterium UBA1763
GTCCGCATAATCTGGGGCAGTTCACGGTTTCGGGCTCATCACAGACGGTGACATGGACAAGCTCGGATAAATCAGTTGCAACAGTCAGCAGTAAGGGCGTGGTCACCGCGGTCAAGGCGGGCACGGTGACGATAACGGCAAAGGCAAACGGCGTCTCGGCAACCTGCAAGGTGACGGTCAAAAACCCGACAATAAGCTTAAACGCAACAAGCGCGAGCATAACAAAGGGCTTGACAAAAACACTGACGGCAACGGTAACGGGTGCCTCGAAAACGGTGACATGGACAAGCTCGGATAAATCCGTTGCAACAGTCAGCAGTAAGGGTGTCGTAACCGCGGTCAAGGCGGGCACGGCGACGATAACGGCGAAGGCGAACGGGGTAACGGCTACCTGCAAGGTTACGGTCAAAAACCCGACAATAAGCTTAAACGCAACAAGCGCCACAATAACAAAGGGCTTGACAAAAACACTGACGGCAACGGTGACGGGTGCCTCGAAAACGGTGACATGGACAAGCTCGGATAAATCAGTTGCAACAGTCAGCAGTAAGGGTGTCGTAACCGCGGTCAAGGCGGGCACGGCAACAATAACGGCAAAGGCGAACGGGGTAACGGCGACCTGCAAGGTGACGGTAGAAAACAGCTATAAGATTACCTATAACCTCAACGGCGGCACAAACAGCAAGTCAAATCCCACGACTTATTCAAAGTCAAGCGGCACAATAACACTTAAAAATCCCACAAAAACGGGCTATACCTTTGCGGGCTGGTACACAAACAGCAAGTTCACGGGCTCAAAGGTCACGACAATCAAGGGCTCTGCTGAGAAAAACTACACCCTCTACGCCAAGTGGACGGCAAACACCTACACAGTGAAGTTTGACGCAAACGGCGGTACGGGCACCATGAGCTCAATAAAGGGAACATATAATAAATCTCTCACACTGACGAAAAACAGCTTTAAGCACAAAACGCTCTATTTTGACTGCTGGTCAACAAAAGCAGACGGCACCGGCAAAACATATTCAAACGGCGCAAGCGTCAAAAACCTTGCCGCAAGCGGCACGGTTACACTTTATGCTCAGTGGAGAAAAGCGCAGTATAATCTCATCTACGATGCCAATGTCGGTATTGGTGACATTGTTGTCAAGACAAAATACGGCGATAAGGTGTTTGTCCAAGAGAAATATACGATTAAGAGCATAGATTCTCTAAATCTCAACACTCCGTCGGGAAAGAGCTTCAAGGAATGGAATACAAAAGCAGACGGCACGGGCACGGCATATAAGCCCGGGCAGATCGTCACGGGACTTGCAAAAGCCGAGGGCGCAACCGTGACACTCTACGCGCAGTACTACGATGCCCCCGAATACATCCGTGCATCCGACATGATTTATGTCTATTCGCAGTGGGACGGATATATGTATAAATACACATATACAGGAGGGACAGACCCTGCCGACTGGCTTCTCACAAGCGGATGTAGTTATTTTGCAATCTGCCATGCGCTTCAGTGGCTCGGACTTGCCGACAGGGACTCCGAAACGCTTGACGGCGAAGGAAATCCCGTTGCAAATCTACCGATAAAGCTCGTGAATTTGACGTGCAAAACGACCACGGCGCTTACAGACGAGCTTGATTCGGTTGTGGAGAAGTTGAAAGAGGAAGGATATGCAAAGGCAAAGGAATACAACATAGATGTTGAGCACCTTTTATATAAAACTCCGTATTATTCACTCAGCGACATTTTTGCTATGAATGGCGTTGCAGTTGTGTTCAAATACAAACACTGGTATCTCGCAGTTGATATCTCCTCGGACGGTAAATATGTCCATATTGTTGACTCATGTCTTGGTGTACCAATAGATAAAAAAGTAAATACATACCGCTTTGACACTGCAGCGAAGCAGTTTACCGCACTTTCGGGTGATTACTCAACAGTAGCGGCAAGAACGGATGTACGTCATTATGCCTATTGTGCGTATGATGCATACGGTAATGAATATTTAACAACATACGGACCTTTTTATCCTAATGTAAACTATGCGGGCGGCGACTATTGGGTTGAATACAGTGAGGTAGCATATAACATACATCTTGCCTGCTTCAACACATTAACAAAAACTGAATTAAGCTGAGAAAAGCAAAAAATCACCCGCAGTTCAATTTGAACTGCGGGTGATTTGTGTATTCGATATTAGTAGTTTGCGCAGTTGAGCTCAAAGTATGCCTGAGGATGTGCGCAGACGGGGCACTTCTCGGGTGCCTTTGTTCCGACTACGATATGACCGCAGTTGCGGCATTCCCAAACCTTGACCTCGCTCTTTGCGAAGACCTCCTGCGCCTCCACGTTGCGGAGCAGTGCGCGGTATCTCTCCTCGTGGTGCTTCTCGATAGCGGCAACCATTCTGAACTTCTCGGCGAGCTCAGTGAAGCCCTCCTCGTCAGCGGTCTTGGCAAAGCCCTCGTACATATCGGTCCACTCGTAATTTTCACCGTCAGCGGCGGCACCGAGATTTTCGGTGGTGTTGCCGAGACCGTTCAATTCCTTGAACCACATCTTAGCGTGCTCTTTTTCGTTATCGGCAGTCTTGAGGAACAGCGCGGAAATCTGCTCAAAGCCCTCCTTCTTTGCCTTGGAAGCAAAGTAGGTGTACTTGTTGCGAGCCATGGACTCACCTGCGAATGCCGCCTCAAGATTTTTCTCAGTCTGGGTACCTGCATAAGGATTGGACTTCTTTTCTGCGACCAATTCAAGCTTGTCGCCTGTTGCCTTGCACTTGGGGCAAACTGCCTCAGCGCCGTCTTCAACACTAAATACTAAACCGCAAATTAAGCACTTATAAGTTTTCATACTACATACCTCTTTCATAGAAATTACACATACAGTATGTGCACTTAGATTATAAACCTTGTTTTTTTGAGTATCAACTGAAAAATGAAAAAATTTTCTATGAAAATTAACGCAGATAGTGTATAATCCGAAAGGAAAGAGGTGTAGGAATGTACGAGGTAATTATAGGTAATGTATGCAGTGTGGGCGCTATGGTGTCAGACTCAATAAGCGGCACACGAAAAACCGAAAAAGAGATACTGCTTGTGCAGTGTATAAGTCAGTTGTTTTATATTGCAAGCTCACTTGTCTTGAAGGGTTACAGTGCAACGGTGCAAAATGCCGTCGCAATAGCGCGAAACCTTGTTGCAATTAAGGGCAAGCCCTCAAGGCTGGTCGAAATTGTGCTCATTTTAACGCCCGTTGTGCTCGGTATAGTGTTCAACAACCGCGGACTTATAGGCTATTTGCCTGTTGTTGCAAACCTTGAATACTCCCTCGCGGTTTTCTATCTACCGAAGGAGCCGAAAATGCTCAAATACGCCTTCGTGCTTAACTGCGCTATGTTCTGCGTGTTCAATTTTGCGATACTCAATTTCGTGTCGGGCTTTGCGTGCATAGTAATTGTCGCAACAACGGTCATATCCGTTATCCGCGAAAAAAGAAGCGCAGAGACATCCGAAGAATAATATAAAAACATCGGAGCTAAAAGCTCCGATGTTTTTCGTTTTACAGTCTGTTGTCTCTTTCGATGTTGTCGTAATGCTTGGTCATGGGCTTTTCAAGTGCCTTGACAAGCTTGGTGTCGAGATTGCACCAATAGATGACCTGTGTTGCCAAAAATGCGCCGCCGAGGGCATAAAGAATTTTTTTCATATCAATTACCAGCTTTCGTCGTCGTCAAATTCAATGAGAGTCGGGTCAACGGGCTCGGCGTTGAGCACTGTGGACATGAAGGTGTTGACATCAGCACGCATATCGCGTCTTGAAATGGAGGTCGGCTCCATGAGGTCCTGTCTTACCTTACAAATCTTTGAGCCGCGTGCTCTTGCGCTTTCCTCAAACAGACCGTTAATTGCGCCGACACCCTTGCAGGATATCTGGTCGAACAAAATTACAAAGTCGCACTTGAACTCGTCAAAGCAGCGCCACATATCGTCAACCATGACCTCGTAGCCGCCCTTAGTGTGTGCACGCATTGTAGCGGTCTGTACCATGTTTGCAAGACCTGCGAGCATACTCTCGCGGCTTGAGGTGTCAATAAGTGCAGTGCCGTGAACATCAATCATTTCGATTACGCTGTCAATGCCCCATGCGTTGAGTGCCCAGTTGTTGAAGTTCGCATAGTTGTTTGCGGGAGTGTTCCAGATAACTGCACGGTAGCGGATATCCTTCTTGCACTTGCCCGAGGCGACCTCTTTTGCGAGGATTTTGTTGACTTTTTTATCGTTTGCAAGCGCTCTGGGGTCTCCGCAGACCGCCTGATGCTCGAATATGCGGTACATCCAGGTCGATGAGCCCGTATGCGGGGGATACTTTGTGCGGTTGAACTCCCACTTTTCGAACTTGCATTCCTGCTCGCCGTTCCAGTTTTCGCAAGCCTCCTTGAGCTTGTCCCAATCGTACTGCATACCCGTGTGCTTTTCAATGAAACGGATAGTATCGAGAATTTCCTCGATAGCGTATTCCTGCACCTCATCCTGAAGCCAGCGCAGAGGCACATTCAGCGGGTGAGTGGGCAGACCGTGGCGTCTGTCCTGAACGGCGCTTGTCATTATACTGCCGTCGCAGGGCATATTGCAGGTTATCATGCAGCAGCCGATTTCGGGGTAGTCGTCCTCAATAGCAACACCTGCCTCAAACGAGGGCAGAGGGCAGACATCGGCGGGAAGTCCGTGAAGCTCGGACTGAGTTATATAGTGGGTTGTGCTGTGCTGATTGATAAGCGAGGGGAGATAAACGGGAATCATCTGATAAAGCACCGTCTTTGCCTCGGGGAAGCCTGCGGTCACGAGGGCAGGGACGAGCTCATCCATGCAGATGATTTTCTTGTTAAGCTCCATTGCCTTCTTGCTGCCGGGGTGAAGCTTCATGTCGGCACTGAGAATAGTGTCGAGGTTTGCAGTGACGGCATCGGTGAGAATGAGGAAGTTGTTTCTTCCGCCGCGCAGTGCGGCACCTCTGAAGCCCTCACAGTTGCGGTCAAAGAAGGAGGGAACGGTCAGATAGTTGAACATCCAACGGTAACGGAATATGGCCTTGACATTCTGCACGGGATGACCGAGTGCCCATTTAAGAAGCTTG
The DNA here is from genome assembly GCA_002314685.1 of Clostridiales bacterium UBA1763. GTDB lineage: Bacteria > Bacillota > Clostridia > Oscillospirales > Oscillospiraceae > F23-B02. The sequence goes on from DCHB01000064.1 coordinate 5,138, forward strand.
TACCACAGTCTGCACCACATAGCATAGTCATAAGCAGAATCTACAATGCCGCGCCATTCACGGAACTTATAAATACCCGTTTTGGGCTGCATATTGTTTGCCATGTTCTTCATTTTTTCTCTCCTCCCTCCTGGATTTTCTTGATCTCGAGGCTTTCGACAAATGCCTGAACTCGTGTGCCGAGCTGACCTGAGCCTCTGACGACATATTCGCGGTCAACGCCGATTGTGGGGATGCCGTATTCCTCACGCATAATCTGAGTGTTGAGCATACGCTCATAGCCCCAGAAATCGCAGAACTTTGCCTGCTCGTAGATAATGCCGTCGGCATTGTACTTCTCGGCGAGCATCTTTGCATATTCTCTGCGCTCGTTAATCTTCTCCTCGGACATGAAGCGCGGGCACTGATTTGACTCGAGGTAGCTTCTGCAAACCTGAGTGAGTGCATCCTCGTCGTCGTTAAGCTCAATGACCTGTCTGCCGGGGAAGGTGCCGAAGCAATATCTGTCGGCGACAACATAGCAGCGGTTGTTCTCGAGAATTTCGGAGAAGGCGTAATCGTCAAGCTCACTGCCGACAACGACAACTCTTGCTCTCCATTTGTTGGTCGGGTCGGGCTGACGGTTTTTAAGCTCCTCAAGAGTCTCTCTGAGATAGGGGAGCAGAAGGTATGTCGGGCAGACATAGCTCGCTATTGAAATGATATGGAATTCTCTCGGAGTGATTACGGGGTTATCTGCCTTGCGAAGCTCGCAAAGCTCATCGAAAATGCCGCACATCTCGTTGTGAAGCTTAATAGCCTCGCGGATGGCCTTGTCGGAAAAATCAATGCCGTACTTTTCGGTCAGCGGGTTGAGAAATCTGAGCTTAATCTGCTCGGTGTAAAGCCTTACGGTGTGCGGAGCGACCTTCATCGGTGCGTCAATTATGCCGTAGCCGAACTTGGGGTTATCGACAAGATTGAGCTCGTGCAGGTTTTCGACAACACGCACCATCTGCTGACAGGTGTCCGAGGATGCGTAGAAATCGAGGAAATTATAGCCGCCCTCAAAGGCTCTTTCAAACAGCGCACGCGCATAGCCGCAGATGAAGCTGGTCATGTAGTACTGGCTGATGTCAAGTGAGCCCGTGTTGGGTGCGCTCAGTCGGATGCTGAAGGCGTTACCGCAGTTGAGCAGTGCCTCGGGGACGTAGTAGCAGGTATAGCCTACGGCTACCTTACCCTCTTCCTTTGCCTGTCTCACAAGCTTATTGTCAGCCTGCTCGAGAAGCTGCTCAAAGAAATGGATATGCTTAAGGTCTTTCATTGTATCCCACCAATCTTAATAATTAGTTGAGCTTTTCGCTTGTCATTATTTTATCACAGTGTAATACACTGTTCAATAGTCGCAGCACAAAAATACTTCCACAGACCGCAAAAAAACCGAAGAAATGCTCTTCGGGGTTTTCGTTATACACATCAGTGTATTTGAAAAGACAAAATTTGAGAAAAAACTGTCAAACTTGTTGAGCTTGTCGCACTTTTGTGGTATAAAAATGTTAAGCGAAAAACGAAAAAATACTAAGGAGAAAGGTTTTTATGGAAGCAAGAGAAAATCTAATCAAGCTATGCGAAAAAATCGGCGACGGGCATTATAAAATAACACCCGACTGTGCCGAGTACAAGGTCTTTGAACAGTGGATGACCGATGAGCAGATTGCAGTGCTTATGCAGGTCAAGGGCGCAATGAAGATTAACTTCCTTGCAAACATTGCAAAGCGTGCAAAAATGCCCAAGGAGAAGGTACGCGCAATTATGCACGAGCTGACTGAAATCGGACTTCTCGTTCAGGTTATCGTGCCTAAGGTCGATATTGAGCTTTATCTGCAGCCGCTTTACACTCCCGGTGTGTTTGAATTTCTCCTTCTCAACGAGAAATTCTGCAAGGCTCATCCCGAGATTGCCTACGCCTTTGAGCAGCACGCAACCGACAGCCAGATTGAACACGCCCCCAACACCCCGATGGGCGCGGGCATCATGCGCGTAATCCCCGTTGAGAGCGCAATTCCCGCCGAGGCAGAGCAGATAGACAACGAGAGAGTCAGCATGTATATAGAGAAGAATGCCGACCATCTTTGTGCGCTTCCCTGCCAGTGCCGCCGTGTGCGTAAGCTCATGGATGAGGGCAGCGGCGATATGGATGAAAGCTTCTGCCTGTTCATGGGTCACTGCGCGGATATGTTCATCCGCCTCGGACGCGGCAAAAAGCTCACCAAGGAAGAGGCATACGAGCTTATTGCGCACGTTGAAGAAATCGGCTGTGTTCACCAGATTACAACCCTCGAAAACGGCAATACATTTGCAATCTGCAACTGCCAGCCCGAAAGCTGCCTCGCGCTCGGCGTAACGCAGTATTTCAATACCCCCAAATTCACTCAGAGCAACTATGTTGCAGAGATTGAAGCTGATAAGTGCGTTGCCTGCGGTCAGTGTGTACCGACCTGCGCAAACAACGCAATCGAAATGGGACAGAAAATCTGCCCCAAGACACCCATAGTCAAGGAGCTTCAGGAGCTTCCCGATGACATTGAGTGGACAGAGGATAAGTGGAACACGGGATACCGCAACAACCGCAAGCACGTTGCAGATAGCGGTACAGCACCCTGCAAGACCGCCTGCCCCGCACATATTGCCGTACAGGGCTATGTAAAGCTCGCATCCGAGGGCAGATATCTCGAGGCTCTCGAGCTTATCAAGAAGGAAAATCCCTTCCCCGCAGTCTGCGGCAGAATTTGCAACCGCCGCTGTGAAACCGAGTGCACCCGCGGCAATATCGACGCCGCAGTTGCGATTGACGATATCAAGAGATTTATTGCCGACACAGAGCTCGATAAGAAAAACCGCTTTGTTCCCAAGAAGCTGCACGACTTCAGCGATAAGAAAATCGCAGTTATCGGTGCAGGTCCCGCGGGACTCAGCTGTGCATATTTCCTCGCCTGCGACAATTATCAGGTCACCGTGTTCGATAAAAACAGCGCGGCAGGCGGTATGCTCCGCTACGGAATCCCCTCCTTCAGACTCGAAAGAGATGTTCTCGATGCCGAAATCGAGGTGCTCAAGGAGCTCGGCGTTGAGTTCAGGCTCGGCGTTGAGGTCGGCAAGGATGTAAGCCTCGCACAGCTTCGCGAGGAGGGCTACAATGCGTTCTACCTCGGCATAGGCGCACAGAAGTCTGCATCCCTCGGCATCAAGGGCGAGGAGCTTTCAATCGGCGGCGTTGACTTCCTGCGTGAGGTCAATGAGGGTGCTGATGTTAAGCTCGGCAAGAAGGTCGTTGTTGTCGGTGGCGGCAATGTTGCAATGGACGTTGCACGCACCGCAATCCGCCTCGGCGCCGATACAACCGTCGTTTACCGCAGAAAAGAAGCGGATATGCCTGCCGACCCCGCAGAGGTCGCAGAGGCAAAGGAAGAGGGCGTCAAGTTCATCTTCGAGCACAAGCCTCTTGAGATTAAGGCAGAAAACGGCAAGGTTTGCGCGCTTAACTGCGAGGCAGGCATCGTTGAGTGCGATACAGTCATAGCGGCAATCGGTCAGACCGTCGAATGGGGCGGACTTGACACGGGCAAGCTCGAGCGCGGCAACAAAAACTGCGCAGTCGCAGACGGCTTCACTTATCAGACGGCAGAGCCCGACATCTTTGTCGGCGGCGATGTCTACACAGGACCCAAGTTTGCGATTGACGCAATCGCGGCTGGCAAGCAGGGCGCAATTTCAATCCACCGTTACGTGCAGGAGGGACAGAGCCTCACAATCGGCAGAGACCGCCTCGAGTTCAAGGCAATCGACATGGATAATGTTGACTTTGACACGGTCAAGGAAAACTACGACAGCACGGCACGTCAGGTGCCCGCAAGAGTTGACGTTGCGGCGTTCAAGGATGCAAGAGCAGCATTCACTGAGGCTCAGCTCAAGCAGGAGGCGGCACGCTGTCTCGGTTGCGGCGCATCGGTAGTTGACCCGAACAAGTGTCTCGGTTGCGGTGTCTGCACGGTAAGATGTAAGTTCGACGCAATCCACCTCAGAAAGCGTACGAATTTAGAGAGCGTTGCATACGAAACCCGCAAGAAGGTTCTGCCTGAGTATGAGGCGGAGAGAAGAAGCAAAATCGAAATCCGCAAGCTTCAGCAGAAGTAAAGCATAGAAAAATCCGTAATCGTCAGATTGCGGATTTTTTCAGCTTGTCAAAAAAGT
>DCHB01000009.1 GCA_002314685.1 Clostridiales bacterium UBA1763
GTGTTCTTTGAGAACGCACTGCCCCACGGGGACAACCCACACAAGGGGCAGTGCGTTCTCAAAGAACACAAAATAGAGCAGCCAGCAAACAAGCATCCACTGCATTATATAGATGTTGTTGAGGTTTGAGCTCATGAAGGAAATCGCCTTTTCCACTCTCGGCAGATGCACGTGCTTCACAATAAAATGAACGGCGGAAGCCACAAGAAGAATACAGCAGATTGAAAGAACAACGTGCAGGAAGGTCGTGTTATAAACGGCACCGCCCGCAAGCGTAAACAAATTGCGAATGTCGTAGCCGATGATGTAAAGCGTAGTGCAAAATACGGACAGCACGGCGAAGCTGAACACAAAAACGGCGAGGTAGAATCTGTCGAGGTCCTTAATATGGCGCAGGTATTTTGCATACAAAAGACCGAGCGCGGGATATATAAACCACAGCAGAAGCGGGAAGCAGCTCGGGTCACCCGTCTTTACGAATATTCCGAAGAAGTAAACGGAGAATGCGGAGTTGAACTCAAAAGCAGAGCCGATGAGCAGACCTGCCGCCTGCATGACAGCCGCAATCGCGCAGACACCGAGAGGCGGAACCTCCAGCTTTTTCAGCAGTGCGAAGAGGATAAAGGCTAAGCCTGCGAAGTTAAGAATATCAATGTTGAAGGTTACGTACAGAAACCAATCCAAATCAAAATCCTTAATGCCCATGGAGATTAAATACGGGAGCGAGGAGCGCACAAAATTAAAAATATAGCTGAAGAAAAAGAGCTTGATGCCGCGGCGGAGAAAATCACTCGGTGTGCGGTGGCTTGAATAAGAGATGCCTATGCCCATCGCAAACATAAAGAGCGTTGCGCCGAGAGGTCCTGCGAGAAACTGCAGAATAACGTCAAAGGGCGCCGTGCATACGGCATCAACATCGGCGACGGACAATTCCTCATAGGTGTGAATTACAACCATAACGAGAATCGTTATCACCTTCATCACGTCGAATTCCCTCTGCCGCGAGAGGTTTACTTTTTCTTCGGTCAAAAGCATGGCTTAATACCTTCCTTGTTTTCCGTTTCGGGCTTTCGTTTAATATGACAGCGGAGTCAAAATCATTCTATCATCAGTGCGACTCAATTTCAACGGAGAAACGCTCCGTTTAACATTTTTCGATTTCACAAGTAAGGTATCACGGGCGTTTTGCAAAAACTCCTAAGCGCCTTTCGATTTGTTCCGCGCCTCTGTATGACAGGTTTGACATGATAACGGAAGGAAGCTATAATATCGACACAACAAGCATTATCTTAATATCATACAGGATTGTAAAGGGTGACACTTATATGAAAAAGATAGGTTTTGGCGTCATAGGTGCGGGAGGCATTGCCTCAAGGCGCACGATTCCGGGATTGCTTCTTTCTGAGCACGCCGAGCTCATCGCTCTGATGGGCCCGAATATGGAGCGCACTGAGGCTCTGCGACAGCGCTTCGGTGCAAAACGCGCTTACACATCGGAGGTGGAGCTGCTTGAGGACCCTGAGGTTGAGGCGGTATATATCGCATCTCCTGTGGTCTGCCATGCACGGCAGGCAAAGCTGTGCGCTGATTACGGCAAGCATATCCTTATAGAAAAGCCGATTGCCATGACCGCGGACGAAGCGGAAGAGGTGCTCGACTACTGCGAAAAGCGCAATGTAAAGGTCGCGGCGGGCTTGATGATGCGTTTTGGCACGCAGGTGAACAATATGCGCGATGCCGTGCTGTCGGGGAAAATCGGGCAGGTGGTGTCGGGCTTTTCTCAGTTCACCCTTTGGCTTCCCGCCGAATCGGGCAACTGGCGTATCCGCAGTGAGCTTGCAGGCGGCGGCTCCATGATGGATATGGGAGTTCATACTATCGACCTGATGGAATATATTACGGGAATGCGCATAACCGATGTTGCCTCCATGAATGAGACAATCACCCACAGCTACGATGTGGAGGACACCTCCACGCTTCTTCTTCGCATGGAAAACGGCGCACAGTGCGTTGTGCAGACCAATTACAATCTGCCCGACGAGGCGGCTTGCTGGCGTATGGAGTTCTTCGGCACCCGCGGCAGACTACTCGGAAACACTGTAATCGGGCAGGACGACACAGGCACCTGTGACGCACTGTTTCTGAATGAAAACCAGGACTATGACCCGAAGCAGGTGCACAACGAGGTAAAGGGAATATCCCTCACGGGGGAATTCGGAAATCTTTATACCCGTGAGATTGACAGCTTTTCTCTGTCTCTCTTGGAAAACCGTCCGCTTGCGGTGCCTGCGACTCAGGCTCTGCATATTCAGCGCGTAATGGAGAGCGCCTACAAGAGCTCCCGAGACAGAACACTTGAAAAGATACTCTGAAAAGCAATCGACGGGGCAGTGCAGAAAACACAAGCTCTGACCTTGACTCCTATAACTCAAAATGATTGAAAAGCCCGTCCCGAAAACCTCGGGACGGGCAAATTTTAACTCTTTGCCCGTACAATTACGGCAATATTAAGCATAATTTCTTGATTTTGCCCTGCAAATATTATATTATAACTATGTATATACTCATATTTTTCAGCAAGAGGTGAGCCAATTTGGAAATAATTAAACAGAAATTCTATTCCACCTTTGTCTATGAGGACAGATGGCAGTTTTTCCTTGACGGACTGCTTATGACGCTGTTGTTGACCTTCGCATCCTTCCTCGGCGGCACAATTCTCGGTGCAATGCTCTGCGGTCTGCGAATGATACCGAACAAGGGCGTGCAGAAGGCTGTTAAATGGCTTGTAAATCTGCTCGTGCAGCTGCCCACGCTTGTTCTGCTCATGGTATTCGTTTACCTCGTTTTCAGCAGCACGAGTCTTTCCGTAGTAATGATTGTAATTTTCGGTCTTATGCTCAAGTGCGGCGCCTATCTCTCCGAGATTTTCTACACCGCAGTCATGGGTGTAAACGAGGGGCAGGCAGAGGCGGCACGCAGTCTCGGCATGACCAAGCTGCAGGCGTTTATTTACATCACCTTCCCGCAGGCACTGCAGTCGGCAATCCCCCTCTACAAGAACCAGTTTATCATCACCCTGCAGGAGACCTCCCTCGTGGGCACTCTTGCCGTTATGGATATAACCAAGGCGTCCAACATAGTTACCTCGAGAACTCTTGACGCCTTCTTCGGTCTTATCCTCATTTCCGTAATTTATCTAATAATCGGCTTTATCTGCTCAAAGCTCCTCGGACTCCTCAGCATTAAAAAGCATCTCGGAGGTGTTGACAATGATTGAAGTCAGAAATCTTAAGAAAAGCTTCGGCGAAAACACCATCCTCGAAAATGTAAACTTCACCGTAAACGACGGCGAAAGCGTCGTCATCATCGGCGGCTCGGGCTGCGGCAAGAGCACACTGCTTCGCTGCCTCAATCATCTTATCGTTCCCGAGGAGGGCGAAATCCTCTTCAACGGGCAGAACATTCTCGATAAGAACGCAAACATTGATGAGTTCCGCCGCCACATCGGCATGGTGTATCAGCACTTTAACCTCTTTGAGCATCTGAACATCATGGAGAACATGATTCTCGCCCCCATGAAGGTGCTGAAGCTCAGCCAGGACGAGGCGGTCGCCCGCGCGGAAAAGCTTTTGGACAAGGTGGGCATGCTCAACCGCAAATACAGGATGCCCGACGCTCTTTCGGGCGGACAGAAGCAGCGTGTAGCCATTGCCCGCACTCTCATGATGGAGCCCGACATGATACTCTTCGATGAGCCTACCTCCGCCCTTGACCCCACTATGGTGGACGAGGTTGAGAGCGTTATCAAAAAGCTCATTTCCAACGGCATGACAAGCGTAATCGTAACCCACGAAATGCGCTTTGCCGAGAAAATCTCCGACAGGACTATTTTCCTCGCAGAAAAGAGCATTTACGAGGAAGGTCCCTCCTCGCAGGTTTTCACCAACCCTCAGCGTGAGCTTACAAGACAGTTCATCTACCGTTCCCGTCTGTTCTCCCGTGAGGTCAGTGCGGAAACCGTGGACTACTACTCACTGCTCTCCGAGCTTCGCGCCTTTGCCGTGCCCTACGGCTGTACTGCCGAGCAGTCCCGCGGCATTACCTCCTGCTTTGACGAAATTCTCATGCCTCTGCTTACCGCAGGCAACAAATGCGAGGTGCATCTTATTTGCAGTGAAAGCGGCACGGGTCACAAGCTCATACTTGAGTTCCCCGAGCTTGAGAGCGATCCTCTGACAGCGCCGCAGCTTGATGCTATCGGCATTAAGCTCCTCAGCCGCTATGCCGAGAGCATTGCCTCTGCCAGAAACAGCGCAGGCAGATGGGAAGTCACCGTGACGCTCAAGTGAGGGCATGAATATGGAACAGAAAAAACACTCCCACGAAATTCAGGCGTTTTCCTCTCACCGCAGAGCGATCATTATGGCGGCGGTGCTTATTGTCATCATTCTCGCACTGTCCGTGTATAATTACTACAATCTCAGAAACGCAACGGAAATAGAGAATGTGGACTCCCTGTCGGGGCAGAGAATCGCCTGCTGTATCGGTTGGGAATCGGACTTTCTTCTTTCGCCGCGTGAGGACATCACCCTGCTGCGCTACGACAGCAACGCGGACTGCATTCTCGGTCTCTCCTACGGGCAGGTTGACGCCGTTGCCCTTGACGAAATCACCATGCACACCATAATGGCAAAGACCACGGGGCTTGAGTGCCTGCCCGATCCCATAACCGCTGTCGGATGCACCTACTATACCTCCTATGCCGCAGATGAGGCGTTGGCGGAGTTCAACAAATTCGCAACAGAGTTCGTTAAGAGTGAGGAATATAAGGAATTCCACGACAATGTCTTTTCCGACAACTATCAAATGGCGGACATTCCCGAAATTGAGGGAGGCAAGCCCCTTGTGGTGGGCTATGTGCCAGACAGCTATCCCGAGTCCTACATTGACTTTACTACGGGCGAGCCTGCGGGCTTCGGTATCGAGATGATTAAACGCTTTGCCTATGCCTGCGGCTACACCATTGAGTGGGTGGAGACGAGCGAAACGGGCGCTATGGCTCAGCTCGGACTAAATCAGATTGACTTTGCCGCCTGCTACGTCTCGGATATTTACCGTTATGACACCGAGGCAAGCGGTCAGGCGCACATGAGTGAGCCCTACTTCTTTGCGGAGGTTTACCTCATGAAAATCAAGGACGGAGAAGCTCTCACAATAACGGGTGAGATTGAGTATTGAGCTCGGGTATATGCTTATGGAATTACACGAGAAAAAACAATGCACTCCGCCTGCTAAGAGGGCAAAAAGATGCTTCAAGGCGACGAAAGCCGACTACCCCGAGCTTTGCGGCTTTATAAGCGACTTTGTCTCGGGCTACACCTCCGACAGAAAAACGCTGAACGATATTGAAATCTCCGTTGACGAGATTTTCTCCAATATCCAGTACTATTCCTCTGCGGACGAAAGCAAGCCCACGGATATATGCCTTGAGCTTTCCTGCAGTGACGGAGTCCTAAGCCTTGTCTTTGCCGATAACGGCGTGCCCTTCAACCCCCTTGAAAAAGCCAAGCCCTCCCTCGCCGAAAACAGAAAAAACAAGGTCATAGGCGGCTTCGGAATTTTCATGGTCCGAAATCTGATGGATGAGGTATCCTATCAATACGATAACAAAAATATTTTATCAATTAAAAAGAAACTAC
>DCHB01000005.1 GCA_002314685.1 Clostridiales bacterium UBA1763
TCCGTTTTTACTGGTTCGGTTCAAAGAACAGGAGATTTTTTCAGTTCGTTTTGTCCGCAGTGTGCTTGACGAGATTTATCCACAGGTCGGGCAAGAGCCCGAGGTCGCGGGAAAGCGACTGCGGCAGTGTCGGTACGCGGTTGTAGAGATTGTAGATGTATTCGTCCCTCGCACCGCAAAAATCTAAAAGCTCAACGGTGTAAACCGCGGGCACCCGTGCGTTTTGACTTCTCCTAACGGCAACAACCGTGCCGCGAAGCTTGCGGCAGGCGTGCTCAAGCTCAACGCTCTGTCCGAGCCGCAAGAGCTCGGGCTCATCAACGAACAGATTTATGCTGTGCTCGGTGAGCCTTGTTGTTATACCCTCGGTTACAATGCCACCGTCGGAAATGAGCGAGACGGGCTCTGCGTCGATGACGGAAACGTTTTCGCCGTCGCTGTCACGCCCGTCAATGAGAAACAGACACATGACGAGGAAATACACATTTCTTATTAGCCAGAAGAGCACGGCAAGAAGTCCGATGCTTTCAATGCCCGAAAGCAGGGTGATTACTCTGACTATGCCGAACAGTGACAGTGCCGTGAGCACCCAGAACGGGATTTTTGCCCGCATATTACGCTGTCGCTTACCGCTTGCAACCTGCTTTTTCGTGACCTTGAAGGTCGTGAGTGAAATGCCAAAGCTCTCCTTGATAATCGGTATGAGCAAAAACGGCATAACAACGGTCTCTTGAATACCACTCCATTTTGACGAAATCGAGCCGTGACTGATTAGCCTCAGACAGAGGCTCTGACACACAAACATGGGCAGCCAGAAGATCAAAAGCTGTGTAACAGTGCATTTGAACACTGGCACGCCGAATACGGCGAACATAAGCGGGGCGAGCATATAAATCCAGTTTTTGAGCGAGGAAAACCAATAGGTGACGGAGCTCAGATAACTCATTTTCTGCCGCGTGCTCAAGCCGCGGTTACGCAGAAATTTCAGCTTCTTCGCGGTCAGAATAACGCCTCTGCCCCAGCGAGTGCGCTGCTGAATATGCTCTGCGAAGGACGAGGGAGCGAGTCCCGAGGCAAGAGGCTCGGGCAGACCGAGGCTTATAAAGCCCGCCGCTTCAATCAATAGTCCCGTTGCAAAGTCCTCGGTAATAGAGCCCGTGTAAAAGCCGCCGATTGCCTCGATTGCTTTTCGTGACAGAACTGTGTTTGAGCCGCCGTAGATTACGCTGTTTGATGCCGTGCGTGCGGGCTCAACGGTGCGGTAGAAAAAGTCCTGCTCATTCGGAATTCGCTTTTCGGCGTACAGATTGTGCTGAAAAACATCGGGATTGTAAAAGCACTGCGGAGTTTGTATAAAGCCAAGCGGCATTTGCTCGGACTCGGGGAGAGTTGCATTTCTTCGCTCCGCGTCAACAAAATACGGCACGGTTTTCAGGAGAAAATCCTCGCGTGGAATCATGTCCGCGTCAAAGGTCACAACGTAGGGCGAGTGTGTCCGCGCCATTGCGCAGTTGAGGTTGCCCGCCTTAGCGCCCGTATTGTCGGGGCGGTCAAAATAGCCCACGCCGAGCTCATCGGCAAGCTCACGCATCTGCACCCTGCGATTATCGTCGCAAAGATAGATGTGCACCTTGCCCGCGTCGGGATATTTAATGTGCTTACAGCCCGTGAGAGTTTTGCGCAGAAGCTCGACGGGCTCGTTATATGTGGCAACGAAAATATCAACATCGGGATAATCCGCGCTGTCGATTTCGGGCAGGGGGTAGTCGCGGAGCTTTATCATGCCGTCATAGTGCATGAGCGATTCCCAAAAGCCCAAAAGCTCCACAGCGAGCAATACGAGATTGCACACAATGGCAAACGCGCCGTACTCCACGGGCACGGAGAAAAATACACGCCATAAAAGATAGATGAGCGAGGTAATGGTGCTCAAAATAAGCACAAGCTTTGCGGGGAGGAGCTTTCGCGCCGAGCCCTTTTGCTCAGCCTCGCCCGTTTTCTTGAGAAGCTCATTATAGCCGCGGCTTTTCTTTTCGCTGTGTCGCTTCAAGGCGAGAGCAAGCAAAATTGCAACTGCGGCAAAGGCGGCAAAAATGCCGAAGGGCAGGGCGTTGCTTGAGTGCCATAGCTGTCGGAAGCTCGTATCGACTCCGACTGAGATTTCGCTCGGTGCTGTTCCTGCAAGCAGAGCCCTGACATACTGACCGCATACAGTGAGCATATCCTCGTCGAGACTGTCGGGCTTTATGAAAAAGCTGTCGAGCATAGCCGAGCTTTCGTCCGCGTTTGAAAGGCTCCACAGCGCGTAGCTGAGCGAGTATTCATCTAATAGCTCAAACCATTTTGCACATTCGTCAAAATCAATCTGCCCGTCGCCCGACGCCTCGGACAAGCCGCACTCGCTGATAAAAACGGGCAAGCCGCCGTCAAGCGCACTCTTCAAAGCAAGCCTTGCCGAGTCTGTGTGACTTGAGGCGTAGAAATGGAAGGCGTAGAGGATGTTGTCAAAGCCCTCTAATGGCTCCGCGGCGGCGGAGGCGAGGTCTTGTGAATAGTCGGGAGTGCCGACAATAATTACGGCATCGGGGCTGTATTGCCGTATTACGGGGATAACGGTCTGTGCGTAGGATTTAATATCCGCCCATGTTGTCGCCCCGTTAGGCTCATTGCAGATTTCATAGATTATATTCGGGCAGTCGGCGTATTTCGACGCAAGGGCTTTGAAAAACTCCGCCGCCTCATCTGCGTAGGTGTTCGGGTTGCCGTCATTGAGTATATGCCAGTCGGCAATTACATACATATCGGCATTTATAGCGGTGTCTATGCCCTCGTAAAGAAGCTCAAGACTTTTCTTCTGCCCGCCGCCGCAGTAGTCCTCGGAGTACATGGGCAGGCGAATTAAATTCGCGCCCCATTCACGGCTGACAGCCTCAAAAAGCCCGTCGTTTACGCAGTCGGGGAAAAATAACAGCCCGTGCAGGCTGACGCCGCGTAATATAGCGCGGTCTCCGTTTTCATCGCAGAGCGAAGCACCCTCAAGATGCAGTGCACCCGAGGTGCTCGGACGCGCCGTGCCCTGCACGGCAAAGGCGTTGACGGGCAAAATAACCGACAGCGATACTGCGGCAAGCAGGACGGCGAAAAGGCGAATAATTCTATTTCGTTTCATACTTCACCCCATTGACAGGATTTAGTGTATCAATAGGCTAATATTAGCATTTTTTATTACAAAAGTAAACGGAAAACCGCCTGCGGTATTATAAGCCGCAGGCGGTTTCGGTATGTAATCAGATGACGCCGAGAGGAATGAGCACGACGAGCAGAAGTGCGTCAAGTCCCCAAAGACCGATGAGGAAGCGTTTACGCTTTTTCGGCTCCATGTCGGGAACATAGTTTGATGCGAGGAAGAAGGGAACATAGGTGGTGATGAATACGGGGAGAACGCCCCACCACTTATAAACCCAGAGGAAGGAGCCGTTGTCGGTGCCTGCGAGGAAGGACTCGAACAGACCGAACAGCGCCGCCATTTCGATTGCGCCTACGAGCTTGCAGCTTATGCCCTTTTTGGTGCCGCCCTTGGTGAAGTATCTCGTGCTTCTGTCATCGGGGAGCATTTTGAAGGAAATCATACCTGCGATAGAGAACATCATGGAAAGCTCCCAGCACACGCCTATAAGCAGAATGAAGGTCGTGGATTCGTTGGAAACGGTCCAAAGGGGATAGCCCCAGATTTTGCAGATTATTGCGTTGCAGATTTCATACAGCCAATGTACGCCGTACAGTGCAAGACCTGCATAGACGATTTCAAAGCTCTTGTTCTTAATCTCTGTCCAATAGATGTAGAATACAACAGCGAGAATGAAAATGAAGGTCCAGTTGAAGTTTTCGGTACTGCGGACGACTACGGCGTCAACTAAGGCTTTTGCCTCGTCGGTACCCGTACCCCAAAATTGAAACATGGTTTTTCCTCCTGATGTTAAATTTTTTGCAATTGCTGATAATAATATAACACATTGTTGAAAATATGCAAACACCGTTTTGTGTTCTGCACGGTTTTTGTGCTAATATCAACAATATTTTGCGGCTTTTGCGGCTTTTCTACTTTACTTGACTTTTTTTATCTGCTACAATTATATACAATCGGATAATATGTTCAGGTTATGAGGTGCGAAAATGAAAACACCGCTTGTTTTGGAAATAAAGTGCAATTCACTCGATGACGGTCCCGGCATACGCTCGGTTGTGTTTTTCAAGGGCTGTCCACTAAGCTGTATATGGTGTCACAATCCCGAGAGCAAGCGCGTGCCGACGGAAATTTCCTTTGATGAGCAGAGCTGTATCGGCTGCGGAACCTGCACAAAATTCTGCACGCAGGGTGCGCTGAATATTCAAAACAGATACTACATCGACAGAGAAAAATGCAATCTTTGCTTTAAGTGCGTTGAGCACTGCCCCGCTAAGGCAATAACCCGTGTGGGCGTTGAGATGACGCATGAGGAGATTTTGAAAAAGGTTTTGGCGGATAAGCCCTTCTACGATATTTCGGGCGGCGGAGTAACCCTCTCGGGAGGAGAGGCAACGCTGTGCACCGAATGGGTGGGCAGGCTTGCGCAAATGCTGCACGAAAACGGCGTCAAGGTGCTTGTCGAAACCTGCGGCTTTTTCAATTACGAGCTCGCCGCGGAGCATCTTTTACCCTATGTCGACGGCATTTTCTGCGATATTAAGATCTACGACCGAGAAAAGCATAAAAAATACTGCGGAGTGTATAACGACAGAATACTCGAAAACTTCCGCAGAATGTATGATGACAGAGAAAAGTACGGCTACAGCATTATGCCGAGAGTGCCGCTTATCCCCGATATTACCGACACGGACGAAAATCTCACGGCAATCGCGGAGTATATGCAGTTGGTAGGAGTTGAAAAAACCGACCTCCTGCCGTACAACCCGACATGGTACTCGAAAAACGATAAGCTCGGAGTACAGCTTAGCGGTGAGCTTGAAAAGCTGACGGGCTGGCAGTCCAAGGAGAAAACCGAACACGCAAGACAAATATTTTTATCAAGAAATATAAAATGTTAGGAGGAAGCACATGAACCCCAAAACAACAGGCATGATAGCAAACTCACTTGCAAACATCGTTCTCAAATTTATGGCGGCATACTTCTCGAATGTCAAGAGCAAGCAGGCATATCTCAAGACAGTTGACGGCTGGATGGACTTTGCAATAGGTCTGACAACCGAGGACGGCGCTGTAAAGCAGTCTATCCGCTTCAAAAACGGCAAGGGCAGTGTAAAGGGCAGCATCGACAATGTTGATACCCTGCTCACACTGCAGGATACCTCCGTGCTTGCACAGCTTGCAACACTGCCTCCCAACGAGGTTCTGAACCTCATGCTGAAAAACAAAATGTCCTCAAGCGGCAGTATGGCTTATCTCGAGTTTTTCAATCTGCTTCTGTCGGTCATGATGAAGGATAAGCAGATTAAGCAGATGAAGGCGCAGAAGGCTGAGCGCGAGGCATTCGGCAAGACAATGTCCGATGAAAAGGTCCCCGAGGGACCGCGTCCCCGCAAGCAGTTTCTTAAGGCGAGCGAGGTCGATGCGGGCGTGCACTGCCTGCAGGATGACCCCTACCTTTCAACCTACGCGATTGAGGATTTTCCGAGACTCAGAGAGTATCTGAATTACCACCACACGGGCACGCCCGAGGTCTGCACGGAGCGTGCGGCGCTTCTCACCGATTTCTTCCGCGCAAACGGCTTTGAAACGAAAAACGACGGTACACCGTGGATTCCTGAGGTGCGTCAGGGCAAGGCGTTCCGTTATCTCATGGAAAACCGCAAGCCCATAATCCGCAAGGGCAATCTCATTGCAGGCACCACAACGACAAAAACAGTCGGCGTTCCCATCTACCCCGATGCAATCGGCATTATCTTCTGGGGCGAGCTTCTTACCGTGCAGGACAGAATGCTGAATGCCTACGGTCCGCTGTCCGACGAGGAAATCTACAAAATCAATAACGACATTTTCCCCTATTGGGTGCACCGCAACTTCCGCGAATACGTGCGCGAGAAGTACGATGAGCCCGTTTGCCAGCAGCTTGACGAGCGTTGGGCGGCGATATTCATGTGGAAGAATGTCGCGCTGTCACATACAATTCTCGATTATCCCAAGCTCCTCAAAAAGGGCTTAAGCGGCATTA
The DNA here is from genome assembly GCA_002314685.1 of Clostridiales bacterium UBA1763. Taxonomy (GTDB): domain Bacteria; phylum Bacillota; class Clostridia; order Oscillospirales; family Oscillospiraceae; genus F23-B02. The sequence continues at coordinate 6,210 of DCHB01000005.1, forward strand.
TTGACGAGATTAAGCAGGAGCTTATTGATGACACCGAAGCACCGCAGTCCAAGGTCGATTTCCTCAACTCCATGATTGACTGCTACGAGGGTGTTATCGCCTATGCGCGCAACCTCGCCGCGCAGGCGCAGAAGGAAGCGGATGCGGAGACAAATCCCGCACGCAAGGCAGAGCTTCAGGTAATCGCCGATGCGGTAAAGCACTCACCCGAATTCCCTGCAAGAAACCTCGATGAGGCTGTAAACGCAGTTTGGATTCACTGGGTATCCGTGCACATGGAAAGCACCAATGCGGGCTTCTCCCTCGGCAGAATGGACCAGTGGCTGCAGCCCTATTTTGAAGCAGACATGGCAAAGCTTACCGATAAGGCAGAGCGTGACGCATACATAAAGCACGCACTTGAGCTTATCGGCTGCTTCTACATAAACTGTCAGGATCATCTGCCCCTCACCCCCGACATCGGCAACTACCTGTTCGGCGGCTCATCCTCCGACCAGGCAATAACTCTCGGCGGTATCACCCCCGACGGTGAGGACGCAGTAAACGACATGACCTACGTGTTCCTCAAGGTCACAGAAATGCTCTCAATGCGTGACCCGAACATAAATGCCCGCTACAACAGCGAGAAAAACAGCATGACCTACCTCAAGCGTCTGTGCGAGGTCAATGTCAATACAACCTCAACTCCGTCAATCCATAACGATACCGTCGTCATGGCGTCCTTAAAGGAGCATCATTACGATCAGCGCGACCTCAACGACTGGTCGGCGACGGGCTGTGTTGAGCCGACGATTTCGGGCAAGCACCTCGGACACACGAACTGCATGATGTTCAGCATGGTTGCACCCTTTGAAATGGCGATGTTCAACGGCTATCATCCGCTTATGCGCTGGCAGTTAGGTCCCAAAACGGGCGAGCCCGAGGACTTCAAGAGCTTTGACGATTTCTTCAAGGCATACACAGTTCAGCTCGGACTTATGGCAGACCTCGCCTGCGAGTACAACAATTATCTCGGCGAGGCACACGCCGTAATCCGTCCCACTCCGCTTATGTCCGCAATGCTCGACGGCTGTATCAAGAAGGGCATAGACTGCACCAAGGGCGGCGCAAAGTACAATTCATCGGGCACGGCGTGCATAGGTCTTGCCGATGTTGTTGACTCGCTCATGGCAATAAAGACTCTCGTTTTCGACAAGCAGGTTTACACTTTGCGCGAGATGTTTGACGCCGTAAAGAACAACTTTGAGGGGCAGGAGGTCATGCGTCAGCGCATACTCACCGAGGTGCCGCGCTTCGGCTCCGACAGCGATGAGGCAGTCACAGTTGCAAACCGCGTGACAAAGTTCACACGCGACCACTTCTGGTCACATCTAAACTACCGCGGCGGTCATTACACCACGGGCTGGTGGTCGATGTCAAACCATGTCGCCTTCGGTACCCTCGCAGGCGCTCTGCCCTCGGGCAGACTTGCGTCCCTGCCGTTCACCCCGGGACTTACGCCTGAGGCAAACGCCTCCAAGAGCCTGCTTGACAACATTAAGGACGTCACCAAGCTCGACCCCGAAAACATGAACAACAACATCGCGTTCAATGTCAAGGTAAATCCCTCGCCGAAGGATAGCCACGAGCAGACCGTTGACCAGCTTTGCTCCTATGCAAAGGCTTATTCAAGCCTCGGCGGTATGCAGATGCAGTTTAACGTTGTTTCCAGCGAAACGATGCGTGCGGCAATGGCAAATCCCGATGCTTACCGTGACCTCATGGTACGCATCTCGGGCTACAATGCCTACTTCGTAACGCTCAACAAGGAGCTTCAGCTCGAGCTTATTCGCAGAGCAGACTTCGGAATGTAATATAATCAAAAATCTCGCCAATACTTTGTGTATTGGCGAGTTTTCTTATATCATGGATTTTAGTCGTCGAGCTCCTTGTCGGAGAACAGGATTGCCGCGGAGTATGCGTCGATTTCGTATTCGTACTCGTAGCCCGAATTTTTGAAGCTGACCTCATATACCGTGTTGCCGTCGTCGCGGTCGAGCTCAACCTCGAGCTCGCGCACATCGGACTTGGAGAGACCTGCACTGCCTAAAGCTACGGACACAGCCTTGTCCTTGCCGATAAGCTCACTGCCGCTTTCGGTCTTCTTTGCGGGGGTGTAATCGTCGTCATCGTCGTCGTCATCGTCGTCATCATCATAATCGACCTTGCCCGATGCCTTGCTCTTGTAAGAAGTGCCGCCGCTGCTGATTGAGCCGCTGATTTCGTTGTCGTAAGCCTCAACCGAGCCGTCGAGCGCGTTGATGTCGTAGTCGTACTCGTTTGCGCCGCAGTCAAACTCAATCTCGTAAACCATTACGCCGTATTCGTAGTCGAGCTCAATTTCAAGACCTGAGATGTCGGACTTGGAAAGACCAGCGTGCTTGAGTGCGGCACCGAGTGCCTTGTCCTTGCCGATGTATGCCTTGTCGCTTGCGGTGCCCTCGGAGTCAACGCCGCTGACAGTGGTGTTCTTGCTGATAAGATTGAGCTCGTTGATGCTCAGACCTGCGAGCTCGTCAAAGTCGTGGCGCCCGTTGTCGTTAGTGACGATTTCATTTATTAGGCTTGCCTTGCCGACGGAAATTCCGTACTTCTCCGCAAGGGCTGTTACCTCGCTGTCGGCATCGGAAATGTCCTGAGTCAGAACTGCACCGTTTGAAAGCAGGGCGGAAATTTCTTCACCGAGACGCGCTTTAAGCGCCTGCGCGTCATAGCTGCCGTTGCCCTTTACGGATACGAGAATGGAGTTTGCCATGTCGTCGAGGTAGCCGTTTTTGAGCATTGAGCCTACGACTGCGTTGACGGCAACCTCAAGGTCGGTGCCCTCAAGGTCCATGTCGCCGAGTATTGTCTCGCCGTCGGCGTTGAGTGCTTCGGCGTCAATAACCTTTTCGTGCTTATTAACTTCAAGCTGAATACTCGGATTTACGTCGAGCGAAACTACTGCGGCTATCTGCGCGGAGGGACCGCCTCCGATAAAGAATACGCCTGCCAATACCAATACGAGCATTGCTGCTACTGCCGCGATAGCGGTCACGGTCTTTTTCTTCTTTGCATTTGCCATAATTATTACCCTTCCTTCCTTACGGTCACATTCGGACAGAACCGTGTCAAGCACATCCGGTGCCGCATTTTTTACGGCGGAACTGAGCAGACTTTCTATGCTCTTGTTATTCATATTATTCCGCCTCCATTTCGTTTTTGAGCTTTTTGATTGCTCTTGAATACTTGGACAGCACAGTTGCGAGGGGTAGGTCGAGAAGCTGTGCAATTTCGCGGTGCTTAAGACCCGAAACTGCGAATAGCATTACAATCTGTTGCTCGGTTTCGCTGAGAAGCTCAAGTGCCTTTGTGAGCAAAATTCGCTCATCGGAGGTGACGCTTTGCTTATCCGAAAGATAGCAGGACCAATCCTCGTCGGGCAGGTGAGTTGTTTTGCCGAGCTCACGCAGACGCATTCTTGCAAGATTTTTGGCTATGGTCATGAGCCACGCCATGGGCTTGCCGTGCGGAACATATCTGTCTGCCGCGTTGAAGGCATTTATGAATGTTTCCTGCAGAATGTCCTCGGCATCGTGCGGAGTCTGCGACATACTCATCGCAAAGCCGTAAACCGACGGGTAGGTCAGCTCATAAAGCTCGGCGAGTGCATCCTTGTCGCCCTGTGCCATCAAAGCCAGCAGCGCTTCCAGCTTATCCGACAGGCTCTCCGCCTCCTCGTGTAATGCCATGATAATAAACATGTGCTTCGTCCTCTCTTCACCTTAATAATGCACGGGAAGGGTGTTTTATTGCATTAAAAAGGGAAAAATTAAAAAATTTTTTATTGAGTGCTGTGCAAGAGCTTATTATACATTTGCTGAATATAAATATAGCACTGAACGTTGTGCTTAACAAGTCGGAATGAACGGTGTTTTTAAGATAAATGCCTGAATAAGCTCATGGCGGGCGAAATGTCCGTGCCATACGGACATAAGTACATATACGCCGAAATACAAATAATTTTGAAAAAAGTAGTTTACAAGGCATTTTTGCGGTGATATACTCAAAAATATAGAGATGTAATTGTAGCTGACAAACGACAAATGTCCGTCTGTGACGGTCAAAACGGCGTGCAAAAGGAGCAAGGAAAATGCTTACACTTGAAAAAATACAGCAGGCACAGCAGACAATAAAGGGCGTTGCCCGCGTAACTCCGCTGACACCCTGCAAAAATCTCGGAAAAAATGTCTATATCAAGGCGGAAAATTTACAGCTAACGGGTGCATTTAAGCTCCGAGGGGCGTATAATAAGATAAGCTCGCTCACAGACGAGGAACGCGCAAGGGGCGTTATTGCCTGCTCGGCGGGCAACCATGCGCAGGGTATCGCACTGTCGGCAACAAAGCTCGGCATTAAGTCAATAATATGTATGCCCGCGGGCGCACCCTTAAGCAAGGTCGAGGCAACCCGCAATTACGGTGCCGAGGTCGTGCTCGTCCCGGGTGTTTACGATGATGCCGCGGCGGAGGCGGAGCGCCTCGTAAAGGAGTGCGGCTACACCTTTGCACACCCGTTCAACGACGAGTATGTCATAGCGGGGCAGGGCACAATCGGGCTTGAAATATTAGAGCAGCTTCCCGAGGTCGACCAGGTTGTCGTGCCCATAGGCGGCGGCGGACTTATTAGCGGCATAGCCTGCGCGATTAAAAGCATAAAGCCCGAGTGTAGAGTAATCGGCGTGCAGGCGGCAGGTGCGGCAAGCATGTATGTCTCCCGCCGTGACGGACACCCCGTGACACTGCTCAAGGTTTCGACAATCGCCGACGGTATTGCGGTCAAGCGTCCGGGTGACCTCACCTTTGAGCTTTGCAGTAAGTATGTTGATGAGATAGTCACGGTAAGAGAGGACGAAATTGCAACCGCAATTCTCGCACTCATGGAGGATCAGAAAACCGTCGCCGAGGGCGCGGGCGCAACAAGCGTTGCGGCTGTAATGTTCGGCAAGGTCGATGCCACGAATAAAAAGACCGTCTGCGTCGTGTCGGGCGGCAATATCGACGTTTCGATTATCTCCCGCGTGATTACAAAGGGCTTGACCAAGACGGGTAGAATTGCTGAAATATCCGTGAAAATTGCGGACAAGCCGGGCAGTCTCATGGCACTTCTGCAGGTCGTGTCAAACACGGGCGCGAATATAATAAACGTCACTCACAGCCGTGAGGACAAGCACTCCGACGTTGTCTCCTGCATAGTCAGCATGGTGCTCGAAACGCGCAATCTCCAGCACGTTGACGATATAAAAATGGAGCTTGAGGCCGAGGGCTACGAGCTTCTTTATGAATAAATCATAAGAAAGAGGTATAATCCATGTTCAAAGTTACTTCCACAGAAAACGCACCCGGTGCAATCGGCCCCTACTCTCAGGCAATTTCCGCAAACGGCTTCCTCTTCGCCTCAGGTCAGATAGCCCTTGACCCCGCAACGGGCGAGGTAGTCGGCACAACAATCGAGGCGCAGGCAGAGCGCTGCTGCATGAATGTTCAGGGCATCCTGCAGGCAAACGGTCTCGGCTTTGAAAATGTCGTAAAGACAACCTGCTTCCTTGCAGATATGGGTGACTTTGCCGCGTTCAACGCAGTTTACGCAAAGTATTTTGTCGGCAAGCCCGCACGCTCCTGCGTCGCAGTCAAGACACTCCCTAAGAATGTTCTCTGCGAGATAGAAATCATCGCGGCAGAAAACTGATAAAGAAAACAAAAAAGTCCTGCTCAGTGAGCAGGACTTTTTTGTTTACGATCAGCCGAGCAGACCGCCGAGAGTATCGGTGATGCTTGCAAAGAAGTTGGTGATGTCGTAAATTGTGGGGACGAGGTCAACGAGAGTATCGGTGAGGAAGCCCTCGAAGTCGCCGCCGAAGAGGTTTACGATGTCGCCGAGACCGCTGACGATGTCGATATCCATAATCTCGTCAACGTAGGGCTGTACCATTGCGCCAATGTCGGGAAGTGTCATGCTTGTTTCTCCTAAATACAACAATTTCGGAAGAAATCCTTGTTTCTTCCTGTAACGAATTATAATACATTTGCATACACATTGTCAATTAAAAGCAACAACTTTTTTATACTTTTGGCAAAATGACGAGACAAAAGAAAATGATGTTTCGTCACAGTAAAAAAGTGGAAAAAATAAGTTAAAAAGCAAGCTTTTGATGTTAAATAATAAACAAACGAGGATTAACTGTTGCTATTATTCCGCGGATGTGTTATACACAATATATAAATACTTATATTTGAGGTGTATAAGCATGAGTTCGGTCGTGAATGTAGCAAAAATTGCTTTCACAAAGCTTGTTTCAACTATGTATTTCGTCTCCTCGTCTTTAGGCGCGGTAGGTGCAACTACTCCCGCACAGCCCGCAGAGGAGGTGTTCACTCCCGTGGTGCGTTTTGCAGTGTGCAGTGATATTCACATTGAGGAATACACCGATGTCACGGCTGAGCGCCTCGCCGAGCTGATTGATTTTATGTACGATTACAGCGAAGAGCAGTCCGATTACAAGGGCTTCGACGCGCTGTGTATTGCGGGCGACTTCACAAACGCGGGCAAGGACACGCAGTATGACGCATTTTTGCAGGTAATTGACGAAAATCTGCGTCCCGAGACACAGCTTATCACCTGCCTCGGCAATCACGAGTTTATAAATACCCGCGACTATGACGCCTCGCTCTCCGCTGATATGTACGTCGAAAAAATGGGCATAGAGACGAACACCGTCTATGAAATTAACGGCTATCAGTTTGTGGCATGCTCCTACGATTCAGACACGGGCAAAAGCTATACCGCAAACAGCGGCTGGCTTGAGCGCTCAATTCGCAGTGCCGTTACAAAATCGGGAGACAAGCCCGTGTTTGTAATTCAGCACGCCGCACCGTTTGACACGGTTTACGGCAGTATCAGCTGGGGCGACCCCGTGATAACGGGTGTGCTTGCAAAATATCCCACGGTTATAGACTTCTCGGGTCACTCCCATTATCCGATAAACGACCCGCGCTCAATATGGCAGGGAAGCTTCACTGCCTTAGGCTGCGGTACCATGTATATTACCGAAACGAATATTGACGGATTCTGGGAGGATTACCCCTACGATGCCTATAAAACAGGACAGTTTTATATAGTCGAGGCGGATGCCGACGGCGATGTTCGTGTAAAGGCGTACGACCTCATAACTGACAGCTTCTTTGACCTTGAGTACAATCTCACGGGACTATCAGACCGCAATTTTGAGTACACCTACGAGAAGATGTATGCAAAGGACGCCGCCCCCGTATTCCCCGAGGGCACGAAGATTTCCGCAAGTCAGAATGAAAACGGTGAGACCGTAATCAGCTTTGACGGCGCAGAGGACAATTACATTGTTGAAAGCTACAAGGTGTCCCTTATGAAGAACGGCATTTGCAAATACAGCGAGAGCGTATGCGGAAAGTATATGTATCTGTACGAGCCTGACACCTATAACGTGAATGTCGGCACGCTTAAGGCGGGCAAATATACCGTTGAGGTCGTCGCCGTGAATGCCTACACGAAGGTCTCCGCCCCGCTGAGCTATAGCTTTACAGTGAAATAAAATCGTGATATGCACGATGAAATCCACCCGCCCGCCGTCGAGGCGGATTTCATCCACGACAGTGGATTTCACCGCGAAGCGATTTAGCCCACCCGATAGGGTGGATTTAGTTGAAAAAAGCTCATCCTAACGGATGAGCTTTTTTCTGGCAAATATGGGTTATTTTGATACAAATGCACCCATGTAATATCAAATGCACCCAACGAGCCGTTGAGGCTCTATTTTTTTATGCCTGATTGGGAAAATGCACCCATTAGAACATAATATGCCGCAGGACTTTTTCCAGACACTGTACACTATCTTTGTCACAGATGATTTGGTTACTTCCCGGGGCGTTGATAGTTCCATTGTTAAAATCAGGGAAGAACTCGTAGTACTTGAGAAGTAGGTGCTTTTCATATTCACCCGCAGGTGAAGAAGATCCGACTCCTGGTCTCGTCCATTGCCAGTTGCCAATAGAATGATAGACGAAACTATCAATCATGATTCCGGATAGATGGTAGCTGCTGTAGTAGGTATCTCGCACATATCGTATGTGCTTGCAAGTGTCAAACAACAGGCCGTTACTACTTGCATTCTTTTCGCTCATAGCTTGCTGTTCGACCTTTGGGTACGTAGAAAGCCATCTGCCACCGCCGTTAGTATCTGGGTAGATGTATCCATCTCGTGTACCCCAAATGGTATAACGTGGGAATGCAGGTAAAACCTCCATCTTCATACCGTCGGAAAATAAAACCTTTACTACTTGACCATCCGCCCGAATATCCGTTCTAGGGTAAGATGCTAACAGCGCGGATCGCACGGCCTGGAGTAAGCGCGATTGCCCATTGCCTTTCAGGTAATCGTATCGTTGATATTCATCCTGTGGTATCTCGACAAGTATATCTATATCGCTTGTATCAACCGCGGTTCCTCTGCCGTATGAACCAACATAAAGGCTATTCATCGTATTGCTGGTAGAACCCCTGAATTCAACGTTCACAGCCCGTGTTATGGTGTGATATCGCAAAGAAATCAAAGCTCGAGTTTCTTGCGGGATCACTTCACCGCGTCTGCTGATATAGTCACTCATGGGAAGCACCTCTTCTCAGAGACTCTGGCAACAGTTCATCAATTTGCTCATCAGTATAGGTATCGTCATTCCTAATAATCAATGCAGTTTCCGCTTTCTTAACTGCTCTATCAGAGGTCTGTGGGGCTTCTTGATATGCTGCATGAACCCGTACTTGGATAGAATCGAAAGTCTCAATAAGTTCGGCAAGTGGCTGAGCCTGGTGCTTAACCTTGTATAAGAGAAGTAAAAGCTCGTCTCTCAAAATCACTAGCTTTGTTGCTGTAGCTTTGTTTGCTTTTGCCATATTCTGAAAATCAAAAGACTTTAGAAGCGCGGATAAGAAAACTGTAACAAACGAAACGACAGCGGAAACTATTTTAATCCACGCCTGACCTGCAAAGACTGTAGATATAATGCCTGCAGATGTTATGGATGCGGCGAGAATATTTATCGTAGCAATAATTCCGTATCTACGCTCGTATATTTCTGCCTGTTTTTCTTGGATTTTATGCGTCCAAGTAACACTCGCATATCTCACTCTGATCAAATCTTCAAGTGCCAAGTAGTCTTTAATCATCTGTCTCCTTCCTAGTGCCACATCGTCGATCACATGCACGCATGCGCCAGCAGTAAAATATAAGGTCTAAAGAGTTGCAAACTGTCAGAGTGTTATCCTCTGACAGCTTGCGGCTGATTCTGTAACGTTATGCCTCTTTACGGTACGAATCAAAGTAAATGATTTTGCTCTCAGTTTCGCCAGTGGGTTCGGTATCGCATTCAGGCACCTGAGTTTCTTCAGCGGCCTTGATTTTTGCTGCCTTCTTCAAACGGTGCTTCTCACGCATCTCGTCAATTTTGTCTTCAACAAAGGGGACGATTTTTTCCTCAGTAACTCTTTTGATACTGGGGAGGACAACCTGGAACGTTAAGTACGTGACGGCAGTGAGGCCTACCTCAAGCAGATAGTCCTTTGCTTTTTCGGCGCGTTCATTCTGGAGTCTAAAGTCAGGCTGACTTGGCCAGAAGTTTCCTTTTTGCGCCCTAAGCCCGTTATTAGACACCGCGTCACCATTGACGAAGGCGGTATAGGTTTCTTCGTCTACCAGAGCTTCAATTACTTTTGTCTTACCATTGGCCATCGGCATTTCTCCTTGTAACAGATGTGATTTGTGGGTTTTGGTTCATTTACTGACTATCAACCATAGATTGCAGACGCTTTATCAGCAGGTCTATGTTTGTGTGCCTATGTATGGAATTCAAATTTCTCTGACGTATGAATTCCCAGGACTCCGCGTAGGTCAGATCGCCAGCTGCATCTGGATCATTCAGCAACCGGTTGAGTGTTGCCTCTGGATCCTTACAATACTCGAGTGCAAACTGTTCTCCGCCAGCAATCTTTTTACGAGGATCAAGCAGATTGGGATCACCCTGCAGGAAATGGTCAAGATTGCTGGAGAAGTAGTATACGAAATACGGCACCTTGGATTGCTTGCTACGGGGGTTTTCCGGGTTCTGATGGACATGAAATACATCCTCCGAAATACCTATAAGAGCGTCCATATTCTCTCGTTTCCGCTGGTTTCGCTCTCGAACGTCGGCAACTGACGGTGCTGAAATACCGTTTTCACCGTAGAAGTACTTACCCCCGTTGAATTCTGGGCTGCATTCGGTTATGCAATCGTCGGGGATATATGCTCCGTCCATATCGACGAGGTGAATTATCTCATCAATATCACGGGCATAGATTTTCTGCCTAGCAAGCACAGGCCCAACTAAGAGTTTGTTTATCAAGCCTTCGATGTTGTTAGGTGTAATCCCGCGTTTTGAAGTAATATCGCCGCTTTTGAGGATATCGTCTTCAAGGACACGGGTAAAAAACACCTGGTACGACTCGTCAACGCACTCATACAACTCCGGCAATACCACTTCGAACGCCTTGAGATCGGATTTTCCTTCAACAATTACTACAACATTTTTGTTGTGCGGCTTATTCTTCATCTATAGAACCTGCCTTCATAAACGCCGATACAATCTTGTGCCGCTTGGTGTTGTTATAAATCCGCTCATCTTGCTCATTGACATGGATTTCTCGGAAATAAACATCACGGAGATTATTGGAATTACCAACACCCTTCAAGCGAATGTAGTAAGGCTTACCGCAAACACCGCAGAACAGTTTTTGCTGTAAGAGAGGCCACCTCGGTATT
>DCHB01000017.1:0-6356 GCA_002314685.1 Clostridiales bacterium UBA1763
AGGTGGTGCACTTGCCGCAGGATTCGTTTCTTGTAAAGTTCGTGAAGAAGCGGGCTATCTCTACCATGCAGTTGTCGTCACCCATGACGACAAGACCGCCGGAGCCGATTATCGCGCCTATCTTCTTTGTGGAGTCAAAGTCGAGGGGAACATCGAGCTGTTCGGTGGTAAGACAGCAGCCTGCGGGTCCGCCGACCTGAACTGCCTTGAACTCGCCGTCCTTGACGCCGCCGCCTATATCGAACACTATCTCACGCAGGGTTGTGCCCATGGGGACCTCGATAAGTCCCGTGTTCTTTATGTTGCCCGCGAGGGAGAACACCTTTGTGCCCGTGTTGCCCTCACTGCCGATTGATGCGTACCACTCGGCGCCCTTGATAATTATATCGGGAACATTTGCGTAGGTTTCAACATTGTTGAGCGAGGTGGGAGCCTCAAACAGTCCCTTATCAACGCTTCTGGGGGGCTTTGTTCTCGGCATACCGCGGTTGCCCTCAATGGACTCCTGCATTGCCGAGCCCTCGCCGCAGACGAATGCGCCCGCACCCTTGACCATGCGCAGGTGGAAGCACTTATCGGAGCCGAGTATGTTATCGCCTAAAAGACCGTATTCCTCAGCGGCTTTTATTGCGATGCCGAGGCGCTTGACTGCAAGCGGATACTCCGCACGCACATAGATAACGCCCTCATCCGCACCGCAGGCGATGGAGGCAATTATCATGCCCTCTATCATCTTGTGGGGGTTGCCCTCCATTACGGAGCAGTCCATGAACGCGCCGGGGTCGCCCTCGTCGCCGTTGCAGACGACATACTTTATAGGTGCATCCTTGTGTGCGGCAACCTGTGCCCACTTTTTGCCCGTCGGGAAGCCTGCGCCTCCGCGGCCTCTCAGACCTGAGTCGCTTATCTGCTTTATTATCTCGTCGGGAGTCATGTCAAACAGCGCCTTTTCGACTGCCGCATAGCCGCCGACTGCAAAATACTCCTGAATGGACTCGGAGTCTATGCGTCCGCAGTTATCGAGAACGACGCGTGTCTGCTTCTGATAGAAGGGGATTTCCTCCTGCACGCTTATCGCCGTCTCATCGTCCTTGTGATACACAAGTCTGTCGATAATCTCGCCGCCGATTATTGTCTTTTCGATTATCTCATCGCAGTCCTCGGGCTTAATCTTCATATACAGAGTGCCTTCGGGCTCAATGCGGATAAGAGGTGCCATTTCACAGATACCGTGACAGCCGCAGGTCTTGAGACCGACTATCTCGCTGTGGTCAACATGGTCCTCGAGGGAAATCTGAACATTTACGCCTCTGTCCTTCATCGACTGACAAAGTGCGGCATAAATCTTGAATGCACCGCTTGCTACACAGCCAGAGCCGCCGCAAACGAGGATTTTTCTGTTCTGAGCATCAAGGAGCTTTTTGCATTCCGCGCGAAGCTCGCCGAGCTGTTTTCTCGAAGTAATCTTCATTCGTTCTCAGCCTCCTTCAGCTCTGCAATGAGGCGGCGTGCCTTATCGGGAGTCATAACCGCATGGACAACGTCGTTGACGGTGCAGACAGGTGCAAGACCGCAGGCACCGAGGCAGGCGACGCGTTCAATGGTGAACAGTCCGTCGGCTGACATATTGTCCTCGGGGGTCATGCCCGTTGCATCGTAAAGTGCCTCCTGAACATTGTCGGACTTTCTTACATGGCAGGCGGTGCCGTTGCAAACCTTGATAATATATTTGCCCTTGGGAAGAAGTGAGAAGTTTTCATAGAAGGTCGCAACGCCGTAGAGCTTTGCCGTGCTGATGCCGAGCTTGTCTGCAATGTAGCGCAGAGCCTCCTCGGGCAGATAGCGGTACTCCTTCTGAACATCCTGCATAATGGAGATTATGAGGCTTTTATCGTTGCCGTGTGCCTCAAGGATACCGTCAATGAAGCCGTAATCTATCTCGTTCATTATTCTTCACCCTCCTGTATCTGAAGCTCTGCGGGCAGAAGCTTTTTAACCATTGTAATCGCGCCGACGGGGCAATGCTCAGAGCATTTCTCACAGCCCACGCACTTTTCAAAGTCGGGTAGGACTGCGTAGGTGTCGGTATCGCCTCTGAACTTGGGCTTTGAAAGCTCAAGCGCATTCATGGGGCAAAGCTCAACACACGCCGAACAGCCGCTGCAAAGGCTTGTATCAACGCTCGGAATGAGCCAATCGTCTATCTCGACTATATCGTGCTGTGCACCGCTTCGGATTGCGAAGTTTCTGCACAGATTCATGCACAGTCCGCAGGACACGCACAGGTCGCTGTCGATCTCGTGCACCTCGTGCTGAACGCCGTGAATTGCCTGTGTGGGACACGCTGTCACGCAGGCATCGCAGCCGTCGCACACATTATCGTTAATTCTGTATGCCATAACCCGTTTCCCTCCTTAGTCCTCGTCCTTGCCTAAAAGCTTTTTCAGCCTTGCGACTGTCTCGCCCTCGGGGTCGGTGAGCTTTTCGTACATTGCCTTTGCATCGGCGACTGCCTTTTTGACCGTGAATGCGGTTGCCGTCTTGTGGTAAGCCGCAAGAGCCTCGGAAATGACTGCGCCGTTTTCCTTTGCACCGAGCTTTGCATTAAGCTCCGCCTCAGTCTGACAGCCGAGCTTGCCCGATGCCACATATTCCTTCAGCTTCATGGGCATACCGACTGCATACTCGAGCTGCCTTGCACAGCCTATGCCGTCTGCGAGCACTGCAAGCTGTGCCGCCGCGGGCATTGCCCTGCGTGCAAGCTTGGCAGCTATTCCGTCGGGCTTTTTCACCATGAATGCGGGGATATATGTAAAGGATGCTATCTTGCACTGACCTGCGGAAATCATCGCCTCCTGCAGTGCGGCAACAAACGCCTTGAAGCTTCGGGGGCAATACTCGCCCGCGCGGTTTACGTCAAGTCCTGCCATGTGGTTTGCCGCGAACAGATGCAGGCTCTCTGTGCTGTATGCATACTCCTTGCCGCCGTACTTTTCGCTGAGCACCGCACTGCCCTCGGCAAGCTCGGCACCCGTATTTTTGCGGTATGCAATATCCGCAAGCGTCTCGGAGATGTTATTCGTTCTGCCGAATACAAGCTCGTTATCCCACAAGCCCTTTTCGTTTGCATTCATCGCCCATGCGAGGGTGTTTGCGCACCTTGCAAGGTCGATACCGAGCTCGTGAAGCTCGTAGTTCCATTTGATGATAAGCTCGGGGTTGTCGTTATCTATATTCGAGCCGAGCAAAATCATAGCGTCAAGCTCGGGACCCTTGACGGTCTTTTCGTCGAGCAGTACGCTTCTTTCGCACTTGACGGGGCAGTACATACAGCCAGTGTTGCCCGCGTTGTACTTATCCTCGAAGGTCTCGCCACTGAGCTTTTCGCAGTAGGCGGCACTGCCCGCAGAATAGTTCTTTACGGGGAGCAGACCCTGCTTGTCAAGATAGCTCACAAAGCCCGCAGTTCCCTGCTTGGGAAGCAGCGTGCCCGTCAGCGGATGTGCCTTGAGCATTGCTGTAAGCTTTTTGTTGTCCTCGCGTGCACCCTCGGCATCTGCTACGGGGATATCCTTGTTGCCCGTAGCAACAATGCCCTTGAGTAGCTTTGCGCCGAACACGGCGCCGAGGTCGCAGTTTTCAGCCTGTCTTATGCCGCTGACAACATTCGCGTACCTTACGAGATTTTCGCCCGCGGGTCCAATAACGAGCATACCGCACTTGACATTGCAGTTGCGTATGCTGTCTATATTTGCCTTGAGTGCAGTCTGTGCGGCATCGGTTTTCATGCCCCACACAGAGCCCGCCTTGTGGAAGAAGAATTTGTCGTTTCTTATCTCTATCCACGAGGGCTTTTCGCACTTGCCCTTGATGATAAGTCCGTCATAGCCCGCCTTTTTGAGATACAGGCCGAAATTGCCTCCGCACTCGGAATAAGTCACGCCGCCCGTCAGCGGTGAGCGTGATGCAAGAACAAAATGGCTTGAGCACGGTGCACCCGTACCCGTGAGGGGACCTGTGGCGATAACGATGACATTTTCCTCGGAAAGTGCGTCGGCACTCTCAGGAAGGCAGTCGGACATAAGCTTTGCCGCCATTGCCTTGCCGCCGATATAAAGCTGTCTGTCCTCGTCGGACCACGGGAAAGCCTTCGTCTCCTGCGTGCACAGGTCGAGTACTGCCACCTTGCCCATATAGCCGGAATAGTTTGACATTGAACACACCTCAAATATCTGAAAATTTATTTATTAACTCAAAAAGCTTAACACATACAAATAAACCCCGTCTGCCATGCAAACGAAGCTTTTTCCGCCCGAATTTTCGCTTATGCGTCACTGTGTTAAATTATTCTCAAATTATACACCCTGCGACAGCTAAAGTCAACTGCTCAAAGGGCGTCCGCAGCTGTCTGAGCACTCGCCGCGCACGCCCTAATTAAAGCAAATTTTCACCCGATTTTCAACTGAAATATCCGAATTTTTCCCCTTTTTCAACAATTTACTGCGTTTTTATTACACAAGCACGGATTTGTCGCAATAATGGTGCTTGTATGTATGAGGCGGCTATCCCATAATTGCCATGAGCAGGGTACCGAGAAGCATAAGCGACAGACCGACGGCGGCTTTTTTGCTCAGCTTTTCCTTGAATACTATCCACGAAAAAATTATCGAAATCAGTATGCTCATTTTGTCAATCGGGACAACGATGCTGACTACACCCTTCTGAATGGCATAGTAATAGCACAGCCACGACGCGCCCGTTGCGATGCCCGACAGCCCGATGAAAATAAGCTCTTTCCTGTCAACTGACGGGACTGTTGACTGCTTTCCCTTGATGAAAACAATCATCCACGCCATAACAAGCACAACGCAGGTGCGTATTGCCGTACCGAGATTTGACTCGACATTTTCAATTCCCACCTTGGCAAGAATCGAGGTCAGTGCGGCAAACACAGCCGATGCCGCCGCATAGGGCAGCCAGCTTCGCCCCTCGTGCTTTTCGCTTTCCTCCTTCTTCTCTATCATCAGGAACACGCCGACGGCAAGAAGTGCCGTGCAGATAAGCTTTACGGCAAGGTGATTTGTTTCGCCGAACAGTATAATCGCAAGAAGCACCGTCAGAATCGTGCTTGATTTGTCAACGGGAACGACCTTGTTCACATCGCCGACCGAAAGTGCCTTGAAATAGCACAGCCACGACGCACCCGTCGCCGCACCTGAAAGGATGAGAAACAGCAGGGATTTGGGGCTGATTTCGACGATTGTACCCAAGGACCCGACGACGAATACCATAATCCACGAAAAGGCAAGCACAACTATTGTACGCAGTGCCGTTGCGACATCCGAGTCGGTTTTCTTAATTCCGCACTTGGCGAGAATGGAGGTTATACCTGCAAAAACCGCTGACAGGCAAGCCATTACTATCCACATAAGCCGTCTCCTTTGTTATCACGAGTTTTCATCCGAACAGCCTTCCTAAATTAAAAAGCAAAAAGCCTTGAAAATCAAGGCTTTTTTGTAATATTATCATTCCCACTCGCTTAATTCTTAATAATTTTAAGTTTGAAGTGGCGTTTTTCCTTGTGTTTTCAAGGGGAAATACAGAACAATTGTTCGATTTGCACTGGCTTGTACGAATTTTAGTATCAATATCGTATCAGTAGGCAAACACACAAATCACTTCTGTTCGCTGGTAGTAGTATAGCGCACTTTTAGAATGATTGCAAGAGGTTTTTATAAAATTGCACGATTTATTTTTAATAATCGTGCATCTATATATTGATTTTTTGAAAAAGATATAGTATAATATGTGTCATCGTATAATGCGATTATTGTATGCAAGAGGCAGGTGACTCGTTTGAAACAACACGATATAGCAAACGAAGTATTTCGCTCCGTCGGCGAAATTGCAAAAAGGGCAGACCTTCTTAAAGCCGGGCTCAGAGAACAGGATGTTCATTTGCTTTATAAGCAGGGATATATTGAGCGTGTAAGGCATGGTTACTACAAACTGACGAACTGTGATACTCCCAAAGAGGAATACATCCTTGCCGGCCTAATAAAGCAAGGAATTGTCTGCGTTGAATCGGCATTATTTTATTATGGGTACAGTGATTTTGCTCCTCGTGAATGGACGATAGCCGTGCCGTATTCATTTTCCAGAACTGTGAAAGTCATACGGGAAGAAGTGCCTGTGAAGGCATATTATGTCCAGAATGATATGTACCACTTAGGTGAAACTACGGGAGCTTTTAACGGCGTAACGCTTCCCGTATATGACCGGGAACGCACGATATGCGACTGCTTCAAATATCGCACGAAACTGGATAATGAGATTTTTAATAAAGCAATCAATGC
>DCHB01000017.1:6381-7562 GCA_002314685.1 Clostridiales bacterium UBA1763
GACGAAAAGAAAAACCTTGCTAACCTTTCCAAATACGCAAAGGAAATGGGCGTTTACAAAAAGATGATGAATGTAATGGAGGTATTGCTGAATGGCTGATGTTGCCGCATCCGTGCTCGCACGGCTCAAAAACAAAGCTGCCGAAAGCGGCAGAAGCTATCAGCTCTGCCTGCAGCTCTTCTGTCAGGAAGAATTTCTGCGCCGACTGGAAAAATCTAAATATGCGGAAAACCTCGTTCTGAAAGGCGGCCTGTTCATCTACTCCCTTACGGACTTTGACAGCCGTGTGACCGTTGACGTAGATTTCCTGCTCAGGAAGATTCCCAACACGCCGGAACAGCTTAAAGCAATACTGGAAGAAATCATTGCGACAGACACCGGTAACGACTTCATTACCTTTGAGATCAAAGATGTGGCTCCCATTGCGGTGGCAAAGAAATACGCCGGAATCGGTGCTTCCCTTGTGGCGAAGATCAAGAACACGAGAACGCCTTTCGGTATTGACTTCGGTGTTGGTGATGTTATTGTCCCGAAGCAAGAAAAACGGAAGATACCGACGCAACTTGACGATTTCGCCGCCCCGACGGTCAATACCTATTCGCTGGAAACGACGGTCGCAGAAAAACTTGACGCCATTCTTTCCCTGATGGAGTTCTCCAGCCGGATGAAAGACTATTACGGTCTTTATTACCTCGCTAATAAGTTTGATTTTGACGGTGCAACGCTGACGGAAGCGTTGAAAAAGACCTTTGAAAACCGTGGACATCACTTTACCGTGGAGCAGTTTGAACAGGTCATGGCCTTCGGCAGCGATGATGCCATGCAGAAGAAATGGAAAGCGTTCTGCCGGAAGATCGACACAAAGACCGATGATTTTGATACGGTGCTGAGGACGATAAAAGAGTTTTTGACGGAGCCGTATAAGGCCGCGGTAGAGAATTATGAATTTGCTGAAAGTTGGTCTGCTTCCAATGGAATGTGGAATTAACATTCGAATTTTCAACGAAATTAAAGCAAAGGAAAATACCTAATGAGATATTTGGGAAATAAAGAATCTATACTAACTGAAATCAACGATTTGCTGCTTTCTAAAGGGCTTCTGAAGGAAGGCTATACTTTCTTTGATGCCTTTTGCGGTTCTGGTTCTGTTGCGGATTATTTTAAGCCCTAACCTCTGTCAA
>DCHB01000017.1:7626-8082 GCA_002314685.1 Clostridiales bacterium UBA1763
TTCCCAAACTGATATCGTAGTACATCAGCAGTTTGTCATCTTCCTGGATAATCTGCTCCGGAAGACGCTCTGCAGTATCGACAATCAGCTGATAGTTCTTATCTTTCCACAGCTTCGCAAAGCCAACACGAATTGCCTCAGCGCGGAACAGTTTCAGCTTACCTTTTGTTGCAAGATAGCCTTCAAATTCCTTGAGAAGGTTCTTTTCACGAAGTTTTGCAACGTCGGCCTCTTTGGTGACATCCGGCACGTACCATTTTCCCTTATCATCCTGAAGGAAGTTTTCTTCAAGCAAAACGGAAAGTTCCGGCATAGGCATTATCGTGAAGCTTTTCCGAAAGCGTTCCGGTAATGGTCTGCTGCTTGATCGGCCTGGAATACGGGAGAATATAATCTACGTCGCCGAAAAACGCCTTTGTTTCCTCAATGGGAATCGTATTGACTTCTCATCTGGTC
>DCHB01000017.1:8142-8421 GCA_002314685.1 Clostridiales bacterium UBA1763
TCACATTCATCATCGTGGTTTCCACGCCGGAGAGTTCAATCGAGCTCGGCATCAGGTCGATGCCTTCCTCACAGGGAATCAAGCCGAGATCATAATCAAAGGGAAGGTCATTCATGATTCGCTGCATTATTGTCGATAGACTGACCTGAAGCTCGTCCGGCTTGGTTACACCGAGCGATAAGCTTAAGCTGGCCTGTGGATCCGAATCAATCAAAAGAACCGATTTACCTTCATTATGAAGACCGACACCGAGGTTCAGCGCTGTGGTCGATTTTCCCG
>DCHB01000024.1 GCA_002314685.1 Clostridiales bacterium UBA1763
TAATCCCTACGGTGCACCGCCCTTATCCTGTTTTTTTTCTTGCCTAAAAGCGCAGTTGAGTATATACTCGTTTTCATGAAAGAGTTTAACATTAAAAAGAATGATGCAGGACAGCGGCTTGACCGCTTTGTCGGCAAGGCAGTACCGCTTCTGCCTGAGGCGCTGCTTCAAAAGTACATAAGGATTAAGCGCATAAAGCTAAACGGCAAGGGTGCAAAGCGCGACACGCGGCTAAATGAGGGCGACACACTTCAGCTTTATATAAACGATGAGTTTTTTGAAAAGCCGAGGGAGGAAAATTCTTATCTCAAGGTCGGCACGCCTAAGCTGAACATCGTCTATGAGGACGAAAATATCCTGCTTGTCGATAAAAAGCCGGGTGTTTTGTGCCACAGCGCGGGTGTTTGGGATTACAATACGCTGATTGCAAACATTCAGGCATACATGGCACAAAAGGGCGAATGGAAGCCCAAGGAGGAAAACTCCTTTGCCCCCGCACTGTGCAACCGTATTGACCGCAACACGGGCGGCATTGTAATAGCGGCAAAAAATGCCGAGGCACTGCGTATATTAAACGACAAGATACGCGACAGAGAGATAGAAAAATATTATCTGTGCGCCGTGCAGGGCAAGCCCAAGCCTGCGTATGGCAGACTTGAAAACTATCTGTTCAAGGATGCGGCGGAAAATCAGGTGTATGTCAAAAACCGCCCCGAGGTGGGTGCGAAAACCGCAATAACCGAGTATCGCACAATTTGCTCAAAGGGTGCGCTGTCGCTTGTCGAATGCAGACTTCTGACGGGCAGAACGCATCAGATAAGGGCACAGATGTCACATTTCGGATGCCCGCTTTTAGGCGACGGAAAATACGGCAGTGAGCGCTTTAACAAGGGCTTCGGCGAAAAAGGGCAGGCACTGTATTCATACAAGCTGCAGTTTGCTTTTCCCACGGATGCGGGCTGTCTTGAATATCTCCGTGACCGCACATTTACCGTAAAAAGTGTTGATTTTGCGGAAAAATACTTCGGTGTGACAGACCTTGAGTCGATTTGAAACGAAAACAAAAAAATAAAGGCTATTTTTAGCAAATTTTATTGACTTTACAGTATATTATCTGTATATTGTATTCGTCTGCAAAAGGACGCTCCGGAAGCAGTTTCGGAGCGTCCTTTCGCGTATAGACGACAATAATAGAGAAATGGGGGAGGATAAATGTCAAAAGAACTCATTCGCCTTGTGAATTGTCAAATGGCGTTTGACGACGAAATCGTTTTAGACGATATTAACCTGTATTTTAATGATAAGGAATTCCTCACACTGTTAGGTCCCTCGGGCTGCGGCAAGACAACAACGCTCAGAATTATCGGCGGTTTTCTCAAGCCCACAAACGGGGATGTGCTTTTTGACGGTGAGAGGATTAACGATGTCCCGCCTCACAAGAGAAAGGTCAACACGGTATTCCAGAAGTACGCTCTTTTCCCGCACCTTGACGTGTATGAGAATGTCGCCTTCGGTCTGCGCATTGCAAAGCTGTCCGAGGACGAAATTGACGAGCGTGTAACGGATATGCTGGAGATAGTAAGCCTGAAGGGCTTTGAAAACCGCAAGGTTTCTCAGCTTTCGGGCGGTCAGCAGCAGCGTGTTGCCATAGCAAGAGCACTCGTAAACAGACCGAAGGTACTTTTGTTGGACGAGCCGCTCGGCGCGCTTGATTTGCGCCTGCGTAAGGATATGCAGAACGAGCTCAAGCGAATTCAGCAGGCGATGGGCATTACTTTTATATATGTAACACATGACCAGGAGGAGGCGCTCTCCATGTCCGACACTGTTGTTGTCATGGATAAGGGGCGCATCCAGCAGATAGGCACGCCCGAGGATATATACAACGAGCCGAAAAATGCTTTTGTTGCGGACTTTATCGGCGAGAGTAATATCCTTGACGGCGTTATGCTCGAGGACAGACTTGTTAAATTCTTCGGCAGAAAATTCAAGTGTGTCGATGCGGGCTTTGAGAAAAACGAGCCCGTCGATGTCGTAATCCGCCCCGAGGATATTGACATTGTTCCTCCCGATGACGGACACCTTTGCGGCACTGTCACAAGCGTCACCTTCAAGGGCGTTCACTACGATACAATCGTTGACTTCAAGGGCTTTAAGTGGCTCATTCAGACAACCGATTTCCACGAGGTCGGCTCATATATCGGCATTCGCCTCGAGCCTGAGGACATCCATATAATGCACAAGAGCGAATACTCGGGAATGTTCGGCGATTACAGCTCATATTCAGCGGAATATGACGAGATGGACGACCCCGAGCTGTATCTCGAGGGCGAGCCCGATGAGGCGGAAGACTCTGCGGAGGGCGGCGAAGATGAAGAGTAAATCACTTGCCGCACCGTATCTTGTGTGGATGGTGCTTTTCACCGTCATTCCGCTTGCTATTGTAGCCTATTACGCCTTCACCGACTCGCAGACGGGTCAGTTTACGCTCGAGAATGTTTCCAACATCGGAAACTATATGCCCATACTTATAAAGAGCATCTGGCTTGCGCTGATATCATCGGTTATTTGCCTTATTATAGGCTATCCCGTTGCGTATTTTATCGCGGGCTGTGACGAAATACTTCAGCGCTTTCTGTATATGCTCGTCATGCTCCCCATGTGCATAAGCTTCCTTCTTCGCACTCTCGCGTGGGTGGCGCTGACCGAGGATACGGGCATAATCAATAACATAATCACGGCACTCGGCATGGAGCCTCTGCCGCTTATCCGCAATAACGGTGCTGTCGTGCTCGGTATGGTGTATAACTATCTGCCGTACATGATAATGCCGCTTTATACGGTGATTATGAAGATTGACCGCAACCTCGTTGAGGCGGCGGAGGATCTCGGCTGTAACGGCACAAACGTGTTTAAGCGCGTGATTTTCCCGCTTAGCGTACCCGGAATAATCTCAGGCTTTACAATGGTTTTCGTGCCTGCGGTATCGACCTTCTATATTTCTCAAAAGCTCGGCTCATCGGGCACGACGCTCATAGGCGACGTAATCGAAAGCCAGTTCAAAACGGCATATAACCCCAATCTCGGTGCCGCCCTCAGCCTCGTGCTGATGGTGATGATATTCATTTGCATCGGTGTTATGAACCGCTTCGGCGATGACGAGGAGGTAATAACGCTATGAAAAGGTTTAATAAAATCTTCACCGTGGTTGTGCTGTTTTTCCTGTATATCCCCATGATAGTCTTAGCCGTTGCGTCGTTTAACAGCGGCATGGATATTGCGGTTTTCAAGGGCTTTACCTTTGATAACTATTCGGAGCTTTTCCGTGACAGCGTGCTTTTGCCGCTTCTGCTCAATTCCGTAATTGTCGCGGTGCTGTCGTCATTTATTGCGACGGTGCTCGGCTCTGCCGCCGCAATTGGCATACACTCAATGGGACCGCGTCTGCGCCGCTTTACAATGGGCGTGACAAATATTCCGCTTACAAATCCCGAGATCGTGACGGGCGTTTCGCTCGCCCTGCTGTTTGCCTTTGTCGGCACTATGATGAAGATAAACAACATTCTCGGCTTTATGACCCTGCTCATCGCGCATATAACCTTCAATCTGCCCTATGTCATATTGTCGGTAATGCCGAAGCTTCAGCAAATGGACCCGCATCTTGAGGAGGCGGCGATGGACCTCGGCTGTACTCCCGTTCAGGCATTTTTCAAGGTGGTAATCCATGAGATAACCCCGGGCATAGTATCGGGTGCACTCATGGCATTCACAATGAGTCTTGACGACTTCGTAATCAGCTACTTCGTTTACGGACCGAAATTCGTAACCCTGCCCGTCGAGATATACAACTACACCAAAAAACCGCTTCAGCCTAAGATTTACGCACTGTTCACACTTCTGTTTGCGGCAATATTGCTCGTAATGGTGCTGATGAATCTCCTGCAGGTGCGCGATATGAAGCGTAACCGCGAAAATCGCCGTGCCTTCCGCAGAAAGCAGGTGAACGTATGAAAAAAATCATACCCGTCCTGCTGAGTGCCGTTATGCTTTTCACCGCAATGCCCGTTAAGGCAAACGCCGAGCCCGTAACGATAAATGTCTATAACTGGGGACAGTATATATCCGACGGTACCGACGGATATATTGATGTCAACAAGGCGTTTACCGAGGCAACAGGCATTGAGGTAAACTACATGACCTTCGATTCAAACGAGACCATGTATACAAAGCTCAAAACGGGCGGAAGCACCTACGATGTAATTATCCCCTCGGACTATATGGCGGCAAGACTGATTGCAGAGGATATGCTCGAGGAGCTTGACTACTCGAATATTCCGAACTACGCTTATGTTGACGAGGCGTATAAAAACACGACCTATGACCCCGACAACAAATATACCGTGCCCTATACATGGGGTACCGTCGGCGTTATCTACAACAAAAAGTATGTTGACGAGGCGGACATCGGCTCATGGGATTTGCTGTGGAACAGCAAGTATTCGGGCAAAATTCTGATGTTCGATAACCCCCGCGATGCCTTCGCAATTTCGGAGCTTCTGCTCGGCTTGAGCATAAACACCGAGGATGAGGCGGAGCTTCGCAGTGCCGCATATAAGCTCATTGAGCAAAAGCCACTTGTGCAGAGCTATGTAATGGACCAGATTTTCGACAAAATGGAGCGTGAGGAGGCGTGGATTGCGCCGTACTATGCGGGTGACTATCTGCTCATGGTGCAGGAAAATCCCGACCTCGGCTTCTATTTCCCCGAGGAGGGCTTCAATCTGTTCATTGATGCAATGTGCATACCTAAGGGCTGTCAGAATAAAGAAGCCGCCGAGGCGTACATAAACTTCCTCTGCTCAGCGGAAATTTCGGGACAAAACCTCGATTACCTCGGCTATTCAACGCCTGTTTCCGATGCAAAGCAGTATATGAATCCCGATACGGCGGCAAGTGAGATTGCATATCCCACAAGCGAAACCTTGGAAAACGGCTCGGCATTCTGCTATCTTCAGACCGAAACAAGTCAGCTTATGGATTCGCTGTGGCTTGAGGTTAAAACGCAGGGAAGCGTTGATTCATACGCGATAATCTGTATGTCGGCTGTTGCGGCACTGTTGGCGTCTTATTTCGTTATTCACAATATTCGCAAGAAAAAACGCCTTGCAAACCGCTGTAAAAAGTGGAAACAGTAATAGAAAACGCTTGACGAACAAAATTCGTCAAGCGTTTTTGTTATAAGCAAAATCAGCCGTAAACCCATGCGTCGGGCAGATAACGGCAGGTAATCGCAGGATTTGAGCACTTAGTGATGTACTCGCCCTTATACCACATTTCGGAGCTCGTGCCGCCGTCCATGTTCATCGCCTGATATGCGTCGTAGTTTTCCATTATCTTTGTGCATTCCGGAAGCCCTATGCCGAGAGAGCGTCCTACAAGTCTGCCTTCGACAACGAGCATGAGAATATCGCCGTCGCGCGACTGACCGAATACGGTGCGGGGCTGAATTGAGCAGAAATCGGAAAGCTCGTCAACGAGAGAAACACCGTCAACGATAAGTGCGGGTCTGAACTCAACGGCATCGGTTGTATTGGATGCAACGGAGCTTGTGCAGTCAACTATATATACCTTTCCGTCATCGCGAAGCTCAAGTCTCTTGCGGCTGTCGGTAAAGTGCTCGCCGTATTCAACGCCCTGACACATAGCGTAGCCCTTTATCCAACCGCCGTTACCTGCGCCGCCCCTGTCGTGGAAGCCGCTTGCATTAACGCCGAGCACGCCGCCGCAGCGGGGCACGAGGCTTTCAAGCACCTCGCCGATTGAGCCGAGGTTTTCGGCAGGACAACAGCGGAGCTTTGAAACGTCCTTGCATATTGCAAGCACACCCATGTAGCCCGTGCCCTCAACGCGCACGAGCAGGATGCCGTTTTTGGCGTCAATGGCAAGCACCTGATCGCCCTGCTTTGTGACTATATCCGTGCCGTCGTCATCAAAGCCCGCCTCGTTAATGTCGAGGTTTAGGAGGCTTGCCTGCTGATATTCGGGGTGCTCCTTCAGATATTTTGTGAGTGATTCTTTATCAATCTCGTCGAAGGTGGAGTAGAAATCGCTGTTTGCCTTTGCTATAATGTCATCCTTCCATTCACTGTTGACACCGACCTGAGCATCCTCTGCGGCGTGAACGCGTGCCATTACCTCATCTATAATCGAATGGGGGATAAACCACTCGGCGAGCCACTGATGAGTCATCGTGGACATGGCGGTTTCGATATATGCGTTACGCAGGTTTCTTATGAAGGGGATGTTGGCGTAAACGAAGGTCGCCCAGCCCGCCGCAATAACGAGAATTATGCTGACGAGAATTTTCAGCGCGTTGTGCTTTCTCTTCTTTGCCTTCTTTTTGCCCTCGGGCATAAAATCGGACTTAGGTCTGTCGGGAGAAAGTCTTATATCGTGAACAGACAGAGGGAAGGAAGCCTCCGTGTCCTCAGCTTCAGTATCCTCGACAGGTGCAGATGCAGTTTCCTCGACAGTCTCTTCAACAGTCTCTTCGACAGTCTCCTCGACTGCGTTTGACTCTTCGGGCTTAAGCTCGACGCGGGCAGGCTCGGTATCCTGAACGGGGAAATGAGGCACATCCTCATCTTGGATTAAGCTTAAATCCTCATCGTACTCGGGCTCGGCGTATTTGTCGGTAATACCCTTGTCAATAGAATATATTTTAGATGAAGTCTTCTTCGACTTTGAGCTAACTAATTTTATGATTATTTCCTCCTTTCGAGGGATAGTCATTTAATCATAGCATAGTTTTATTGCCTTGTCACCATAAAAACACAAAAACAGACAAAAAATTGCAGTTATTAAATAATGTAGGCAAGTGTTTGACAAAGACAGCTTGTGTGATATATTATGAAGCTTATGGAAAATATAACATCGAGAAAAAACAGAATAATTTGCCACTTAAGAGCCGTTGCCTCGGACTCAAAATACAGAGCCGAGTGCGGCGAGTTTATATGCGACGGTGTGAAGACTCTGCAGGAGGCACTGCACTTCGGCGCAAGGCTTAAGTGCGTGCTGTGGAAGGGAGAGGCTCAGAGCATTGAGCTTGACGGCAGTATCCCTCAGTACACAGCACCCGAGGAGCTCTTTGAATATGCCTCGCCCTTAAAGTCAAGCGCGGGACCCGTTTTCACTGTTGAAATCCCGAGGGAGAATAAGGATTTCAAGCTCGAACGGGCAATAGTGCTCGAAAATCTGCAGGACCCCGGCAACGTCGGCACGGTCATAAGAACGGCGAATGCGTTTAATATAGATGCCGTAATTCTCGTCGGCGCCTGCGCGGATTTATATAATCCGAAAACCGTGAGAGCGAGTATGGGTGCGATTTTCCGTCAGAGAGTACTGCACATGAGCATTGACGAGCTTGATGCGTTTACCCGTGAGAGAGGAATACCGCTTTACGGTGCGGCATTGAGCGACACGGCGGCAAGCATCCGCAATATTGAAATTCACCGTGCGGCAGTCGCCGTAGGCAGTGAGGGCAGAGGCTTGTCCGAAAAGCTGCTTGAGGTCTGCGGCGGTCAGATAATAATACCCATGAATCCCGACTCAGAGTCGCTGAACGCGGCTGTTGCGGCGTCGGTTATCATGTGGGAAATGTCAAGATAAAAAAGGAGGAACGGTATGTCTGCTATAAAATACTGGCTTTGGCTTTCAACATCCGCAAGGCTCAGTCCGCGGGCGAGAGCCGTTCTTCTTTCGCATTACGGAAGCCCAGAGGCAATGTTCGAGGCACCCGCGGGCGAGATAACTCGCCTGCTCGGCAACAAAGCCGAGGGTGCGCAGGAGCTTGAAAAGCGGGACATTTCGGGCGCACTGAGAATAATTGACGAGTGCGAGGCACAGAATATCAAGCTGATTACAGTGCAGGATGCCCTGTACCCGACAAGGCTGAAGAATGTGTATTCACCACCTCCCGTAATCTATGTAAAGGGCAATCTGCCCGCTATTGACGATGAGGCGGCAATAGCCGTTATCGGCACGAGAAACGCGACACCCTACGGCATCAAAATGGGGCGCAGACTCGGCTATGAGATTGCAAAGTGCGGCGGTGTAGTCGTATCGGGACTTACAAGCGGCATAGATGCCGCAGGCGCAGAGGGCGCATTGTTAGCTGACGGAAAATGCGTCGGAGTTCTCGGCACAGCGCATGAGGATGCAAGAGGCTCACTCGCACAGGAGCTTGCCGTGAGAGGCGCACTCGTGAGCGAGTATCCGCCGGGCACAACGCCGAACAAGGCATTTTTCCGAGCAAGAAACCGCATAACCGCGGGACTGTCCGTCGGCGTAGCGGTAATCGAGGCACCCGTTCAAAGCGGCACGAGGCTTTTTGTCGCCGAGGCGGCAGACCAGGGCAAAGAAATTTTCGTTGTCCCCGGAAATGCGGATAACGAGAATTGCGCGGGCACAAATGCCATGCTCAAGGAGGGCGCAAAGCCCGTCACAAACGGCTGGGATGTCGTGTCGGAGTTTGCAAAGGTCTTCCCCGATAAGCTCAGAAATATTGATGCAAAAATGCCCGAGAGCAAGTTAAAACCCGAAAAAACCGCCGTGCCCGAAACGCCAAAAACAGAAAAAAGAACAAAAAAAGTCATTGACAAGCCCGAAACTGCGGAATATATTGACTTGAAGAAACAGTTGGAAGGCCTCAGCGAGACCCAGATAAGTATAGTGTCCGCCATGGATTCGGACAGTGTGCACGTTGACGACATTATTGAGCGCACCTCGCTTTCACCTGCAAAGGTGCTTGCGGATTTGACGCTTTTACAGCTCAAGGGCTATGTCAGTCAGCAGTCGGGTAAGCGCTTTTCATTGAATATAAGAACAAAGTGAGGACAGCTAAATGCCTGCAGCAAAAAAGAATTTAGTAATTGTCGAATCTCCTGCAAAGGCAAAAACCATAGAGAAATATCTCGGCGCGGACTATAAGGTCGTCGCGTCAATGGGACATCTGCGCGACCTGCCCAAGAGCACGCTCGGCATAGATGTTGAGAATGACTTTGAGCCTAAGTACATCCCCGTCAAGGACCATAAGGATGTCATAGACAATCTCAAAAAGCTCAGCAAAAGCTCAAAGACCGTCTTTCTCGCAACCGACCCCGACCGCGAGGGAGAGGCAATTTCATGGCACCTTAAGGAGCTTTTGAATCTGTCCGATGAGAAGGCAAGACGCGTAACCTTCAACGAGATAACAAAAAAGGTAGTAACCGAGAGCATAAACAATCCCCGCGATATAGACAAGGACCTCGTCGATGCTCAGCAGGCAAGAAGATTGCTTGACCGCCTCGTAGGCTATAAGCTGTCACCCCTGCTTTGGAAAAAGATTAAGCGCGGTCTTTCCGCGGGCAGAGTTCAGTCCGTTGCAACAAGAATGGTCGTTGACCGCGAAAAGGAAATCGACAGCTTTGTGCGCGAGGAATACTGGCTGCTTGATGCCGTACTTAACTGTGAGCAGGAAAACAGCGAGTTTACCGCACGCTTCTACGGCAAGGACGATAAAAAGCTCGAGCTTCATTCCGAGGATGAGGTAAAGGCAATAATAAACGAAACGCAGGACGCACCCTTTAAGATTAAAAGCGTTAAGCGCGGAGAAAAGCACCGCAGTCCCTCACCCCCGTTTATTACCTCTACGCTTCAGCAGGAGGCATCGCGCCGACTCGGTATGACACCGCGCCGCACAATGTCGATCGCTCAGCAGCTTTACGAGGGCGTTGATATTGCAGGTCACGGCACGGTCGGTCTTATAACCTACATGAGAACGGACTCTCTGCGCCTTTCCGATGTCGCACTCATGGCGGCAAAGAACTTCATTATCGAGCACTACGGCAAGGAATATTACCACGGCTCGTTCCGCGTTTATAAGACAAAATCGGGTGCGCAGGATGCACACGAGGCAATCCGCCCGACAAATATTGAGCTCACCCCCGATGTTGTCCGCAAGGACTTAACCCCCGAGCAGTACAGACTTTACCGTCTTATCTGGGGACGCTTCACCGCCTGTCAGATGGCAAACTCGGTTTACGACAACGTCGTAGTCGATGTTGAGGCGAATAACTGCATTTTCCGTGCAAATTACTCCGAGCTCAAGTTCGCGGGCTATACCGCGGTTTACGAGGAGAGCAAGGACGAGGAATCGGACGAGCTTCGTAAAAAGCTCCCCGAGCTTCAGGCAGGGGAGAGAGTATATCTTGAAAAGATGCTCCCCGAACAGCAGTTCACTCAGCCCCCCGCACGCTATACCGAGGCAACCCTCATCCGTGCCATGGAGGAAAAGGGCATAGGCAGACCTTCAACCTATGCGCCCACTATTTCAACGATTACAAGCCACGAATATGTCGTCAAGGACGGCAAGTACCTCAAGCCCACAAATCTCGGCACTGTCGTAACCGAGCTTATGATGGAGCGCTTCCCCGATATTGTTGACCTCAAGTTTACAAATCACATGGAGGAGGGACTCGACAACGTTGAGTCGGGCGAGAGATATTGGAAGGACCTGCTTCACGAGTTTTACGATGATTTCAGCGTTGAGCTCACGAATGCCGAGCAGGCTCTCGAGGGAATGAGAATTAAAGTCCCCGATGAGCTGAGCGATGAATACTGCGATGTCTGCGGCAAGCAGATGGTAGTTAAATCGGGCAAATTCGGCAGATTTTTAGCCTGCCCCGCATATCCCGAGTGCAGCTTCACAAAGCCTCTCGTTGTTGAAATGCCGGGCAAGTGCCCCAAGTGCGCAAGCAGAATACTAAAGCGCACATCAAAGAAGGGCTACACCTTCTATGCCTGCGAGCGCGGCGCCGATTGCGGCTTTATGACATGGTATGTCCCCACAAAGGACTTCTGCCCTAATTGCGGAAAGACCATGTTCAAGCCCAGCGGCAAGGGACAGAAAAAGAGCTTCTGCATAAACGAGGAATGCTCCGCCTTCGTGCCCGAGGACAAGCGCGGCTACAAGAAAAAGACGAGTGCCGAAAAAGCACCGTCAAAGAAAAAAACTACAAGCAAGAAAACCAAGGAATAAGTATCTATGGAAAAGGTCACGGTTTTAGGTGCGGGACTTGCGGGCTGTGAATGTGCATGGCAGCTTGCAAAGCGCGGCATTAAAGTCACCTTGTATGAAATGAAGCCCAATAAAATGACACCCGCCCACAGCTCCGAAAATTTTGCGGAGCTTGTGTGCTCAAACTCACTGCGCAGTGATGAGCTTTCAAACGCGGTGGGACTGCTCAAGGCGGAAATGCGCAAAATGGGCTCAATCATAATGGAAAGCGCCGATAATAACAAGGTAGCCGCGGGCGGCGCACTTGCAGTTGACCGTGAGGGCTTTTCAAGATATATAACCGATAAAATTAAGTCCTGCGGGAATATTGAGCTTATTAGTGAGGAAGCAACAGACTTCCCCGAGGGTGAGCTTGTAATTGCAACGGGACCTTTAACAAGCGATGCTCTCGCCGAGAAGCTCGAAAAGCTGTGCGATTGCACGGGACTGCATTTCTACGATGCCGTCGCGCCCATAGTAACGCTTGAAAGCGTTGATATGGAAAGTGCCTTCTTTGCCTCCCGCTATGACAAGGGCACAGCAGATTATGTAAACTGCCCGATGAACGAGGAGGAGTACAAGGCGTTTGTAAAAGAGCTTGTAAACGCCAAGGAGGCTCCCGTTCACGGCTTTGATGACGGCGGAGTTTTCGAGGGATGTATGCCCGTTGAGGTCATGGCACGCCGCGGCGAGGAAACATTGCGCTTCGGACCATTAAAGCCCGTAGGACTGCGTGACCCGAGAACGGGGAAGGAAAATCATGCCGTCGTTCAGCTGAGGCGCGATAACGCCGACGGTACGATATATAACCTCGTCGGCTTTCAGACGCATCTGACATGGGGCGAGCAGAAGCGTGTTTTCTCCATGATTCCCGCGCTGAAAAATGCGGAGTTTGTGCGCTTCGGCGTCATGCACCGCAATACATATCTCAACAGTCCTAAGCTTCTTGACCGCTATTACAGACTTAAGAGTATGCCGCGCATAAGCTTTGCGGGACAGATGACGGGCGTTGAGGGCTATGTTGAGTCAGCCGCATCGGGTATGCTTGTCGGCATTGAAACCGCCGCAAGATTGCTCGGACTTGAGCCCGTCGATTTTCCGCAGGAGACTGCAATCGGTGCACTCGGACTGTACGTGTCGGGCGGCAGTGTAGGCGATTTTCAGCCCATGAATATTAACTTCGGAATAATCACCCCTTTGGGCTATCGCGTAAAGGGCAAGAGAAACAAAAATGCCGAGATTTCGGCACGCTCGCTTGAAATTATAGATAAACTTATGGATAAGGAGGTCTTCGGCTGTGAGAATAATTGTTGACGCTATGGGCGGAGATAATGCACCCGAAGCCATAGTTAAAGGTGCGGTTTTCGCGAGAGACAGACTCGGCGTTGAGATAACGCTTGTCGGTCAGCAGAAGGCTGTTGAGGACTGCCTCGAGGGTGTTGACCTCAAGGGTATAGAGATAGTAAATGCCGATGAGATAATAACAATGGAGGATGACCCCTCCACAGCGGTAAGACGCAAGAAGAACTCGTCCATGGCAGTTGCGCTTAATCTTGTCAAGGACGGCAAGGGCGATGCAGTCGTGTCGGCAGGCTCAACGGGCGCACTTTTGACAGGCGCAACGCTTCTTGTCAAGCGCGTCAAGGGCGTGCGCCGTGCGGCAATGGCACCCGTACTGCCGAGCGCAGAAAACGGCTTTATGCTCATAGACTGCGGTGCAAACGCGGAATGCACCCCCGAATATCTTCTGCAGTTTGCATATATGGGCAGCTTCTACGCAAAGCGCCTCATGAATATCGAAAAGCCCCGTGTCGGACTTCTCAACATCGGTGCAGAGGAGACAAAGGGCGGCGAGCTTCAGCATGAGACCTTCAAGCTTCTCAAAAAAGCAGATGCCGACGGCAGAATTAACTTTGTCGGCAATGTCGAGGCGAGCACAATGTTTGCAGGCGGCGTCGATGTAGTCGTAGCAGACGGCTTTTCGGGCAATATTGTCATAAAAACCGCCGAGGGTGTCGCAAAATGGATATTCGGCGGCATAAAGGGCGCAATGACAAAGAGCACGAAGAATAAGCTTGCCGCGGCAGTGCTCAAGAAGGATATTAAGGGTGTTGCAAAGGCGATCGACTCCGATGAGGTCGGCGGTACTCCGCTTTTGGGAATTTCAAAGCCTGTAATCAAGGCGCACGGCTCATCGGGCGATGAGGCAATTTTTGCCGCAATCCGTCAGGCAAAGGCGTTTGCCGAGTCGGGCATGATAAACGATATAATTGAGAATGTGGAATACATGCGTATTTCCGAGGAAGCGTAAAGATTGAAAGAGCTTGAAGAGAAATTAGAATATCGGTTTAAGAATAAAGCCCTGCTTGAAAATGCACTGACTCACAGCTCGTACGCAAACGAGAACAGGGGAAACAGCTTTCCCTCGAATGAGCGTCTCGAGTTTTTGGGCGATTCAGTTCTGGGCTTTGTAACGGCAAAGCATCTCTATTCCGTTACGCCGACACTGCCCGAGGGTAAAATGACAAGGCTCCGCGCAGAGCTCGTGTGCGAGCAGAGTCTCCATGCAGTTGCCGAGGAGCTTGAGCTGGGCAGGTATCTTCTAATGGGACACGGCGAGGAGAAAAACGGCGGCAGGACAAGAGCTTCAATCCTTGCAGATGCGGTTGAGGCGATTATTGCCGCAATGTTTCTCGACGGCGGAATTGAGGTGCCCGAGAGCTTTATAAAACGCATGATTTTAAGCCCCGAGAGCATAGAGGCTCATCATGCCGCGGACTACAAAACCGAGCTTCAGGAGCTTATTCAGAAGAAAAGCGGGCAGGTGCTTACATATATCCCCGCGGGTGAATCGGGACCTGACCATAACAAAACATTTTCCGCCTATGTCAGCCTCAACGGTAAGGTTATCGGCGAGGGCACGGGGCGCACAAAGAAGGAAGCAGAGCAGGCTGCCGCCTGCGTAGCGCTTAAAAAGTTGAGTAAATGACAGCAAAAAACAGTATTATCCCCGTTTTTGTGCCGCATTTAGGCTGCCCGAATGACTGCGTGTTCTGTAATCAGCGCCGCATCTCGGGACACACACAGCCTGCAACGGCACAGACAGTAAAAGATGCAATAGAGAACGGAGCCGCCTTGTCCCCCGCAGGGACAAAGCGGCAATTGGCGTTTTATGGAGGAAGCTTCACAGCCATTCCCGTGCATGAGCAGATAAGCCTTTTTGAGGCGGCACAGCCATATCTTGCCGACGGCACAATAGACTCAATAAGACTGTCAACCCGCCCCGATGCAATAGACGGGGAGGTGCTTTCACGGCTCAAAAAATACGGTGTTACAACAGTTGAGCTCGGTGCGCAGTCGCTTGACGATACTGTTTTGCACCTGTCGGGCAGAGGTCACACGGCGAAAGAGGTTGAGGATGCGTCGAGGCTTATAAAGCAAGAGGGCTTCAAGCTCGTTTTGCAGATGATGACGGGACTTCCGGGCGATACGGACGAGAAAAGCCTTGAAACAGCGCGCAAAATTATAGCTCTCAAGCCCGACGGGGTGCGTGTGTATCCGACTGTAATTGTCCGCGATACGGTACTGTACGATATGTGGCAGGCGGGACAGTATCCCGAGCATACGGTTGAGGATGCCGTGCGCGTCTGCGCAAAGCTATCGGAGCTATTCGATGAGGCGAACATACCGATTATCCGCATGGGCTTAAATCCGACGGAGGATTTGTCGGGCGGGGATGCCGCGGGTGGAGCGTATCACCCCGCACTCGGCGAGCTCGTGCGCTCGAGAATTATGCTCAATAGGGCGAGGGGGCTTTTGCGGGGCATAAAGCCCGAAAGCCGAGTCGTTTTGAACGTAAATAAATCGGATGTGTCGAAAATGACGGGTCAGCACAGAGCGAATACGAATATTTTGATGCAGGAATTTAAGCTTAAACAGCTCAAAGTGCGCTCTGCCGATGTAAAATCGGGCGAAATTACCGTCACCGTACTTGATTAAGAGTGCAAGTTGTTATATTATATAATTTGACTTTGTTTGCAATTTTGAATAGAGGTAAAGCATTTGTACTTAAAGGCATTGGAATTACAGGGCTTCAAATCCTTCCCTGAAAAAACCCGAATTACATTTGAAAAGGACATAACCGCAATAGTCGGGCCTAACGGCTCGGGCAAATCGAATATTGCCGATGCAATACTGTGGGTTATGGGCGAACAGCGTTCCAAAACTCTGCGAGGCGGAAAGATGGAGGATGTCATCTTCGGCGGAACAGAGAAGAGGGGCGCATTGGGCTTTGCGCAGGTTTCGCTTGTTATAGATAACTCAGAGCATATTTTCGATTGTGATAACACTGAGCTTATGCTCACCCGCCGCTATTACAGAAGCGGTGACAGTGAGTATTACATAAACCGCGAGGCAGTGCGCCTTAAGGATATTAACAGTCTGCTTATGGACACGGGCCTCGGCAGAGACGGCTATTCCATTATCGGTCAGGGCAGAATTGCAGAGATAGTATCGTCAAAAAGCTCCGAGCGCCGCGAGGTGTTTGAGGAAGCGGCGGGCATATCCCGCTACCGCAGCCGCAAGGAGGAATCCGAGCGCAAGCTGCAGAAAACCGAAGAAAATCTGCTCAGAATCAACGATAAGATTGACGAGCTTGAACTCCAGGTCGAGCCGCTAAAAAAGCAGTCGGAGACGGCAAAAAAGTATCTCGTACTGCGTGACGAGCTCCGTCTGCGCGAAATTTCCGTGTGGATGGCAACGCTTGAAAAGCTCCGTTCACAGGCGGATGCCGTAAATAACGATTACGAAAATGCAAAGCGCGAGCTTTCAGAGGCACACAGAAGCTTAGAGGCACTGTACGCCTCCTCGGGCAATATTTCCGAGCGTATGCGCGAAAAGGATGTTCAGGCTGAAAACGCGAGAGCAAGACTGTCGGCAATGGAAGCAAGGGCGGCAGAATGCGATTCCGAGGCAGCTGTACTTCGCGCTAATATTGCAAGCAGTGAGGAAGCCTCACAGCGTATGCAGAAGGATATTGAGGAAGCCGAGACGAGAGTAGGCGAGATAAACGCACAGATTGCGGATAACTCGAATACAATAGCAAAGCTTGAAGAGCAGTTAAATGAGCTCGGTGAAAAGCTCAGAAGCAATAACAATGTGCTTGACGGCTGCAGAATGAAGCTTTCGTCGAGAGAAACGGCGGCTGAACAGCTTCGCGAGAAGGTCAGCAGACTCAGCGTTGACTGCCGCAGTCTCGATGCGAGAATTCATATGCTCTCGGAAATGGAAAAGGAATACGAGGGCTTTTCAAAGGCGGTCAAAACCGTCATGCGCGAATCCGCACGAGGCAATATAAAGGGCGTTCACGGACCCGTTGCAAACCTCGTAAAGGCGGACGATGAGTGCGCACTCGCGATTGAAACGGCTTTGGGTGCCGCTATGCAGAACATAGTTATCGACACTCAGAACGACGGCAGAGGCGCAATCGAGCTTCTAAAGCGCCTCGATTCGGGACGCGCAACCTTCCTGCCGATTGACACAATCCGCGGTCAGGTTATGAAGGATGCCCCCGTAAACGACCCAGGCTTTGTCGGAGTGGCATACGACCTTGTGAAATTCGATGCTAAGTACGACGGCATTTTTGCAAATCTTCTCGGCAGAACAGTCGTCGCCGAAACTCTCGCCGATGCGGTTAGAATGTCAAAGGCAAACGGCAACAGACTGCGAATAGTCAGCCTTGACGGACAGCTTGTGAATGCAGGCGGCTCAATGACGGGCGGCAGTGCGGCAAAGGGCACGGGCATACTCTCCCGCGCAAATGAGCTTGAACAGCTCAAGAAAAACCGCGTAAAGCTTGAAAGCGAGTATAACAGACAGAGCGCAGAGCTTGACAGGGCGAGAAATGCGCTGTCTGGGCTTCGCTATGAGCTTGATATGGCACTTGAGGACCAGACTGAGATTAACCGTTCGATAGCCGCATCCGAGGCTGAAAAGCGTGCAACGGATATGGCTGTAAATCAGCTTAGGGTGCTGCTTGAAGCACTCAGCGGAGACAGTCAGTCACGCAAGGCGGCGATCGAAGCCGCCGAGGCACAGCGCGGATACATTGAAAAAGAGCTCAAAAAGGTGCACGAGAAGCGAAACGGCATACTCGCCGAGGCAGAAACGATACGCACCGAGATAAGCGAGATAAACAATAAGCGTCTTGAGCTTGAGGGCAGACGCACAAAGGCGGATAAGGATGCGCAGGAGCGTAACCGTCAGCTTTTGGAGCTTGAAAGAAGCTGTGCGCGTATCGAGCAAAAAAAGCTTGCCGCTGATATGGAGGAAAAGCAAATCCTCGACAAGCTGTGGGACAGCTACGAGCTGTCGTATTCCGCGGCAGAGGAAATCCGTCAGCCGATTGAAAATCTGCAGAAGGAAACCCGCGGCATAAATGACCTTCGCCGTCAGATATCCGCCCTCGGCACGCCGAATATAGGCGCAATCGAGGAATACGAGCGCGTAAGCACGAGATACGAGTTCTTAACAGGTCAGCGTGACGATGTTGAGAAGGCAAAATCCGAGCTTGTGGGCATAATAAACGATGTAACAAACGAGATGAAGGATGTTTTCCTGCGTGAGTTCAAGCTGATTGACGAGAACTTCCGTACAACCTTCCTTGAGCTTTTCGGCGGCGGCAAGGCATCTATTATTCTCGAGGATGAGACAAATCCGCTTGAGTGCGGTATCGAGATTAAGGTTCAGCCCCCCGGCAAGGCGGTATCGAATATCAGCCTGCTTTCGGGCGGCGAGAAATCCTTTGTCGCAATCGCGCTGTACTTTGCAATACTCAAGGTAAGACCTACGCCCTTCTGCGTAATGGACGAGATTGAAGCGGCACTTGACGAGGCGAATGTTATCCGATACGCCGATTATATGCGCAATATGTGCAATAAAACGCAGTTTATCGTAATAACCCACCGCCGCGGCACTATGGAGGAGGCAGACCACCTGTACGGCGTAACGATGCAGGAAAAGGGCGTTTCCCGAATTATAGAGCTTGACCTCGAGCAGGCACAGCGCTCCATTGAAACAAACTGATTACAGGAGAATGTAATGGGCTTTTTTGATAAAATGTTTTCGGGCTTGAGCAAGACCCGAAAGAATATTGAGGAGCTTGAGGAAATTTTCCGCAACTTCGATATTGACGATGAGGATTTTTACGACGAGCTTGAAGAAATGCTCGTCATGGCGGATATAGGCGGCGAGACTACCGCTAAAATCATGTATGACTATAAGCGCATACTGTTCCGTCAGCGCATAATGAAGGGCAAGGATGCAAAGGCGGCATTCGTGAAGTATATGCACGAAATGCTCGGCGAAATGGATACCTCGCTGAAGCTTGAAACCAAGCCCTCGGTCATCCTCATGGTCGGCGTAAACGGTGTCGGCAAGACAACGACAATAGGCAAGCTTGCCGCACGCTTCAAGGCGGAGGATAAAAAGGTGCTTCTTTGCGCGGGCGATACCTTCCGCGCCGCGGCAGGAGAACAGCTCAATATATGGGCTGAGCGCTCGGGCGTTGACATTGTCCGTCACGAGGAGGGCAGTGACCCCGCCGCAGTCGTGTATGACAGTATCTGTGCTTCAAAGGCACGCGGAGTCGATACAATAATAATCGACACCGCAGGCAGACTGCACAACAAGGCAAACCTCATGAACGAGCTCAATAAAATAACGAGAGTTATAGCCCGTGAATTGCCCGATGCGGATGTCGAAACACTAATGGTACTCGATGCAACAACGGGGCAGAACGGACTTATACAGGCAAAGCAGTTTCTTGAAACCGCAGGCATTACGGGCATAGTGCTCACAAAGCTTGACGGCACTGCAAAGGGCGGCATAGTGTTTGCAATAGCCCACGAGCTAAACCTGCCCGTAAAGTATGTCGGCGTGGGTGAGCAGATAGACGACCTCATCCCGTTTGATGCTGACGATTTCGTGGAGGCACTGTTCAAATGAAGCTGATAGTTGCGAGCAACAATAAGGATAAAATAGCCGAAATCAAGGCAATTTTGTCCGAGATGGGCTTTGAGGTTATATCTCAGAGTGAGGCGGGCTGTAATTTCGAGGTTGATGAAACTGGCACGACCTTCGCCGAAAATGCCTATCTAAAGGCGGCGGCAGTCGTAAATGCGACGGGCGAGGCGGCAATAGCAGACGATTCGGGACTCATGGTCGATGCGCTTAACGGTGCGCCGGGCGTCAACACCGCACGCTACACCCCCGCGGGACATGAGGCGACATATAAAGAGAACTACGAATATCTCCTTCATAACATGGAGCAGTTTGATGACAGAAAAGCAAGGTTCGTAACGGATATCTGCTGTCTTTTCCCCAACGGGGATATGGTTTGCAGTGAGGGCGAGTGCAGAGGTCAGATAACCCGCGCCCCCGTAGGTGACGGAGGCTTCGGCTATGACCCCGTGTTCATGCCCGACGGCTATGAGCAAACTATGGCACAGCTCGGAACGGAAGTTAAAAACAGAATATCTCACAGAGCAAACGCTCTTAAGGAATTCAGAAAGAAGCTGAGGGAATACAATGGCACTGACAAGTAAGCAGAGAGCACAGCTCCGCGGGCTGGCTATGACAGAGGACACAATAATTCAGATAGGCAAGGGCGGCATAAGCGAAAATACGCTCGTTCAGGTTAAGGATGCACTAAAGGCGAGAGAGCTCATAAAGGGCAGAGTGCTTGAAAACAGCCTGCTGACAGCACGCGAGGCGGCAGATGCACTTGCCGAGGCGTGCGATGCCGAGACGGTACAGACGATAGGAAGCAAATTTGTGCTGTATAAGCGCAATGCAAAAGAGCCTAAAATAGTATTGGTAAAAGATAAGAAAAAATGAAAATCGTAATCTACGGCGGAAGCTTCAATCCACCGCACTGCGGACATGTTGAGGCGGCAATGACAATTTCACAAAGGCTGAAGCCCGATAAGCTGCTCGTTATACCCGCAAGCATTCCCCCGCACAAGGAACTTGCAGATAACAGCCCGAGCGCAGAGGAAAGACTCCTGCTCACACAGCTTGCCTTTTCCGAAATTCCCGATGTCGAGATTTCGGATATGGAGCTTAAGCGCGAGGGAAAAAGCTATACCGCCGTCACACTTGAGGAGCTTAAAACGCTCTATCCCGATGCAGAGTTCTATCTTGCGATGGGCACGGATATGTTCCTGAGCTTTGAGGAATGGTACAGATACAGATTTTTGCTCGAAAGCCTCACATTAGCCGTGTTTGTGCGCAGTGAGGGCGAGGAAGCGGAAATAATCGGCTATGCTGACTACCTCAAAAAGCAGTACGGGGCAAAAATCGAGCTTTTGCGGCATGAGCCGAGGGCGATGTCATCAACCGATATACGCGATATGCTGTGCCGCAGAATGGGCGCATCGTATCTGCCCGAAAATGTTTATGAGCGAATAATCGCAAACGGTGATTACGACGCAAAGCCCGAGCTGTATTGGCTGAGAG
Organism: Clostridiales bacterium UBA1763; assembly: GCA_002314685.1. Taxonomy (GTDB): domain Bacteria; phylum Bacillota; class Clostridia; order Oscillospirales; family Oscillospiraceae; genus F23-B02. The sequence continues at coordinate 20,612 of DCHB01000024.1, forward strand.
AAAAGGCTTATGCGATGCTCAAGCCCAAGCGTATTGCCCACGTAGCGGGCTGTGAAACCGAGGCGGTTAAGCTTGCTCAGCACTGGGGCGAGGATGCCGAGAATGCGGCTGAGGCGGCAATACTGCACGATATAACAAAAAAACTTTTGCTTGATGACCAATTGATATTATGCGACAAGTATGGTATTATAAACGATATTGCTGAAACGCAGAATGTAAAGCTTCTGCACGCAAAAACGGGCGCGGCAATGGCAAAGGAGCTGTTTAATGTCAGCACCGAGGTGTACGAGGCTATAAGATGGCACACCACGGGCAAGCCCGACATGACACTTCTCGAAAAAATTATATACATGGCTGACTACATAGAGCCTAACCGTGACTTTGAGGGTGTTGAGGAGCTTCGCTCACTTGCCTATGAAAATCTCGACGAGGCAATGGAGCTCGGACTCAAAATGAGCCTTGAGGATATAAGAAGCTACGGCGCAGAGCCGCATTACACCACTGCGAAAGCCTATGAGTGGTACAGTCAGAATAATTTGTGAGAAAAAATCTCTTTACAGACAGAAGGGACAGAAGATATGCAGCTATTCGGTGGCAAAAAGAAAGGCAAGCACTCAGGAACCGCATTTTCATCACAGCCCCCTCGCAGAAGAAACGATGATTATTCGGAAGAGCTGTTCTTGCTTGACAGCCTTGATGATACCCCCACGACCTCCGCGGTAAGACAGCAGTATGTTCAGCCGACAAATAAAAAGGTTGAAGAAATCGTTGCGGAGAGAAATAAAAAGGGCAAGAAGAAAAAAGCGGGCAAGGTTATTTTAATAATTTTACTCGTCCTCGCTATATTGGCGGCAGGTGCTTATGTCGCAGTTGAGTATTTCCTCGACCCGCCCGATCAGAATGGTGACGGACTTGACGGCACAAAGCCCACAGGCACTCAGGTCGAGGGCAGAAAAGACGGCGTTTATACCTTCCTTGTTGCGGGTACAGACCAGATAAGCAATAATACGGATACAATAATGATAGGCTCGTTTGATACCAAAAACGGCAAGCTCAATGTTGTCAGCATCCCGAGAGATACACTGACAAACATTCAGCACGAGGTCAAAAAGGCTAATGCCGCTTATCATTATGCAAGCTACTATAAGGATATAGAGGGCTCGTCGTATTACGGCGTTGACCCCATTCAGAGCATGAGACAGGAGCTCGTAAAGAGTATGCTCGGCTTTGATGTTGACAGCTATGTGCTCGTAAATCTTGAGGCCTGCGAGCAGGTCGTCGATGCAATCGGCGGCGTTGAGTTCGATGTTCCGCTTGATATGAACTACGACTCGAATAAGCAGGACCTGCATATTCACATCAACAAGGGTGTGCAGACTCTCTCGGGCGAGCAGTTCGTTCAGATAATGCGCTTCAGAAGTGCATATTCGGGCGGCGACCTTGACCGTATCGAGATGCAGCACAAGCTTCTTAAGGCACTTGCCGACCAGATGCTCACCCTCGGCAATGTCCCCAATGCCGCAAAGGTTGCTCAGATTGTTTCCGATAATATGCAGACCGACCTTTCTGTCGAGAATATTGCATACTTCATCAAGGAGTTTATAAAGCTCGACAAGGAAGATGTTCAGTTTATGACCATGCCCAAGATAGAAGCGGGCAATGTGTTCGGATACAGCTATGTATTTACCGACATTGACGCATGGCTTGACATGGTAAACGAGTATATAAACCCGTGGGACACCGATGTTACAGTCAACAATGTTGATATAATCACCGTAAAGGACGGCAATTTCTATTCAACAACGGGCGAGCTTAACGGAGGAATCAGCTCCTTCTTGTCGTACAATACAAACGACTCGCTCGCATACGCCCAGGTTTTGCAATGGGTGCCGAGCACAAATACACAGGATAAGGACGTTACTGAAAATGATGGAACCGCGTGAGGTCGTATCGGTTGCCGCCAAGGCACTGAACGATAAAAAAGGCAAGGATATAAAGGTGCTCAAAACGGAAAAGCTCACAACTCTTTGCGACTATTTCGTTATCTGCACGGGTACATCCTCCACACATATAAAAACTTTGACAGACGAGATTGACAAGCAGTTAAGCGAGGCAGGCGAGCCTCCTATCCGCCGCGAGGGTTATCGCTCGGGTAATTGGGTGCTTCTCGATTTCGGCTGTGTAGTCGCACATGTCTTCACCGAGGAAGCAAGAGATTTCTATAAGCTCGAAAGACTGTGGTCAGACGCCGAGGAGATAGAGCTCTCATCCCTTTTAAGCCCCTGCTAAGGGGCATACAGAAGCACGGTGTTCGATTTTTGCTCGGGGGAGCTTGAGGGGGCGGAAGCCCGCCTCAATTCAGATGAATCGCCCCGAATTTGCAAAATTCGGCTTGCTTTGCAAGGCAAAGCGGCGATTAACGAGCACTTGTGCGAGTGTCCCCTGCTAAGGGGCATACAGAAGAACAAAAGTAATAATTAAAAGGGAGAAATTTATAATGAAATACGATTTTACCGCAATTGAGAAGAAGTGGCAGGACAAGTGGGAAGAGACCAAGCCCTACGCGGCAATAACAGGCGATACCACACGCCCCAAGTTTTACGGACTTATTGAGTTCCCGTACCCCTCGGGTCAGGGACTCCATGTCGGTCATCCCCGCCCCTTCACTGCGATTGATATAGTTGCAAGAAAGAGAAGAATGGAAGGCTACAATGTGCTTTTCCCCATCGGATTTGACGCATTCGGTCTGCCCACGGAAAACTACGCAATCAAGACTCACATTCACCCGACAAAGGTGACTGCGGACAATATAAAGACCTTCACAAGCCAGCTTAAGATGCTCGGCTACAGCTTCGACTGGGACCGCTGTGTTGATACCACCGACCCCAAGTACTACAAGTGGACTCAGTGGATTTTCCTGCAGATGTTCAAGAACGGACTTGCATACAAGGCAACAATGCCTGTCAACTGGTGCACAAGCTGTAAGTGCGTGCTTGCAAACGAAGAGGTCGTTGACGGTGTGTGCGAGCGTTGCGGCGCAGAGGTCGTTCAGAAGGAAAAGAGTCAGTGGATGCTTGCAATCACAAAGTATGCCGACAGACTTATCGACGACCTTGACGATGTAAACTTCATCGAAAGAGTAAAAATCCAGCAGAGAAACTGGATCGGACGCTCAACAGGTACAGAGGTCACCTTCAAGACCAATACAGGTGACGATGTAACGGTTTACACAACCCGTGCAGATACTCTGTTCGGTACGACCTACATGGTCATTTCCCCCGAGCACCCCATACTCAAGAAGTGGCAGAGCCTTATTGAAAACTGGGACGAGGTCGTCGCATATCAGAAGGAAGCGGCAAGAAAGTCCGATTTCGAGCGCGGCGAGCTTAACAAGGACAAGACGGGCGTTCTACTCAAGGGCATCGAGGTCATTAACCCCGTAACCGATGCAAAGCTCCCCATGTATGTCTCCGACTATGTCCTCATGGGCTACGGCACGGGCATCGTCATGGGCGTTCCCGGCCATGACCAGCGTGACTGGGACTTTGCAACAAAGTTCGGTCTGCCAATTATAGAGGTCGTCGCAGGCGGCGACGTCACCAAGGAAGCATATATTACCAAGGAAGACGGCATCGTAGTCAACTCCGATTTCCTCAACGGCATGACCGTCAAGGAAGCTATCCCCGCGATGAAGGAATATGCGGTTGAGCACGGCTTCGGTAAGCTCAAGACCAACTACAAGCTGCGTGACTGGGTATTCTCCCGTCAGCGCTACTGGGGCGAGCCTATCCCCATGGTAAACTGCCCCGAATGCGGCTGGGTACCCGTACCCGAAAGCGAGCTGCCTCTCCTGCTTCCCGATGTAGAAAACTACGAGCCCACCGATAACGGCGAAAGCCCCATCGCAAAGATTCGCGACTGGGTTGAAACCACCTGCCCCAAGTGCGGCGGCAAGGCTGAGCGTGAAACCGATACAATGCCCAACTGGGCAGGCTCATCGTGGTACTGGCTCCGCTATATGGACCCGAACAACGACGAGCAGTTCGTTTCCAAGGAAGCCGAGGAATATTGGGGACCCGTTGACTGGTATAACGGCGGCATGGAGCATACAACTCTGCACCTGCTGTACTCCCGCTTCTGGCACAAGTTCCTGTACGATATCGGCGTTGTCCACACCAAGGAGCCCTATGCCAAG
>DCHB01000007.1:0-2602 GCA_002314685.1 Clostridiales bacterium UBA1763
GATAACCGTACCCGTTTTGCTCAAATTTGCCGAACAGCTTGCAAAGGCACGCGCCTACGGGCAGAGCATTTTCGGTTTTTCGGCAAGCGAGCTTTTAAGACGCTCGAGCATTTACATAGCACCCTGCGTAAACCCCGACGGCATGGATTTGGTGACGGGCGAGCTCAACTCGGGTGAGTACTACAATGCAGCACAGCGCATAGCCGCGGACTATCCCTCGATTCCGTTTCCCTCGGGTTGGAAGGCAAACATCCGCGGAATTGACCTCAATTTGCAGTACCCCGCAGGCTGGTCTCAGGCGAGGGAGAATAAATTTGCCCTCGGCTTTGTCAGCCCCGCACCCGAAAGCTATGTCGGTACCGCACCGCTTTCAGCACCCGAGGCGCGGGCTATGTACGACTTCACGCTCGCACTCTCGCCGAGGCTCGTGCTTGCGTATCACACGCAGGGCGAGGTCATATACTGGAGATACCTCGACTATGAGCCGACTAACTCGCGCAGTATCGCCGACACCTTTGCCGCGGTTTCGGGCTATTCGGTTGAGGATACGCCCTATGCCTCGGGCTTTGCGGGCTACAAGGATTGGTTTATTCAGGATTTTAACCGCCCCGGCTACACAATAGAGGCGGGAATAGGTACAAATCCTCTGCCTGTTTCGCAGTTTGACAAAATCTACGCCGACAATCTCGGCATACTCACCTACGGTGCGACTGTGACTTGATTTTGCACTCGGCTTTTGCTATACTCTGCTCATAAAATGAGAAATTCGGTGAGCAATATGACAGTTAGAAAAGCAACAGCAGACGATATAGACGCCGTCGCGAAAATCTATGACAAAATACACACCGCCGAGGAGAATGGCGATGCCGTTGTCGGCTGGGTGCGCGGCGTTTATCCCGAACGCGAGACCGCACTCGCCGCGCTTAATCGCGGTGACCTTTTCGTTATGACGGACGGCGGCAAAATCGTAGGCACGGCGATAATAAACAAGCTTCAGGTGGATGTCTATGCAGGCGCAAATTGGAAATACGATGCTCCCGACGACGAGGTTTCGGTTCTGCACACGCTTATAATTGACCCCGACGAGAAGGGTAAGGGCTACGGCAGGGAATTTATCCGCTTCTACGAAAACTACTCGCTCGAAACGGGCTGTGCATATTTAAGGCTTGACACGAATGAGAGAAATTCCTTCGCCCGCAGATTTTACAAACGCCTCGGCTATGAGGAAATCGGCATCGTGCCCTGCGTGTTTAACGGCATAGACGGCGTTAACCTCGTGCTTTTGGAAAAGTTCATAGGATAAAATAAACCCGCGGACTGTGTCCGCGGGTTTATGTATTACTCTGTCACGAAGCTTTCGATGAAGCTGTCTATGTGCTTTTCGATTTTTTCCATTGCAAACGGGATCAAATCCGGCTGTCTGTCGGTAAGCTGTATCATAAGCGTTATCGGCGAAATGTATTGCAGGGCAAGCACCGACGGTTCATGCTTTTTCATTTTGCCCGACTGCATCATCGCGGTGAATATGCCCGTATATATCTTCTCCTGATTTTCAAGCTGATACTTTGTTGCAAGCTTTGAAAAAAATACGTCTCTGAACTGCTCATGGGTAAAGATTTTTCTCAGCTTGCGAAGCTTGGAATTGCCCATTGTGTATTCTATTTGCTTCAGCGTGACCGCCTTTAATTCCGCCCCGTTTGCGGGAATAGTCAGCAGCTCCTGCTCAAAGCCCATTTTTTCACTGTATTCCTTGTCGGCAGTGTCCACTATCGACTCGAGTAGGGCGGACTTTCCCTTAAAATATTTATAAATGTTCGGGCCCTTTATTCCTATGCTTTCAGCTATTTCATCCACGCTTGCGGCATAATAGCCCTTAGCCGCAAACAAATCGGTTGCGGCATCAAGCAGCTTTTCCCTTGTAGATTTTTCCGGCATATATGTTCTCCGATTCAGAAGTCAGTGCAATCAGCCCGACAGTCTTGCGTAGGTGCCGTCACCGAAATCCTGCCACAGGCTGTAGCATCCGTCCTCGTATCTGAGCTCAAACTCATATTCATCGCCTATCTCTGAGGGAATGGACACCGTTGCGGCGTCAAATGTTCCGCCATCTGCATCTGTTACTTTAATTGTTATTGTCAGCTTATCAAGGTCATCCTTGTTTTCGATGTCCTCTGAATAAATATAGAACGAGAAGGAGTCTTTTCCGAGGAAGCCCTCGTCTCCCGCAACCTCAACGCCCGTTGTGCCTACCGTTTCTCCGTCGATTGCCCAGCTTGCGGACATCAGAGTTATTTGCTCCAAAACGGTGTTATTAACCTTGACAGTAATCGCTCCGTCCTCATGCTTTTCCGTTTTTTCGCAGGCGCACAGAGATATTGTCATTAAAAGCACCAATATTGCGCTTATTATTCTTTTCATAGCTAATAGCTCCCTTCAATGATCAGACCGTTGGTTAACGCTCGTTAACATTATAGCTCTTAGTCATATAATTGTCAACAGTCCCCGCCGCACGTCAACAAAAAACTCCCAAGGAATAACCTTGGGAGTTGTCTTTTGCAGATTATCTCTTGGAGAACTGGGGTGCGCGACGTGCGGCTTTGAG
>DCHB01000007.1:2671-16917 GCA_002314685.1 Clostridiales bacterium UBA1763
TTTTACGCTCTTTCATTCTCGGGTCGCGGGTCAGGAAGCCTGCGGCCTTGAGTGCTGCGCGGTAGTTTTCGTCAACCAGAAGCAGAGCTCTGGAAACACCGTGACGGATTGCGCCTGCCTGACCGGAAACGCCGCCGCCGTGAACGGTTGCCTCGATGTCAACCTTGCCGAGGGTGCCGGTGGTGACCAGGGGCTGACGAACGATGAGCTTAAGGGTTTCGAGACCGAAGTAGTCGTCGATGTCACGGCCGTTGATGGTGATAGCACCTGTGCCGTTGGGAATCAGATGAACGCGAGCAACAGAATGCTTTCTGCGTCCGGTACCGTACATATAGGGTCTTTTGCACTTATAAGTTGCCATTATCATTTACCTCCTATTAGTAGCGATCCCAAACTTCGGGCTTCTGGGCTTCGTGAGTGTGCTCTGCACCTGCGAATACTCTGAGGCGCTTGAGCTGCCACTGTGCGATGGTGTTCTTCTGAAGCATACCGCGAACTGCGAGAGTCATTGCGAGCTCGGGGCGCTTTGCCATGAGATGCTTGTACTGGGTCTCTTTGAGTCCGCCGACCCAACCGGAGTGAGTGCGGTAGTACTTCTGCTCGAGCTTCTTGCCTGTGAGGACTGCATCCTTTGCGTTGATGATGATGACATAGTCACCGCAGTCAACATGAGGAGTGTAGGTTGTTTTAAGCTTGCCGCGAAGAAGGTCGGCAGCTACTGCAGCGGTCTTGCCGAGGGGCTTGCCTGCTGCGTCAAGGATGTACCATTTGCGTTCAACGGTTTCCTTGGTAAGCATGGTTGTGGACATATTTGTGCCTCCAAAAAATAAATAATATCTTTGACAATTTAACGGGGCGCTATTACAATAAGTAAACAGCGTGCTCATCTTTTATACCACAGCACCCGCACAGTGTCAACACTAATTTTAATTCTCGTTTTGAAACCTCTCAAAACCTCTCAAATGCTCCCGAAATCTACCTAATTCTAATTTTCATTTTACAAAAAGCAGGACAAATTTATGGATATTAAGGCGTTAAATGAATTCACGGGCATAATCCGCAAGGCGGTTGATGACTACAACATGATAGACGAGGGCGACAAAATTGCCGTCGGCGTCTCGGGCGGTAAGGACAGTCTTGTTCTGCTTTTGGCATTAAAGCACCTGCAAAGCTACTATCCCAAGCACTTTGAGCTCGAGGCAATAACGATTGAGCTCGGCTTTGAGGGTATGGATTTTGCACCCGTAAAGGAGCTTTGCGCTGAGCTCGGCATACCGTACACCTGCCTGAAAACCGACATCAAGGAGATAGTCTTTGATGTTCGTAAGGAGGATAATCCCTGCTCGCTGTGCGCAAAAATGCGGCGCGGTGCGCTCAATGACGCAATACGCGAAAGGGGTATAAAAAAGCTCGCGCTTGGACATCATTTCGATGACGCAGTGGAGACCTTTTTAATGAGCCTGCTGTTTGAGGGGCGTTTAAGCTGCTTCAGACCCGTGACATACTTAGACCGAAGCGGCGTGACGCAGATTCGTCCGATGGTGTATGCGGGCGAGGGCAGAATTTCAAATCTTGCCGAGACGCTCGAGCTTCCCGTTGTCGAAAATCCCTGCCCGCAGGACAAGGCGAGCAAGCGGTATGAGATTAAACAGCTTCTCAAATCCATGTGCACCGACTATCCCGACATGAAGAGCAAGGTGTTCGGAGCAATGCAGAGGCTCCCCCTTCAAGGCTGGGGAATTGAGGCAAAAAAGTAATGCAGTCATTTTGACTGCATTACTTTTTTATTTTCCGACGCAGAAGCGTTCAAATATTCGGTTTGTGACATCCTCGCGCACTGTGCGTCCCGACAGCTCGCCGAGTGCCTGCATCGCACCCTCCGCCTCGGTCAGCACTATATCGGGAGTGCAGCCGCCTAATATCGCGCTGTATGCCGACTGCATGAACTCAAGGGCACGCTTTACCGCCTGCGCCTGTCTTGCATTCGTGAGGATTTCGCCCGCAGGGACATCGGGCAGGGGGAAAATCTGCTTTACAAGCGCGCCGAGCTCGTCAATACCCTCACCCGTCACGGAGCTTATCTGCATCGTGGGAAGCTTCGTTTCGGGCAAACTCGTCACCGTGCCGAGGTCGGATTTCGAAACAACGACTATCGCGTGCGGAGCCCTCTCTGCACTGCGGATAATTTCAACATCCTCGGCTGTGATTTCGCCGCTTCCGTCGATTACGGCGAGCACAAGCTCCGCCTTATCCATCGCCTCCCGCGAGCGCATAACGCCGAGACGCTCAATTTCATCGTCGGTTTCGCGCAGACCTGCGGTGTCGGTGAGCTGTAAAAGCACGCCGCCGAGACGAAGTCTCTCAACAATGGTATCGCGGGTTGTGCCCGGGATGTCAGTTACGATTGCGCGGTCATAGCCGAGCACGGCATTGAGCAGTGAGCTTTTGCCCGCATTCGGTCTGCCGATTATCGCGGCGGGAATGCCGCCCTGCAGAAGCTTGCCGCCCGAATAGCTCGCGCCGAGCCTTTCGAGCGTAGTAATGGCGGCGGCTATCTGCGTTTTATAGCCCTCAAGCGTAAAGTCCTCAATATCCTCGTCGGGATAGTCAAGCACCGCGTGATAGTGCGAGCTCAAATCCGTCAGAAAACCGTAGATGCCGTCAATCTTACGCGATATTGCGCCCGATAGCTGACCTGCGGCATTTTTTGCCGCCTCGGCAGTCTCCGCATCTATTATATCCGCAACCGCCTCTGCGCTTGTCAAATCCATTCTGCCGTTGAGAAACGCCCGCTTTGTAAACTCGCCCGCAAGCGCCTGTCTTGCTCCGAGTGCGAACACCGCATCGAGCGCGGCACGCAAAACCGCGGGTGAGCCGTGACACTGAAGCTCTGCCGTATCCTCGCCCGTATAGCTCATGGGTGCGCGGCTTAGCGTGCACAGGCAGACATCGAGAAGTGCGCCGTTTTCATCGTGAAGCTCACCGAAAACGAGCTGTCTTGAGCCGTGCTCAACAAGTGCCCCGCCCGAATAAGGGCGGAAAAGCTTGTTTACTATTTCAATCGCGCCGTCTCCCGACAGACGCACTATGCCGATAGCGCTTATCTGCATTCCCGTCGATATTGCGGCTATTGTATCGGACATAACTTACCTCCGTAAAAGAATAAACGGGTGAAGCTTCACCCGTTTATGTTTCTTGTCAGAAATTAAAGTGTGCTCTTGTTGAGCTTTGCCGCCTGCGCGGCTTTTTCGTCGTTATTGTACGACACGAAATAACCCAGTGACAGCAGGGAATCGGAGAAGTGGATATTCTCGACGACCAGATTTTCATTGGGAATGTCGGGTGTTTTAAGCTCAACATTTGTGAAGTTCCATATCGCGCATACGCCGTTTTTCATAAGCAGGTCTCTTGTGGAAACAGCGTGAGCCTTGGGGACACACAATACCGCAACATCAACATGGTTATCAGCGAGGTATTCGGGCAGAGTTGCCATATCCAGTATTTCAATTCCCTCGTAGTTTGTACCAATAATCTCAGGCTTTACATCGAATGCCGCCTTGAGGTCAAAGCCCCATGTGGAGAAAGAGAAGTTGCACATAAGTGCCTGACCGATGTTACCGACACCGATGAGAATTGCAGAATAGCCGCGATCCATGCCGAGGATTGATGCGATCTCAGCGCGGAGAGCCGTGACCTTATAGCCGTAGCCCTGCTGACCGAATTCACCGAAGCAGCTGAAGTCCTGACGAATCTGAGACGGAGTTAAACCGAGCTGACGACCGAGCTCGCCCGAGGATATGCGGCTTACGCCTGCCTCGGTAAGCTCATCGAGCTTTCTCAGATAACGGGGCATTCTGCGGATGACATTATTTGACACATTGGGATGTTTCACAGGTCAATTCTCCTTGAATAAAAATGCAAAATTGCGCTTGATAATCTTAGTTAATCTTTTGATTATGTAATTATAGCATAGTTATTTTGCCATTTCAAGTGGGTAAAAACCGAAAATTGTGATTTTTTGGACAGAAATGTTCAACGCACTTTATACTTTTTCAGATTGATGTTTTTACATTTTTGTGTTATTTTTAATTATTAGACAAACTAAGGACGGATAAGCCATGAGAATGAGGAAAAAACCGAATTTACTGCCGCGCATGGAACGCTGTGCGCGACTGCAGATAAAAACACCTGAGCTTATGCTCGGCAGGTGGCGCAGTGAAATGCCCGAATGCCGTGCTCTTTGGCTTGAGCTCGGCTGCGGCAAGGGCAGATTTACCCTCTCAACGGCACAGCACAATCCCGACGCACTCCTGCTTGCCGTCGAGAAGGTTGAGGATGCAATGGTAATCGCAATGGAGCGTGCCTATGATGCCGAGGCGGAGAATATCCGCTTTATATCAATGGACGCACTCGACCTGCGCAATGTCTTTGCGCCGCAGGAGATTGAGCGAATATTCATAAACTTCTGCGACCCGTGGCCTAAAAGCCGCGATGCAAAGCACAGGCTTACCGCACCCGACTTTCTGCGAAGCTATGCCGACCTTTTGCCCCTCGGCGGTCAGATACATTTCAAGACTGACAACCGTCCGCTGTTTGACTGGTCGCTTGAGCAGTTTGAGGCTGAGGGCTGGGCACTCGGCGAGGTGACAAACGACCTGCACAAAAACGGCGTCTGCGGTGATATGACCGACTACGAGGCGAAGTTTTATTCGCAGGGCGTGAGCATAAACAGACTCGTTGCGACGAAAACGCAGGACACCAAAAACGGTGCCGACGGCAAGGTGCCGAGACTAAGAGACGCGGCACTGAGCGATGCGAGAGGAAGGGCGGACAACACATGAGATTTATAAGCTGGAATGTTAACGGTCTGAGGGCTGTTGTTAAAAAGGGCTTTGAGGATATTTTCTGGTCACTTGATGCGGACTTTTTCTGCCTGCAGGAGACCAAGCTGCAGGACGGACAAATAAGCCTTGACCTGCCAGGCTACGAGTGCTACTGGTGCTATGCCGAGAAAAAGGGCTACTCGGGCACCGCGATTTTCACAAAGCATACCCCGCTGTCGGTCAGCTATAACCTCGGCATTGCCGAGCACGACACAGAGGGCAGAGTCATAACGCTTGAGTATGAGGATTTTTACCTCGTTTGCGTATATACCCCCAACTCGCAGGACGGGCTTAAAAGGCTCGACTACCGCATGAGCTGGGAGGATGCCTTCCGTGAGCATCTTTGCGAGCTTGACAAGACAAAGCCCGTTATTATCTGCGGCGATATGAATGTCGCGCACGAGGATATTGACCTTAAAAATCCCGCGACAAATCATCAGAATCCCGGCTTCTCCGATGAGGAGAGGGCAAAGTTTACCGAGCTTCTCGACGCGGGCTTTACCGACTCCTTCCGCGCGCTATACCCCGACCGCACCGATGCCTACTCATGGTGGAGCTATCGCGCCGCGGCGAGAGAAAGAAACGTCGGTTGGCGTATTGACTATTTCGTCGTCTCCGACAGACTGCGCGAAAACATTAAGGACGCCTATATTCTGCCCGAGATTACAGGCTCTGACCATTGCCCCGTGGGACTCGATATATTATGGTGAAGATAGGTAATGTCGAAATTAACGGCAGACTAACCCTCGCGCCGATGGCAGGTGTGAGCGACTTTGCCTTTCGCGCCGTCTGCACAGAGCTCGGTGCGGCGCTGACGACGACTGAAATGGTCAGCGCGAAGGCTCTCGTTTACGGCGATTGCAAGACAAGGTCACTGCTGTATAACCCCGAGGTATGTCACCCCTTTGCCGCACAGATTTTCGGGCACGAGCCCGAGGTTATGGCTGAGGCGGCACCGATGGCGATTGAATACTCGGGTGCGGAAATTCTGGATATTAACATGGGCTGTCCCGTGGGTAAAATAGTCAAAAGCGGCGACGGCTCGGCGCTTATGCGTTCTCCCGAGCTCGCGGGAAGAATTATAGAGGCAGTTGTCAAAAGCGTGTCCGTGCCCGTAACGGTTAAGTTTCGCAAGGGCTTTGACGGCGGCAATGTCAACGCCGTGGAGTTTGCAAAAATCGCGGAGCAAGCGGGTGCCTCGGCTATCGCCGTGCACGGCAGAACGCGGGTCCAGATGTACTCGGGCAGAGCCGACTGGGATATTATCCGCGATGTCAAAAGGGCGGTCAGCATTCCCGTCACGGCAAACGGCGATATATTCACACCCGAGGACGCAGAGCACATTTTGCGCTACACGGGCTGTGACCTCGCAATGGTCGGGCGCGGAAGCTTCGGCTACCCGTGGATATTCGCGCAAGCAAACGCTCTGCTTGAAGGAAAGCCCGTACCGCCGCTTCCCCCGCTTGCAGAGAGAATTGACGTTGCGGTGCGTCAGACCGAAATGTACGCCGAGCAAAACGGCGAGCGTCTTGCCTGTCTTGAGGCGCGGCATCAAATTCCGTGGTACCTCAAGGGCGTTGCGCACGCGGGCTACTACAAACAACAGCTTGTCAGACTCGAAACGCTTGACGAGCTTAAAAAAATAGTAAATGGAATTAAGAGAGAGCTTGTATGATTACTTCAGTTTACGAAAACGAAATAATACGGTCCGTTTTACGCGGCAAGTCAGAGCGCTTTGAGGCTCTCGTGAGCCTGTACGAAAAGAATGTGTATAACCTCGCACTGCGCATGGTCGGCAATCCCGAGGACGCGGAGGATATGACTCAGGAGACTTTTATAAAGGCATATAAGTCCCTCGCTACCTTCCGCGGAGACGGCAAATTCTCCGTGTGGCTTTACCGCATTGCGACAAACGTCTGCCTCGATTTTTTAAGGCGCGGCAGTCACTGCGACGAGGTATCGCTCTCCGCTGAGAACAGCGACGGCGAGGAGACCTCAGTTGACATCCCCGATGTCAGCTTTGAGCCCGAAAAGCTTCTCATGCGCAAGCTCACCCGCGAGGATATTAGCCGCGGGCTTGCTGAGCTTTCGCCCGAAATGCGTCAGATTCTCATTCTGCGTGAGATTAACGGGCTGAGCTATGCCGAGATTGCACAGGTGCTCGGCACCGAGGAGGGCACGGTTAAATCCCGAATTTTCCGTGCAAGGAAAAAGCTATGCGCATTCCTCTCGGACGGCGGGAACATTTCCGCGAATAGTCCGTCTAATAATAAGCAGGGAGGTGCAAAGCGTTGAAAAGCTGTGAGTATTACATCGAAAAAATAAGCCTGCTCATTGACGGCGAGCTCAGTCAGGAGGACCGTGACGAGTTAAGAGCTCATTTTGCCGTGTGCAGTGAGTGCGCGGCTGTGTATAAGGCGTTTTCCGCCGTTTCCTCATCGCTTGGCAATTCACTTGAGGAGCCTCCCGAGCAGTTACGCGGCGCTATTATGGGCGAGGTCATGAGGCTTGATCGCGCAAAGAAGAAAAAGCAAATAACAAAGCTTGCCTCCTATGCCGCCTGCCTCGGCGTTGTTGTTTTCGCAGGCTATAAGATTATGAATCTCGAGCCCGCCGACGTGAGCGCCGATGTCGAAACTCAGCCTGTTGCAAAATCAGCGGTAAGCACATCCGTGCCCGAGGTGAGCGAACAGCTTGACACTGCCGAAGCGGAAAACACCGCAGGTGTTGCTGTCGACGGAAACCGCTACTCCTCATCCGCGGGAATTAACGCCGACAAGGCGATAATAGCAAGCGCCACCAATGAGATGTTCACCATAGTAAACCCTCAGACGCTCTCATGGCTTGATACCCTGCTCACCCCCGTTGAGGGCAGTAATTCAGCCCCGCAGGATTTCATCGACTATTTTGCAAGCTTCTACTGCGGTGACACCTGCATAGCCGTTGATATTTATGTTGAGGACTACGGCGTGTTTGCCGATTTCGGTGAAGGTCCCGTACCTGTCGCGGGCACTCCCGCCGATTTCACGGATTTATTCGGATAAAGAAAAAGGACACCGAAAGGTGTCCTTTTTCCTTTTACAATTACTGCTTTATTGTGTTCATCGGGTCCTGCTGTCTGAATGCCTGAGTTTCCTGCAGGAAGGGAAGCATATAGTCACGCACGAGCTCGGGCCACATGAGAAAATAGCTGCCGAAGGGATTTATTACAGCGTCGGCATTGTTATCAATAAGAATTTTGAAATAGGTTTCGGGGCTTAAGCACACCGCGCTTGCCGTATCTGCAAGCTTGCCGAAATCGTCGGGTCCCGTGAATATTGTTATAAACTTTTTGCCGCCTGCGTTGAGGGTTACGAAGCGAAGAGAGCTCGCATTTTTAACATCGCTGTCCTTCTCAACCGCAAAGTAAAGCGGGGTGCGTGCAAGCTGTTCTATGATAAGCGACAGCGTTGCTTTGTCCTGCCCCTTTGAGTCGTTGTACTTTTTAATTAACTGCTTAATGCTGTTGCGCGAAAGCAGGTTTGACTGCTCGGGAGTAAATGAGCTTTTAGCCATAGTTTTTATCCTCGTGTTTCATTCTTTGATGTGTGCATTATATCACGGTGTACTCTGCTTGTCCACCTCGGGCTTATCGCCCGCAAGCCCTGCCTTTCTGAGCACCGCTACAACGGGAGGTATCAGCAGAAGCTGAACAATTATCGCAGGGAAGCTTTTGATGAAATAGCCCGTCAGCCATATCTCGAGCGAGTATTCCCCGACAGCAAATATCAGCGCACGCGCCGCGCCGCCGACAAGTCTGCCCGCAAGCATTGCGGCAATTAAGCTGAGCATTATACTCATATAGGACTTTTTATCGCGCAGAAGCCTGATCATAAGCCCTGCTACCAAGCCGTAAACAGCACACTCGACTGTCATCGCGGGCAGTGACGCCATATTCGGCATACCTGTTACAAATGCCGAAAGCAGAGGTCCCGTCAAGCCGCAAAACAGCCCGTAGCCCGCGCCGCAGATAAGTCCGCACAGCAAAACGGGAATATGTATAGGGCACAAAACCTTGCCCGCCTCGGGGAATGAGTGCAGTGACAGCGGAAGCACCACACACATAGCAATGCACAGCGAGCAGATTACGGATTTTTTAACTCCTGACATAAGCGTTCTCCTTTTATAATAGGCACTGCCATTATAGAATAAAAGCTCGCGTATATCAACCGCTTTTTCGTTGACCAAATGGTAAGTTTATGATATTATACTCACAACACAGTAATCGGGAGCGTGATTTTTTGGACGGCAAAAACGAAATTAAGCTTCACATTCTGCACTGCGGAAGCATAAGTCTCCCCGCACGCGCGGCATATATTAAGGATAGCCCGCTAAGACGGCTTAAGCTTCCCGTGAGCGTCTATCTCATAGAGCATCCCGTGCACGGGAAAATACTCGTCGATACGGGACTGTCCGCCGAGGGTATTGCGCTCATGCCCGATTATCTGCGCAGCTTCTACCGTCCCGAGCTTGAAAGCGGGCAATCGGCAGTAAATCAGCTTGCGGCGATGGGTATAAGCCCCGAGGATATTGACGTGCTTATCATTACGCACAACGATTTTGACCACACCTGCGCCCTCGGTGACTTCGCGGGCAGGGCAAAGCAGATAGTAATGTCCGAGCACGAATATTTCTGGTCGTGCAGGACCGTGTTCAAGCTCCGTCAGGTTTGGGACACCTATATCCCGTACAGCGATTTAATTGAGCGTCGCTTCTATTACGGAAGTGTGCAGGGTCCGATAGGGCGCGGCTTTGACCTTTTCGGTGACGACAGCGTGCTGTGCATAGCCTGCCCCGGTCACACCGACGGGCAAATGGCTATAATGCTCAACAAATCCCCCTCGGGCAGATTCAAAAATGCGGGTGCAGGCACCTACGGCAACGCTTTTGCCGTGCTCGCCTCGGATGCCGCATTTTCTCAGCGCAATATTGATACGCTCGTTGTCCCCGGCTACGGCTTTGACCGAGCAAGACAGCGCGAGTCAATGCAGTGGCTCAGCAAGCTTCAGACTGACGCTCAGTGCGTGGGCATATTCTGCTCGCACGATGCGGATGTAAAGCCGCAGACACTTGTGTTTTGACAAAATCCCTCCTAATTGATATAATGGCAAAAAACGCAGAGGGGTGAGACAGTGCAGGAATCGGGCGAGATGTACCTTGAATCAATATTTGTATTACGCAAAAAGAAAATGCGTGTACGCGCAATTGATATTGTAGATTTCATGGGCTACTCAAAGCCCTCGGTCAGCAGGGCGCTGTCTAAGCTAAAGGCAGACCTCTATATCACGGTTGACCGCGAGGGCTATATTGAGCTTACCGATAAGGGACTCGGCACGGCTGAGAAAATTTATGAGCGTCATGTTGTGCTGTCTAATATGCTTATTGCGCTCGGCGTTGACGAGAAAACCGCACTTGCCGATGCCTGCAAAATGGAGCACGACATTTCCGACAAGAGCTTTGAGGCTATAAAACGACACAGTGAAAAGTTGAAATGACAGATTTTTTGAAATCTGTCATTTCTTTTTCATAAAATTTGTTAATTTTTTAATTTTTTGCAAAAAGTATCCCCCCGGGGGGCTTGCGGGCACTTTTTTGATGTGGTAGTTTATGCTTACCAAGCTTGGAAAACACATTTTCGGAGGCACAACCATGCACATGGCTGATGCACTGCTCGCTCCTGCTGTAGCGGCAACAATGTATGTGGCGTCGGGTGCGACCGCCGCAGTATCTGTTCACAAATTAAGAAAAGAAGACGACGAAGCAAAGAAGCTGCCCGTCATGGCTGTAACGGCGGCACTTGTCTTTGCAGGTCAGATGATAAATTACACCATCCCCGGCACGGGCTCATCGGGACATATATGCGGCGGTATGCTGTTATCTGCACTTCTCGGTCCGCAGGCGGGTTTCCTTTCGATGACCGTTATTCTCACCATTCAGTGTCTGTTCTTCGGAGACGGCGGCTTGCTCGCCCTCGGTGCGAATATATGGAACATGGCATTTTACGGCTGCTTCGTGGGATATTTCCTCATCTGGAAGCCCATAATGCACAGCAAGCTTTTCGGCAAGCTGAGCACTAAAGCGGCACAGCGCTCGAGGATAATTCTCGCCTCGATTTTAGGCTGTGTGCTGACTCTTCAGCTCGGTGCCTTCTCCGTTGTGTGTGAAACTAATCTTTCGGGCATAACCGACCTGCCCTTCGGCGCATTTGTCGCAATAATGCAGCCCATACACCTCTTAATCGGTCTTGTTGAGGGTCTTATAACCGCCGCGGTGCTCACCTTTGTATTCGAGTCCCGCCCCGAGCTTATTAAAGAGCTTGACGGAGGCTCGGAGCTTGTAAACCGTCACTCCACGAAGACAGTCGTTGCAATACTCGCTGTTGCGGTAATTATTATCGGCGGTGGCTTGTCGCTGTTTGCAAGCGAAAACCCCGACGGACTTGAATGGTCTCTGTTCGGAAACGGCGATGCGGGCTACTCGGACAACATGGGACTTGACGAGGACGACTACGGCATTTCAAGCACAGCCGCAGAAAAAGCAGGCAAGCTTCAGGACTCGACCTCAATTTTGCCCGACTACGCGTTTGCCGACAGCGACAGCGCGGCAGGCACAAGCGTCTCGGGACTTGTCGGCTCGGCAGTCGTTGCCGCCGTTGCAATCGGAGTCTGCGTATTGTGCGGAGCACTCAAGAAAAAGAAAAAGTGCTGATACAAAAATAATTCTCACGGGAAGCATACATGAAAAGAATTGACCATGCCATAGTTGAGTTTAAGGAAATGGACGAGATGGCAAAGCGCGACTCTCTCGTTCATTCCGTAAACCCTGTGGTTAAGCTTATAATAACAATTGCATATATTTTTGTAACGGTGTCCTTCGGCAAGTACGATTTAAGCGGGCTCATTATAATGTGCCTGTATCCTATCGCACTTTTTGAGATAAGCGACACCTCGATAGGTGCGTGCTTTTATAAGCTCAGAATTGTAATCCCCCTCGTGTGTGCAGTCGGTATATTCAATCCTTTTCTCGACAAGGAAACTCTTTTATATGTGGGAAACGTCGCTGTTTCAGGCGGCGTCGTTTCCATGTTTACGCTCATGCTAAAGGGCGTATTCTGCATTATGGCATCGTTTGTGCTCGTGGCTACAACCTCGTTTGACGAGATATGCGCCGCACTGAGACGCCTGCATATCCCCGGCTTTTTCGTAACGTTGCTTCTGCTCACTTACAGATATATTTCCGTCATGATGGAGGAGGTCTCCGTTATGACCGATGCCTATATGCTGAGGGCACCTGGGCAAAAGGGCGTGCATTTTTCCGCTTGGGGCTCATTTTTAGGTCAGCTTCTTCTGCGCAGTATGGACAGAGCCGAGGAGCTGTATTCCTCTATGCGCTTAAGAGGCTTTAACGGCGAATTCATCTACGCAAGCCTCGACCCGCTAAAGGGCAGAGATTACGCCTTCCTTTTTGCATCGCTCGGCATTATTGCCCTGTTCAGATTTACGGAGCTTACCGCTATTATCGGTCAGCTTGTTATGTGAGGTGAAAGACCATGATTGAATTTAACAATGTCTATTTCAGCTACGATAAGGAGCACACCGTCTTGGACGGCATAAGCTTCAAAATCGAAAAGGGCGAGTCCGTCGGACTTATCGGCGCGAACGGCGCGGGTAAATCCTCTATGCTCAAGGTGCTTCTCGGTCTTTTGCCGCACGACGGCGAAATAAGCGTAAACGGTATCAAGGTCTGCAAGCAAAATCTTGCCGAGGTGCGCCGCGTGCTCGGATTTGTACTGCAAAACTCGGACAATCAGATGTTCATGCCGACAGTGCTTGACGATATGATGTTCGGTCTTTGTAACTACGGCATGAGCAAAAAAGATGCCGAGGCGAGAGTTGACGAAGTGCTTGAGCAGCTCGATTTGGTATCGCTCAAAAACAAGTACAACCACAAGATTTCGGGCGGTGAAAAGCGCATGGCGGCAATAGCGACTGTGCTTGCGATGCAGCCTGAGGTTATCATAATGGACGAGCCGTCCGTATCCCTCGACCCGTACAACCGCAGGGCGGTTATTAACGTAATCAACCGTCTTGAGCAGACAAAAATTATCGCCTCTCACGACCTCGACATGATAATGGAGACCTGCACAAAGGTAATGCTTCTGTCGGGCGGAAGGATAGTCGCAGTCGGAACAACGGACGAGATACTACGTAACAAAAAGCTTCTCGAAGAAAACCGCATGGAGCTTCCCTTCGGCATTGCCGCGGCAGACAGATAACCGGCATAAATCATCATAAGAATAATCACAGCTTCCGATTTTTCGGGAGCTGTGATTATTTTACGGATTATTCACCTTTTTTTAAGCAGTGTTTAAGCCAATACATATATTCTCTTGGGGCAGAAGCAAATAAAAGAAAGGTGATTAACACTGTGATAAACGAAGGAAAAGAAGCAATAATCAAAACAAGGCGCGGGCTGTTCGAGCGCATTGCAATTAAGACGCATTTTGTGCAGATTGGCTCGGATTACATTGAGCTTGTGAAGCAATACGTTTTACCTCACTATGAATCGGGTGACATACTGTCTATCGGAGAAAAGATAATTTCTCTGTGTCAGAGGCGGGTTGTTTATAAAAAGGATATGCGCATAAGCCGCCTTGCAAGTTTTCTCTCCCGATTTGCCTCGCACTCCGATGCAGGCATCGGAGTGGACAGCGTGTGGAAAATGCAGTTTGCTATTGATTACTGCGGTAGACTCAAAATTCTTTTTGCGGCAGTTTGTGCGGGCGTTGGCAAGCTATTTGGCAAAAAGGGAATTTTCTACGACATAGCAGGCATAGAAGTACGCGGGCTTGACGGCTTTTATGACCGCGTTTTTGCCGAATACGGTCAGTACGGCATTATGCTTCCCGAAAACCCTAACGCCGTTTGTTACGAAATATTCACGGCCCTCGGCGTGCGCTGTATGATAGTCGATGCGAACGACTATACAGTGGATATTCTCGGCAAATCCCCCTGCCTTGACTACACCGACACCGAACTTGCCGAGATTATTGCCGACAATCCCGCGGGGCAGTCTGACCAGCTGACGCCTTTTATCATCATACGAAAGCAGACAGACTGAAATTTTTTCTTGAAAAAATGCCGTCAGAGTGCATAATATGCCTATTCCCTTTTAGGAGGCAGATATGGACAAATTTCTCGTATTGTATTTCGGCGGGCAGTATAATCAGCTAAACGCTCGCAACCTTCGAGTAGGAATAGTCTTCGTACAAGTATAAAAACGCTCTGCAAAGCAGAGCGTTTTTTGTACGTTAGTCAATGATGT
>DCHB01000035.1:0-9163 GCA_002314685.1 Clostridiales bacterium UBA1763
TTTTACCGGTATCCCCACAATGAAGCCGATTGACTGAAACTGAATATATCTACTAACAAGGACAACGGAAACACCGTTGTCCTTCTTTTATTACATATCGGAATGTCGTATGGAGAAATAAGAAAAATTATTATTTATTTTTAATGTTTATTTTATCAATTTTCGTTGTATATTTTTTCGCTTGTGTTATAATTACTCTGTTATGTTATCGAGAATTATAGCTTTACGGATGATTTGTCAGTATGGATAATGTAGAAAACAATGTAACGACAACTGAATCATATTCGCTTGAGAGAAACGATTTTTTCATTCAGAAGGTATCGCGCAAGTTTATCGTGTCCTCGGTCATCTCAATGGTGTTTCTGTATGCCGCATCATTGGTTGACACTCTGCTTGTAGGTATATTCCTCGGAGAGGACGGACTCGCCGCGATGAGCCTTGTCAGCCCCGTGTTTCTTATCTATTACACTGTCGGCGCAACGATAGGTATAGGCGCAAATATTGTCGCAAGCCGAATTCTCGGTCAGGGCGAAATGGACAAGTACAGAAAGGTTTTCTCCTGCACCTTTATTTTGCTTGCGGCTTTCACGGTGATAATGACCGTTTTGAGCTATGCCTTTATTGACAAGTTCGTATTACTGCTTTCGGGCAAGGCGGCAGATTCCTCGTTTGAGCTTGTAAAGCAGTATCTTCTGTACTATATCCCCGGCGGCGGACTTACGCTTTTAGCGTATGTGCCTCTGTATTTCCTCAAAACCGAGGGCAAGCCTCAGCTTTCCTCGCGTCTTTTCACGCTGTCGGCTATTATCAATGTAATTTTGTCCGCACTTTTCCTCAGCCCGATTTGCAATATGGGCATAGGCGGCGCGAGCTTTGCGACATCAATTTCGTATTTTGTCATTGATGTTATCGGCTTTTATTGCCTGCTTCACGGCTCGGATGAGCTCAGATTTGTCAAAAAATCCGTTGATAAACCGCTTGTACGCGAAATTGTTGTCGCAGGTATTCCCAACGGCTTGAACAATCTGCTCGAGTCCGCGCAGATACTCCTCATAAATATGCTGCTTATCGAGATAGGTGCCGCATCACTCCTGCCGTGCTATACGATAGTCAGAAACATTATGGGCGTACAGCACTCCGTTATAGTCGGAATTTCGTCTGCACTGATACCGCTTATCGGCGTATTCTACGGCGAGCATGACCATGAAAACGAACGCGCCGTTATGACGCGCTCGACAAAGACGGGCGTGCTCATTATGGCAGCACTCATCGCAGTGTGCTGTGTGCTGGGAAAATCGCTGTTTATGCTGTTCGGCGTTACAAGCCCTGTAATTATTTCCGAGGGCATTTGGGCATTGCCGCTTGCCAGCGTCGGACTTATTCTCGGCTATGTAAATGCACTATACACAAGCTACCTTACCGCAATAAACAGAGAGGGCTTTGCAACATGGATTGTTGCTCTGCGTACCTTCGTTTTGCTTGCTGTTTTTGCCGTGCCGCTTGCATTTACCGTGGGCTCACTCGGAATATGGCTGAGCTTCACCATTGCTGAGCTTGCGACTTGGCTTGCATATATCATTATCCGCAATGTTATTCGCAGGAAAAACAGCGAGCTGGATAAGTTCCTGCTTGATACAAGCATTGAGCGTGACGGCGATATAACCTTCTCGGTCAGAAACGAGGTCGAGGACATTGTTGCCGCATCGGAAAGCTGCTCCAACTACTGCGAGGAGCATGAGGTTGACATGAGAAGATGTATGCGTGTCAGCCTCGCAATCGAGGAGCTTTTAACCTTCCTTATCGGAAACTGCTTCGGCGCTGAGCAGAGCAAATACATTGATGTTCGTGTCTGCAAGCTCAATGAAGAGGTTATGGTGCGTTTCCGTTATGTAGGCAAGGTGTTTGACCCCTTGACATTTTATAACGACAACAGCGACAATGACGATATGTCTGAGGAGCTGCTCGGACTGAAGATGATTTTCAAATCTGCATCCATCGTTTATTTCAGACAGACTCTCGGAACAAATAATCTCATGCTTATGTTCTGAGCTATATATAGAAAAGAGGCATTACATTGAAAGAGATTCGTGAAGAGGACATACTTATTCGTGCGGCACGGGAGGAAGATTTTGAAAAGGTGCTTCCCCTGTGTGACCGTCGCTTCGGCACGGGCTACGTTGATAAAGAGGAGTTTTGCAAGTGGCTTAATTATCCCGAGCTTTGCATAGTACTCGAGTATCAGCATAATTTTGTCGGCTATGTCTGCATACTGCCGTCCACACCCGAGAAGGTGTGCGAGGATATGCAGCTTGACCTCGATACTGTAAGGGCAGAGAGCGAGGGCAAAAAGATTGTCCGATGCAGAAGCGCCATTCTCACCGAGGAATATGAAAATATGGGCTTTATGCGTATGCTGTGGGAGAAGGTCTTTGACAACGCAAAGAAGCTCGGCTACGGAATATCCTACTGCCCCGCATGGAAGTACGACGGCAAAGTGCCCATGCACAATTTGCTTACCAAGCTCGGCTTTGAAGTTATTGCGGAAAAGCAGATGCTGTGGTATGATGAAATAAATTACACCTGCGTTGTTTGCCACGGCAGATGTGCCTGCCCTGGCGTAGTATATAAGATGCTCATAAAGTAACAGGGGGATAAAAACCATGAAGAATTTCTTTTCGGCAAAGGTTAACCGAAAAGTTGCAGGACTTTGCATACTGCTTGCTTTAGTTATCTGCGTCGGCACTTGTATCAGCGGTTATCTGCAGTACCGTGATTCTATCTATGAGCGATACAATAACTTCGCGTATGAGATATGCGAGGTCGCGCGTTCATACGTCAACGGCGATAAGATAGCCTCTTATCTTGAGACGGGCGAGACCGACGAAGAGTACGATACAATGGCGCAGAATATCTATAATCTCTATAGGCACACAACGCTGTATGAGAATAAAAGCGGCATTTACATTTTCGTCCCCGACTGCGAGGAATACACCTGCCTTAATGTTTTCGATGTCAGAATAATCGAGGCAGAGGATAAGTCCATTTTCGAGATAGGCTGTGTTGACCCCATCGGCG
This sequence comes from Clostridiales bacterium UBA1763, assembly GCA_002314685.1. GTDB lineage: Bacteria > Bacillota > Clostridia > Oscillospirales > Oscillospiraceae > F23-B02. The sequence continues at coordinate 3,076 of DCHB01000035.1, forward strand.
CTGAGCATCCCGAGAATGTTGTCGGTGTATATCTCAACGGCGAGCGCTCCTCCGACTACTTTATCCACGAAACCAAGTTCGGCTATAACTCTTCGGCAATACTGCCTGTGTTTGACTCCAACGGCAATCCCACGGCACTTATTGTCGCCGATATGCCCATTCCCTACATAAGCGAAACCCTTAATCAGTACCTCGTTACCACCATTTTGCTGACAGTTATTATCGTTGCGGCATTTATGGCACTGTTTATCTCCATAATGAAGCGCACCGTTACAACTCCGCTTAATGTAATCGCAGAGGAAACCAAGGCATTCTCGCAGGACGCAAAGCAGCTTTCCGCAGTCCTGCCCACAATAAAGCAGAAGGACGAGATAGGTCTGCTTGCGGGCAGTATCTATCACATGGAGAAGGATATTCAGGATTACGTTGAGAATATCACCTCCATAACGGCAGAAAAGGAGAGAATAGGCGCTGAGCTTAACGTTGCAACGCAGATTCAGTCCGATATGCTCCCGTCCATATTCCCCGCATTCCCCGACCGCAAGGACTTTGATATTTGCGCATCAATGGCACCCGCAAAGGAGGTCGGCGGCGACTTCTACGACTTCTTTATGCTTGACGATGACCACATTGCACTCGTCATCGCTGACGTTTCGGGCAAGGGCGTTCCCGCGGCACTGTTCATGGTCGTTGCAAAAACCCTGCTCAAGAACCAGGCATCGTTCAACCGTTCACCCAAGGCTATCCTTGAGGCTGTCAACAATCAGCTTTGCGAGAATAACTCCGCTGAGATGTTCGTAACCGCATGGATGTGCATTTTCGAGATTTCCACAGGCAAATGCGTTGCCGCAAACGCGGGTCATGAGTTCCCCGCAGTTCGCAAGGCTAACGGCGATTTCGAGCTTATCCACGACCGTCACGGCTTCGTGCTTGCAGGCTTCGAGGATTCCCGTTACACCGAGTATGAGTTCAATGTTGAAAAGGGCGGCACACTGTTTGTATATACTGACGGTGTTGCAGAGGCAACAAATGCCGACAATCAGCTGTTCGGCACTGACCGTATGATTAAGGCACTGAATATCGACTCCTCCGCGGCACCTGCCGATATTCTTGAAAATATCAAGAAGTCGATTGATGAGTTCGTCGGCGATGCACCTCAGTTTGACGATATCACAATGCTTTGCATTAAGAGAATGTAATGTATTAAATATAAAGAATGAGCTTACGAAAGTAAGCTCATTCTTATTTTATATATTTATCTATAAATTTTTCGGTGAAGTCATTAAGCGAGTCAAAATCAATGTACGGTCTGTATTCAAGCTCCAACAAATCGTGATATTCCTTTGCCTTTTTAAGATAAGAAACAGCCGAGTCAAGCAGTGCATCATACTGCTTTTCGACTGTGCTAAGCTCATTTTCAACTAAGTCGTCAAGGCTGATTTGACTGTAAGCCTCTCGGGTATTAACAGCAGATGATATTACAATTCCTATTGACTGCTCGGGCAGTAAAACCGCCTCGGTCCTATCGGGAGAAAGAGGGCAGGGGCAGATTACGGCACGGAGCTTTAAGTCAGATACGGCATTTTCAATCTCTTTCATAAAAATATACCCGAGTCCGCATTGCTTATCAACTACAAATACTTGTTTACATAACACATTAACCGTTGGATTAAGATGAATAATCCCTTTACAGCATACAGCGGAAATAAAGCGATGCTCAACATAGCTTTCACAGTCCGAGCGATATATTTCAAGCGCACGATTTATAAATGATTTTGCCCGTATCTTAACTTTTTCGATTGTTTTTTCGTCTAATACTTCATTTTCAATGATTTTTTCAATATTCTTTGCCGCGGATAAATAGCGGTACGCCTTTTCGTACATTCGCTTGTAACTATCGGTATAATAGGCTATTTTGTCGTTTCCGATGATAGAGCAGTATTCGCCCAAGTTAACATAATATGAATTTACTGCAAATAGCCTCGGCTCGATTATGTGCGGAGAAGTTGCATCGACAAGCCCGAGCTTCAAATCGGGGATATAAACACCGTCGAGAGAATCGGGGTCGCCCGAGCATAGAACGTACTGAACATCATAGCCGAGCGCTTCGGCTTTTTGTCCGACCTTTTTCATAAAGCTCGATTTTCCGCAGCCTGCTCCGCCTTTGATCAGATATAAAAAATCTCCCTTGCCATTACAAAACCCGTCATAAAGCGAGTAAAAGCCGTCATATGAATTAGCGCCGAGGAAAAACTCCGTTTTCATTTCATCACCTCACTTAGTCTATGCGTTGTTTGACAAGTTTGTGCACAGATGTTAGTATAAAAACAAGGAAGTGATATTATGAAAGACTACATATTATTCGATTTTGACGGCACGGTTTTTGATTCTGCTGAGGGCGTTATTAAGAGCGTTCAGTATGCACTCGCAAAGCTCGGAATTGAAGCTGAGCTAAGTGAGCTTATGTGCTTTGTGGGGCCTCCGTTAAATGAGAGTTTTGCATATAAATACGGCTTGAGCGAGGAGACGGCAAATAAAGCAGTTGAGCTTTACCGCGAGCGTTACGCACCTATCGGATGGACGGAGTGCAAGCCCTTTGAGGGTATGCCTGAGCTGCTAAGAAAGCTCCGAAAGGACGGAAAAAAGCTTGCCGTAGCAACGAGCAAGCCTTTGTTCTTCGCGGAAAAGATATTACAGCAGCACGATATGACTGACTGCTTTGATATAGTCTGCGGCGCGGAGCTTGACGGCACCCGCAGTAAAAAGTGGGAGGTTATAGCCTACGCACTTGAACGCTTCGGCATAACACCCGAGCAGGCAATAATGGTAGGTGACCGCAAATACGACATTATGGGTGCAAAAGCCTGCGGGCTTGACTGCATTGGTGTGCGCTTCGGCTATGCCGATGAGGGCGAGCTTGAGGAGCACGGCGCAGTTTATATAGCCGAAGACACCGACGATTTGTACGAATATCTTTCAAATTAACTGTTCAGATTTCGATTGTTTCGCCCTCGGCGACTATGCAGGTGGGACCCGTGAGGAAAATATCCTCGGCAGTGTCGCCCCTGCAGGTGAGCGTAATAAATAAATCGCCGCCGGGCATTGAAACCTTGACATTATTACCACTGACACTGTTTTTAAGTGTGAGCGCGGCAACGATTGAGCCGCTGCCCGTACCGCAGGCAAGAGTGAAGTCCTCAACACCTCTTTCGTAGGTGATTGCTTTGACTTCGTCCTTGCCTGTTATTTTTACGAAGCTGATATTTGCACCCCTCGGGAATGCAGAGCAGTAGCGCAGAGCTCTGCCGAGCTTAAAAAGCTCCTCTCGCGGCATTTCGTCCCAATTATCGAGCCTAACAATAGCGTGGGGGATACCTGGATTGCCCAATTCAACATAGGCGCACATAAGCCCCTCGGCAGGGCGTTCAAGGTCAATAACGCTCGGGTCGTTGAGCCTTATGCGATACATCGTTTCGGTAATTCTCTCGCCGATTACAAGTCCCGCGGTTGTTTCAATGCGCTGAATTTCTCCCGCAAGAGAGTTTTCAAAGCCGTAGCGGGCTATGCATCGCGCTCCGTTTCCGCACATTTCGCCCATTGAGCCGTCGGAGTTAAAGAACAAAAGTCTGAAATCTCCGCCGCATAAAGCCTTGTCGGTGAGCATAAGCCCGTCAGCACCGATACCCGTTCTGCGCTCGCACAGCCTTCTTGCAAGCTCTGGAATGTCGCCTTCGGGTATGCGTGCCTCAAGATTATTTATAATAACAAAGTCGTTTCCTGCTCCGTGCATTTTAGTAAACTTCATACTTTTAACCCTCGATTATCCGCATTTTTCTATGATTATAGCAAGATAGTGCATTTAAGTAAAGCAAATACTTGAATTTCCCAAATCACTATTATATAATAAATAACTGTTATAGAAACAAAAAATATTCAGGAGTGTAAAAAATGACCGATTATAAAGCATTATATGCACAAAAGCTCATAAGTGCAGAAGCTCTTGCAGAGCGCGTTGAAAACGACTGGCTGTTTGGAATGGACACGGGCCCCTCTCAGACCCCCGCGATAATGGCGGCAGTTGCAAACAAAATCAGAAACAGCGACATTAAGGGCGTCAAGGTACAGACTCTTCTCGATGTTTACCCCTTTGATTTTTATGCAGATGAGTCCCTCAAGGGCAAGATGACAGGCTTCAGCTGGTTTTCCTCGGGCGGTGCACGCAAGGCAGTCAACAGCGGCTATGCAGACCTTTTCCCCGCATATTACCGCGATATTCCCCGTCACATCCGTGCAGAGTATGAGTACGACGCATTCTGCGTTGCCGTCTCTCCCATGGACAGTCACGGCTATTTCTCCCTTGCAAATAACGGCTCCTACGCCGAGGCAATGATTGACAAGGCAAAGAGAATTTTCATCGAGGTCAATGACCAGCAGCCCCGCTGCCTCTGCGGCACTCAGATTCACATTTCTCAGGTTGACGCTATCGTTGAATTTAACCATGAGCTGCCCGTACTGCCTCCCGTAAAGCTCGACGAGGTCAGCATCACAATCGGCAACCTCATCGCAGAGCAGATTCCCGACGGTGCCTGCATTCAGCTCGGTATCGGTGCAATTCCCGATGCAACGGGTATGGCACTCAAGGCAAAGCACGATCTCGGTATCCACACCGAGATGTTCACCGACTCCATGGTAGAGCTCATTGAGTGCGGTGCTGTTAATAACTCTAAGAAGCAGATTCACCGCGGCAAGAGCGTTACAACCTTCGCATTCGGCTCAAAGCGCATTTACGATTATATAGACGATAACCCCTGCATAGAGGTCCTGCCCGTTGACTATGTAAACGACCCCGCAGTTATCTGCCAGAACGACAATATGATTTCCATTAACGCGGCACTTGAGGTTGACTTCTTTGGCCAGGTCTGCGCAGAATCCGTCGGTACAAAGCACATGTCTGGCTCGGGCGGTCAGATCGACTATGTCAGAGGCGCCTGCCAGTCCAAGGGCGGCAAGAGCTTCATAGCCTTTACCTCAACCGCAAAGGGCGGCACAATCAGCAAGATCAAGCCCATTTTAACCCCCGGTGCAATCTGCACAACAAGCAAGAACGATGTTGACTGCATCGTAACCGAGTACGGCATTGCACATCTGCGCGGCAGAAGCCTCGGCGAGAGAACAAAGCAGCTTATCGCAATCGCACATCCCGACTTCCGCGACGAGCTCACCTTTGAAGCCAAAAAGCGCGGAATCCTCATCTAAGATAACAAAAGGCAGGTACACAGTACCTGCCTTTTTTCTTATTTAGATAATAGGGAAGTGTCAAACTCGCTCCACGGGTATTCCTTCGGCGGTTTAACCTTGAAGCTCATGCGCTTGCCCGTAGCGGGATTTATAAAGCTCAGTGAATGACTCCACAGCGCAATACGGCAATTATCCTCGCCTGCGCCGTACTTTCTATCGCCCATAAGCGGCATTTTTCGGTGAGAAAACTGAGCTCTTATCTGATGCGTTCTGCCCGTAATGAGCTCAATTGCGACGAGTGAGCGTTCACCGTTAGAGCCTAAAAGCTCATAATCGAGAATGGCGTTCTGTGCACCGCGTGCAAGCTTGTTTATAACGAAGGTTTTGCGTTGCTCCTTGCTTCTGAGCAGAATATCCTCAAAACGCCCCTTGCGTGCCTCGGGCACTCCGTGAATAACGGCGAGGTAGGATTTGTGAAAATCCCCGCACCTTATCTGACGCGAAAGCTCAGACGCAGACTCGGGATTAAGCGCATATACCATAAGACCGCTTACTACCTGATCTAACCTGTGCACGGCACGCACATCGGCGTTTTCGTCGCCGAGCGCCTCGCGGATAAGCGAGGGCATACCGCCCTCCTCGTCGGTGGAGATAACCCCTGCGGGCTTAATGCAGACAATTAAGTTGTTATCATAGTAAATAATATCCATGCTTATACTTTAACTCAGCATTTTAATTTGTCAAGCGGGAGAGCAGGAAATTTCTTGACAAGCAAACCCGACTATGCTATCATACTTAAGCGGCATCGTGCAGAAGTACCCAAGAGGCCGAAGGGGCTCCCCTGCTAAGG
>DCHB01000035.1:9315-9528 GCA_002314685.1 Clostridiales bacterium UBA1763
TCGAATCCCTCACTCTCCGCCAAAATACCGAATAGCCACCCTTTGGGTGGCTATTCGGTATTTTGGCATCAAGTGGGATTCGAAAAGGCGGCTCTTAGCAATGTGCCGGTGGCACATTGCAACCGCCGTGGACCCGAGCCGCAGCGAGGGCGAATCCCTCACTCTCCGCCAAAAAAATGAAACCGTCCGAAATGAACTGCCCCAGATTATGCG
>DCHB01000054.1:0-2484 GCA_002314685.1 Clostridiales bacterium UBA1763
GATCGCCGACAACAAAAGCCTCGTTTTTCGAGGCTTTTTCTAAAATGCACAGAAATTGATCTCTGTGCATTTTTTGTCGGCTTTTCGGTGCAGTCAAAAAAGTCCGAGGGACTTTTTTGACAAGCTGAAAAGCACCCGCAGGGTGCTTTTTTATTCGTCGTCGGGGTGGCAGTCGGGCTTGAACAGCAGACTTATGCACCAGAGTGCGGCAAGTCCCACGAGGGTATAGATAACCCTGCTGACGGGTGCGGTCTGACCGCCGCATATCCACGCTACGATGTCAAATTTGAAAAGTCCGATACTGCCCCAGTTAATGCCGCCTATAATGGTCAGTATCAGCGCAATGCGGTCTATTATCATGGCTTGAAATCTCCTTTCCCGACTATTTTGCGCCGCGAAAAAGGAATTATTCAGCGAAAAATTTTCATTCGACAAAACTGGTGCTTTTTCGCTCTTTACAATTCTGAAAAAAGGGCGTACTCTTTCATCACAGCTTATCCAATCGGTTTTGCAAATGCGAAACCACGGCTCATATCTTTATCCCACAACCCTTTTGCAGACTGCGTAATTTGCAGTCTGCGCTTTTTATTTTCCGCAAAAATTTTTTGCCGTCCGCCCTTCGCTAAAATTTGCATATTTTACAGTGTATGCTTGTGCAAAAGCTATTATTCAAGGAGGAAGCTATGCAGGCAGTAAAATACCGTTCGGCAATCCGCAGAGGCGGAATAAGCTACATCGGCATCGACGAGATTGACCCGAGTCCCGTACAGCCGAGAAAAAATTTTGACGAGGGAGGGATAAACGAGCTTTCGTGCTCGATAGCAGAGTATGGCATATTAAATCCGCTTACCGTGCGGCTTCGCGGCAATCGCTACGAGCTTGTTGCGGGTGAGCGCAGACTGCGGGCGGCGCGTCTTGCGGGGCTGTCGGATGTCCCGTGCATTCTGCTCGATGTGAGCATGGAGGACGCAAGCCTTATTGCACTGATTGAAAATCTTCAGCGGCGCGATCTTGACTTCATCGAGGAGGCAAACGGCTTAAAGCAGCTCATCGAGCTTTTCGGCATGAGTCAGGAGGAGGCGGCACGCAGACTCGGCAAATCGCAGTCGGCGGTTGCAAACAAGCTTCGACTGCTGAAGCTGCCGCCCGATGTGCTGACGAGTCTGCGCGATAACGGACTTACCGAGCGTCACGGCAGAGCGCTTTTGCGGCTCGGGAATGCCGATGCACAGCGTGAAGCCCTCGCGCACATAATCGCACGAGATCTGAACGTTGTATCGACGGATAACTACATTGAGGCACTGCTTGACGTGTCCGAGAGGCAGGATAAGCCCGAGCCTAAGCGCACATTCATAATGAAGGACGTACGCATTTTCGTAAACACCGTAATGCACGGGCTTGACCTCATGAAGCAGGGCGGCATAGACGCGGGCGTTGAGCGCACGGAAACCGAAAACGAGCTCATTCTCACAATAAACATCCCGAAAAAAACCGAATAGTACAAACCGCAGGCGGAATAGACTGTACCGAAATCGCTTTCGGGGGTGCTGTATGATAGGCTTCTTTTCCGACCTGAGATACAAGGAGGTCATAGACATTCACTCGGGCAGGCGCTTAGGCTATGTCTGCGATGCCGAGCTTGACGATGCCGAAGGCAGACTCATATCGCTGATAACGCCCGGCAGAGCGCGCTTTTTCGGGCTTTTCGGCAGAGATGACGACTACATTCTGCCGTGGAAATGTATTCAGCGCATGGGCGCGGATATAATTCTCGTGGAGCTTGAGCCCGATACTCCGCGCAGAAAACGGGAAAAGCAAAAAATTTTTTGACAAATTGGTAAAAAACTATTGAAATTCCAAAACAACTTTGATATTATATCAAGGCATTTCGCACGGGTGCGGACTTTTTCCCATGTGGCTACGGCTTGGGAGAGGGGTTGAAACGCCCGGAGGAAAAAACAAATTAGGAGGAAAAACAAATGTCAGTAGTATCTATGAAGCAGCTGCTCGAGGCAGGTGTCCACTTCGGTCACCAGACTCGTCGCTGGAACCCCAAGATGGCCGAGTACATCTACATGGAGCGTAACGGCATCTACATTATCGACCTGCAGAAGACCGTAAAGAAGCTTGAAGAGGCTTACAGCTTCGTTCGCGATGTTGCCGCAAACGGCCAGAGCATTCTTTTCGTCGGCACCAAGAAGCAGGCTGCAGAGGCAGTCAAGGAAGAGGCAGCACGCGTTGGTATGTACTATGTCAATGCACGTTGGCTCGGCGGCATGCTTACCAACTTCAAGACCATGCGTACCCGTATCGACCGTCTTGCACAGCTCAAGAAGATGCAGGAGGACGGCACCTTCGATATGCTTCCCAAGAAGGAAGTCATCAAGCTCATGGGCGAGATGGACAAGCTCGAGAAGTATCTCGGCGGCGTCAAGGAAATGAAGAAGCTCCCCGGTGCAATGTTCGTTGTTGACCCCCGCAAGG
>DCHB01000054.1:2527-3760 GCA_002314685.1 Clostridiales bacterium UBA1763
GTTGACCCCCGCAAGGAGCACAATGCAATTGCAGAGGCACGCAAGCTTCACATCCCCATCGTTGCAATCGTTGATACCAACTGCGACCCCGATGAGGTTGACTATGTTATCCCCGCAAACGACGACGCTATCCGCGCAATCCGCCTGATTGCCGCCACCATGGCAAACGCAGTTCAGGAAGGCCGTCAGGGCGCTGATGCAGAGGTCGAGGAGACCGTTGCAGAGGCAGAAGCCGAGAAGGTCGAAGAGGAATAATTAAAAACAAATAGGGAGCAAATTCTTTGCTCCCTTTTTTCAGATTTACAGAAAATAATACAGGAGGATAAATGTAATGGCATTTACAGCACAGGATGTAAAAACTCTCCGTGAGATGACCAATGTCGGTATGATGGACTGCAAGAAGGCACTTACCGAGACCGACGGTAATATGGATAAGGCAGTCGAGTGGCTGCGCGAAAAGGGACTTGCAAAGGCTGCTAAGAAGGCAGGCCGTATCGCTGCAGAGGGCATGGCTTACGCCGCTGTCTGCGCTGAGTGCGGTGTCGGCGCTGTTGTCGAAGTCAACTGCGAGACCGACTTCTGCGCAAAGAGCGACCTGTTCGTTGCTTTCGTTAAGGATATCTGCAAGGTAGTTCTTAAGGACAACCCCGCAGACGTTGATGCTCTTATGAACTGCAAGTACCCCGGCTCCGAGCTCACAGTTGCTGAGACTCTTCCCGAGAAGGTCATGTCCATCGGTGAAAATCTCCAGATTCGCCGCTTCGTCCGTTACGGCGAAAACACCTCCGTGGCTTATGTCCACGCAGGCGGCAAGATCGGCGTTCTCGTAAACCTCGCTGTCGAGGGCGGCATTGACGCAACCGAGATCGGCAAGGACATTGCAATGCAGATCGCAGCACTCAATCCCCGCTTCTGGGACAAGAGCGAAGTTACCGCAGAAGTCCTTGAAGAGGAGAAGAAGATTGCACTTGCTCTCATGAATCAGGATCCGAAGAACGCATCCAAGCCCGACGCAATCAAGGAAAAGATCGTCATGGGTAAGATGAACAAGTTCTATCAGGAAAACTGCCTGCTCCAGCAGGAGTTCGTTAAGGACGGCAGCATGAGCGTTGAGAAGTACATTGCCTCCGCGGCAAAGGCACTCGGCGGCTCCGTCAAGTTCGTCGGTGCTGTTCGCTTCGCAAAGGGCGAGGGCATCGAGAAGAAAGAGGAGGACTTCGCTGCAGAGGTCGC
>DCHB01000052.1:0-137 GCA_002314685.1 Clostridiales bacterium UBA1763
TCCGTTTTTACTGGTTCGGTTCAGAAAGGACGGTTTCATTTTTTTAACAGAGGGATTCGAACCCGAAAGGGTCGGAGCGTAAAGAAAATATGCCGGTGGCATATTTTTAGCTCCGAGGTGCGCAGAAGCTATGCTTC
>DCHB01000052.1:253-9460 GCA_002314685.1 Clostridiales bacterium UBA1763
AATATGCGTAAATCCCTCACTCTCTAAAATCATAGCCCTCTCACACTTCGCCGCAAATTTTTCTTGCCATACGCCGCATTTTTATTTAGAATAGAAACAATAACTTACGGAGGTACCGCCGTGAAAATTTTTGTGAGCTGGATTATGTCCGTGGTCATGGTCTTTTCTGTTCTGCCTCAGCTTAAGGTCGTTCCCGACCTCGTAAAGGTAGGCGTGGACTATGTTTCTCTTGATATAAATGCAGGCGCGACGACGACCAAAAAGGTCTCCTCGGCGCTTAAAGCCTCTAAAGCCGTACACCCCTGCGTGTTAGCGGATGAGGATGAATTTGCACGCATAAAAAGCGAGTATAAGCGCGGAGACCTTGACGAAAACACCGCCGCCATGCTCGACGTCGTAAAGCAGAGCGCGGATGATATACTCAACACCTCGCCTCTGCCCTATGAGCTTGACGAGGAGGATAGCATCCTGCCCATTTCCCGTGAGACCTTCAACCGCGTTTGCGTTCTATCCTTCATGTACCGCATAACGGGCGATACGAAATACGCGGAGAGGGCATGGGCGGAGCTTGATAATGTCTGCTCATACGACGATTGGTGCACAGGTCATTTCCTCGCAACAGCAGAAATGGCGCTTGCCGTCAGCCTCGGCTATGACTGGCTTTTTGACTACCTCAGCACTGCACAGAAGCAGAAACTGTGCGACACCTGCTGGGAATACGCCATAACTCCCGCGCTGTCCAAGGACATTATTAAGAACTGGTTTACATGGTCGAAGAACAACTGGAACAGCATCTGTTACAGCGGTATCGGCATCGCCTGCCTCACGTTCTATGATAAGAATGTGACTAAGGCGGCAGAATTTCTCTCCATGTGCTACAAGAATATGCCTATCGCCTTTGAGGCATTTACCCCCGACGGCGTGTACGCCGAGGGTGCGGGCTACTGTGAGTCGGGCATGAACTCCCTCGTGTATTTCATCGCTACCTCGGAAAACAAGCTCGGCACAGACTACGGCCTGTCCGCAACAGACGGCTTTGAGGAGCTTGGCTATTTCCCGATGCGCATGACATCTCCCGTGGGTGTGTTCAATTTCGGCGACAATAAGGACCGCCGATGCTACACTCCCGCACTGTTCTGGTACGCGGACAGATACGACTCTGCCGTGCTTAATGCCTATGAGCTGGGCGCAGAGGACTATTCCGCAGGCGAGAGCAGTACAAGTGTTGAGAAAAACGGTTGGGGCAGGAATAATGCACTGTCGCTTTTGTGGTATAACCGTGAAAATCCCTCGGACGAGGATTTGTCGGCTGAGCCCACCGACCTCTACCTTGCCTCGGATGTCGGGCAGGAAATCTGCATCATGCGCAGTGATTACACCGACCTAAACGGCACATACTTTGCCTGCAAGGGCGGCTATAACTATCAAAATCACGGCGACCTTGATGTAGGCACATTCGTTTTCGACGCTCTCGGTGAGCGTTGGGCAGAGGAATTAGGTCCAGGTGCCTACGATGCCACCGACTATTTCGTAAATCTCCCGCTTGGCGGCAGGTGGAAAAACTACTGCAAGCGTGCCGAGGGGCAGAACACACTCGTCGTAAATCCCCACGCGAAAAAGGACGACCAATACGCCCTTGCCGACTGCGATTTCAAGTCCTTCACCACCGACGGCACCCTTAGCACAGCTGTGCTCGACATGACAAACGCCTACTCCATGGGCGGAGTAACAAGTGCCGAGAGGACATTTACCCTCGACGAGAGCGCGGTTAAGCTTACAATCACCGACAAGCTTAAGTGCAGCATACCAAGCGAGGTTTATTGGTTCATGCACACTAAGGCGGACATCGAAATCTCTGCTGACGGCAAAAGTGCGGTGCTTACAATAGGCGATAAGCAGATGCAGGCAAGCTTAAGCGGTGACGGCGTTTTCTCCGTAATGAAGGCTGAGTCTTTAAGCGGAAAATACGAGTATGACTACGATTACAGCGATATACAGAAGCTCACAGTTCACCTCACGGGGGTTAAGACCACCGAGCTTACCGTGACGCTGTGCCCGCTAAACTAAAGACTTGAATATATGAACAAACCGAAAAGCCAAAGGCTTTTCGGTTTTTTTATTTCAAATATTTCTGACAAAGCCCAAAATCAGCTCATTAACCTCATCGGGGCAGTCGTCGTTTGAATTGTGTGCGGCGCCTTTAATAATATAAAGCGGATAGCCCGTATTCTTTGCCCATTCTTTGTTGTACGAGGCAACCTTCCCGACATAGTCCTTATCACCGAGGAGAAGAAGGCAGTCGCAGGGGAGAGATACCTCCTTGTTTTCGGGAATGAATGCGGCTTCGCCTATATACATAAGACGGCACAGCTCATTTTTTGAATATTCAGACAGCATTTCAAGCATTCTGTTTTGCGCGAGCTCAGTTGTGCCGCACATTTTAGCCATTGATTTGCGGAGTGTTTTATCGGGGAACATTTTGCACATCCACTCAAGCTGAGACAGCCAGAACATATCCGATTTCGAATAGTAATCACCGAACGGTGCACTGTCAATCGAAACAAATCCGACAACCCTTTGAGGGTGAGAATCAATGTAGAATTGCGCAATCATTCCGCCGAGCGATTGCCCGATAAATAAAGCCTTTTCAACCGATTCCGTGTTAAGAATGCAGTCAAGCTCTGCCGTTATGTTGGAATAACTGAACTCAGAATACGGGCGGGATTTGCCGTGGCAGGGGCAATCCCACACGATGAGCTTGTACTTATCCTTGAAAAATGAGGTCTGCTGTTCAAACAGACGGTGGTCAGCGGTAAGCCCGGGCAGAAAAACCAAGGCGATTTCGCTTTCGGCATCGGAAACCCAGTAATAGGTCGTGCCGCGCTCGGAAAAAATACTCTTTTCAATTAACTGTGCCATAATCTGCGCCTCTTTCATACTGTTTAATCTATTTGGATAATACCATGTTTATAATAAATCTACAACAAAAAAAGTAGACGACCACGGATGTCATGCCAGTAAAGCGGAATGTTGGAGGAATGTGAATGAAGCGAAATGAAGACACTCGCTTCACTCGTTTATGAAGTCGGTGCTTCGCACCTAATGAAGCGAAGTCGTCCATAACTCTCGTTATCGCACTTATCATTTCTTCATTAGCAAAGCGTCTTCATTCCTTCATTAGCCCTGCAAGGGCGACTTCATTGAAAAAAGCTCATCCAATAGGATGAGCTTTTTTCTGGAGCGGGTGAGGGGAATCGAACCCCCGCAGTCAGCTTGGGAAGCTGAAGTTCTACCATTAAACCACACCCGCATGCGAGCATTATAGCACAGACTGCGCACAAAGGCAACGCGAATATCTTGACAAGTATTCTTTATTATGCAATTATTTTTACATATTAAATATAAGGAGTATGTATTATGCTATCAATAACAGGCGGCGCGTCTGCGGCGTGCTACGGACTATTAGTTGTAAAATACCCCCTCAGAGAGCTCGGCATGAACAAGCTGAATGCACAGATGATGAAGCTTCACGAGCCCGCAAGCGGTGCGTTTTTCATTCTCGGCACCGTGCACGGCGCGATTGCACTTCTCGGAAAGAAAAAGCTCGGCGCGGCGGCGATTAGCGGCGCGACATTCTATCTGCTCTGCACAGCTTTGATTGCGGCTTGCCACATGACAAAGGACCCGAAGAAGAAAATGCGTGACCACAGACTTTACTCACTTGCATCCTCGCTCGCCCTGACCTCGCATATCTGTCTGACGAGATAACAGCATAGCTTTTGCCGCATATACTGCCATAGGAGGGCTCCTATGAACGATTTTTTTCACAATCTTGCGGCACTTTTGAAGGTAAAGACCATTATCTCGCTTGTCTGCATTTTCGTTTTTGCCGACCTCGCAGTAAAGCAGGTTATAACGCCCGACAATGTAATGACCATAATCAGCATGGTGATAGCGTTTTATTTCGGCACACAAACGGGAAAAGAATAGAAAATTATAATTTATTCTTGACAAGAGCAAGTTTGCTGATATAATACTCTTCGACAACTGAACACCTTATCAAGAGCGGTGGAGGGAACGGCCCTGTGAAACCCGGCAACCTGCGAAAGCGTGGTGCTAAATCCGGCGGTGATTATCGAAAGATGAGGCTAATAACCAGAATACAATTCCGCCGAATTTCGGCGGATTTTTCTTTGCCATAAGCGTGTTTAGTGAGAAATAATTTTGGAGGAAAATAAAATGAGCAAAAGACTGTTTACATCCGAATCCGTAACCGAGGGACATCCCGATAAAATCTGCGACCAGATTTCCGACGCAGTTCTGGACGCTATCCTTGAAAAGGACCCTGAGGGCAGAGTTGCCTGCGAGACCACCGTTTCTACGGGACTCGTTCATATAATGGGCGAGATCAGCACCGACTGCTATATTGATATTCCCAAAATCGCAAGAGATGTTATCCGCGAGATAGGCTACGACAGAGCAAAGTACGGCTTTGACTGCGATACCTGCGGTATCATTTCCAACATAGACGAGCAGTCCGCCGATATAGCGCTCGGCGTTGACAAGTCCCTTGAAATGAAAAACGGCGAGGATGCCGAGCTTCAAAACGGCGCGGGCGATCAGGGCATGATGTTTGGCTATGCCTGCAATGAGACCGAGGAGCTTATGCCTATCGCCATAAGCCTGTCTCACAAAATGGCAAAGCGTCTCGCCGAGGTCAGAAAGCAGGGACTCGTTGACTATCTGCGTCCCGACGGCAAAACTCAGGTCACAGTTGAGTATGACGACGAGGGCAAGCCCGTTCGCGTTGATACCGTTGTCCTCTCAACTCAGCACTCACCCGAGGTGAGTCTCGAAACAATCAGAAACGATATGATTGAGCTCGTCATTAAGCCGAGCATTCCCGCAGAGCTTCTCGATGAGGATACCAAGTATTATGTAAACCCCACAGGTCGCTTCGTCATCGGCGGACCTCAGGGCGACTCGGGACTTACGGGCAGAAAGATTATAGTCGATACCTACGGCGGCAGCGCACCTCACGGCGGCGGTGCATTCTCGGGCAAGGACCCGACCAAGGTTGACCGCAGTGCGGCTTATGCCTCACGCTATGTTGCAAAGAACATTGTCGCGGCAGGTCTTGCCGACAAGTGCCTTGTTCAGCTTGCGTATGCAATCGGTATCGCACGCCCCGTTTCAGTAATGGTTGACACCTACGGCACGGGCAAGGTCTCAGATGAAAAGCTCGCAGAGGCTGTCAACGCAGTGTTTGACCTTCGTCCGACTGCAATTATCCGCGACCTTGATCTCAGAAAGCCTATTTACAGAAAGCTCGCCGCATACGGTCACATGGGCAGAACAGACCTCAATGTCCGTTGGGAGAATACCGACAGAGTCGATGCACTTCTTGAGGCGGTAAAATAATGCACATTCCTACCTGTGAAAGCTGTGAGCTTGATATTTTAAGCTTTGAAGAGGCACTTCACAAATCGGGCGGCAGGGGAGACTACGATACCGATAAATGGCTGTATGTACCCGATTTTTATGCCGATTACCGTTATATCCTCGGCACAAAAGGCGAAAACCCGCTTATCTGCATAGGCATAAATCCCTCAACCGCCGCACCAGATGATTTGGACAATACGCTAAAAAGCGTAGCGCGTATTGCCTCGGCAAACGGGTATGACAGCTGGATAATGTTCAATGTGTATGCTCAGCGTGCTACAAATCCCGATGATATGGATATAAACCTCAATGAGAGGCTTCACAGGGAGAATATGCGCGCGTTTGAGTACATATTAAGTAATGTAGGTGAGGGCATTTCCCCGGCAATATGGGCGGCATGGGGCACTATTATCGAAAAGCGTCCGTATCTGCGTGACTGCGTGCTCGACATGGTAAAGCTCGGTCAAAAGTACGGTGCCGAGTGGTTTTCCGCGGGCAAGCGCTCAGTCAAGGGACATCCTCATCACCCCCTGTACCTGCGTAAGGATGCCGTGTGCGAGGCATTTGATATTATTGAATATCTCGAGGTTATAAAATGAGTAACGCCGCTTTTAAGCTAGCTGTGTGTCAGATTAAAACTCAGCTTGATAAAGCACTTACAATGGAAAAAGCCGAGAGCATGGTGCGTGAGGCGGCGCAAAACGGCGCAAACGTGGTCGTTTTGCCCGAAATGTTCAACTGCCCGTACTCAAAGGAGTATTTCAAACCCTTTGCCGATGCTGAAAACGGAGAGAGCGTCGAGTCGATGTCACGCTGGGCAAGAGAAAACGGAATAATCCTCGTCGGCGGCACTATACCCGAAAAGGACGGAGATAAGCTTTATAATACCTGCTTCGTTTTCGATGAGCAGGGGAGCGTTATAGCTCGTCACCGCAAGGCGCATTTGTTCGATGTCGATATCGAGGGTGGTATAAGATTTAAGGAGTCTAATCATTTCTCAGCGGGAAATGAAATTACCGTCTTTGATACAAAATACGGCAAAATGGGCGTGCTTGTCTGCTTCGATATGCGTTTTCCCGAGCTTGTCCGTGCAATGGCACGGCGCGGTGCCGAGATAGTGTTCTGTCCCGCACAGTTTAATATGACAACGGGACCGCGGCATTGGGAGCTTACAATACGCTCAAGGGCAATGGATAACGAGATATTCTTTGTTGGAGCATCCGCGGCACGGTACGAGGGCTTTAACTATGAATGTTGGGGGCACTCAACTGTTGCGAGTCCCTTCGGCATGGTGATTGCCGAGTGTGATGAGTCTGAGCAGATACTCTACTGCGATATTGACTTAGGCGAGGTTTCGTCAGTGCGCCGTCAGCTTCCGACATTTTTGCACCTGCGCGAGGATTTGTATAAGGTAGCAGACTGAATGAAAGAATGTGCTATTTTATGCGCTTTACTGTCAAATTGAATAAATAATAAAAATATTAAAAAAAGGGCTTGCAAAATAGATTGCAAGCCCTTATAATGCGTAATGGTAGATTTTTAAGTATCGGTACAGAGAGACCGGCAAAATCGCTTATATAGTATGGCTGAGCTATGTTCAGTCATAGTTGTAGTGTGTCTTGTCGGTTTTCGACAAGGCTTTTTTTGTTGTTGAGGTGAAAAATGAAGCTCAAGGCAAGGCTTTTAGACGATGCGGCAATGAGCAGAGCACTGATGCGAATTTCCCACGAGATAACCGAAAAGAACAAGGGCGTTGAGAATGTCGTTTTGGTCGGTATCCGCCGCAGGGGAGTTCCGATAGCCGAGCAGATTTGCGCAAACATCAGAAAAATTGAAGATACCGAAGTACCGTGCGGAAGCGTTGATATTAGCTTCTACCGCGATGATTTGACTCATGTCAGTGAGTCGCCCGTCGTAACGAGAGCACAGCTCGGCGTTGAGGTTGATGATAAGGATGTCGTCATAGTTGACGATGTGCTTTATACGGGCAGAACGGCAAGAGCCGCAATCGAGGCGGTGTTCACAGCGGGCAGACCGAGAACGATACAGTTTGCGGTGCTCGTTGACAGAGGACACAGAGAGCTGCCCATAAGAGCCGATTATGTCGGCAAAAACGTTCCCACATCACGCTCAGAGCTTATCGAGGTCAGATTACCCGAGTATGACGGGGAGACGGGCGTGTTCCTTATGGAATACTGATTAGTATATCCCGCGGCTTTGCCGTAAGTTATAAATCTTTTTTAGTGAGGTAAAGAAATGAAAGAAACTCAGAACGAAGCCATTTATGATGCCCGCTCGTTGGGAAAGGGCAAAATGACCGTCCTCGGTCTCCAGCACCTTTTCGCAATGTTCGGCTCAACCGTGCTCGTCCCCATTCTTACCGGACTGAGCGTTTCCGCAACTCTGCTCTTTGCAGGTCTTGCAACTCTGTTCATGCACCTTGTAACGGGCAAAAAGGTCCCCGTATTCCTCGGCTCATCCTTCGCATTCCTCGCAGGCTACTTCACCGTCGTTGCTCAGGGCGCTGACCTCGGTCTCACCCAGAGAGAAGCACTGCCCTATGCTTGCGCAGGCGTAGCGTGTGCAGGTCTCCTTTACCTCGTACTGGCACTCATCTGCAAGATTTTCGGAAGCAAGAACGTAATGAAGTTCTTCCCGCCCGTTGTAACAGGTCCTATCATCATCGCAATCGGCCTGATTCTTGCACCTTCTGCAATCAATAGCTGCTCCTCCAACTGGCTCATCGCTCTCGTAGCAATAGTTGTAATCATTGTCTGCAACATCTGGGGCAAGGGCATGATCAAGATCGTCCCCATCCTCATGGGTGTCCTCGTATCCTACATCGTAGCGGCACTCTGCGGTCAGGTTGATTTCAGCGGCGTAAAAGACGCGGCTTGGGTTGGACTCCCCGTACTGAAGGAAGACACCGTATTCAGCCTCTTTGGCGCAGAGAACTTTGACGCAGGCTTCCTGCTCTCCTCAATCATCATGATTATGCCTATCGCATTCGCAACCATGATGGAGCACGTCGGCGATATCTCCGCTATCGGAAGCACCATTGAAAAGAATCTTATCGAGGATCCCGGCCTCCACAGAACTCTCGTAGGCGACGGCCTCGGCACCACAGTAGCAGCACTCTTCGGTGCACCTGCAAATACCACCTACGGCGAAAACACCGGCGTTCTCGTGCTTACCAAGGTATATGACCCCCGCGTAGTCAGAATAGCGGCAGGCTTTGCAGTCCTCCTCAGCTTCTGCCCCAAGTTCGCGGCACTGATAACCTCCATGCCCACCGCAACCGTCGGCGGCGTATCAATCATCCTCTACGGTATGATTTCCGCAGTCGGTGTCAGAAACATGGTTGAGAATCACACCGACTTCCAGAAGAGCAGAAACGTAATCGTTGCCGCAGTTATCCTCGGTCTTGCACTCGGCATCAACTTCTCAGGTGTGCTCGGCGCAAATATCACCACCGCAGGCAACAACGCAACAGGCGCAATTGCCTTCATGATCGGCGATATGAAGATTGCACTTTCCGGTCTTGCAGTTGCATCAATCATCGGCATCATCCTCAACGCAATCCTTCCCGACAGACGCAGCGAGTATATGCCCAATGATGAAAACTCAAGCTCTCTCGGCAAGTTCTGATAATTAGAATGAATAATAAGCGCTTAGCCGTATTAACGGCTAAGCGTTTTCAGCTTGTCAAAAAAGTCCCTCGGACTTTTTTTACAAGCCGAAAAGCCGCCAAAAAATGCACAGAAA
>DCHB01000032.1 GCA_002314685.1 Clostridiales bacterium UBA1763
CGCCGTCAAGCTGTACCATGGGACGAATTTCGGGAGGAATAACGGGCAGAATGTCAATAATCATCCATTCGGGCTTGTTGCCGCTCTGCTTGAATGCCTCGACAACCTCGAGACGCTTGACAATCTTCGCCTTCTTCTGACCCGAGGCATTCTGAAGCTCTTCGCGGAGCTCAGCGGAGAGCTTTTCGCAGTCAATCTGCTGAAGGAGCTTCTTGATTGCTTCTGCGCCCATGCCTGCGTCAAAGTCATCCTCGTACTTCTCGCGCATATCGCGGTACTCTTTTTCGGTGAGTATCTGACATCTTTCAAGCGGAGTGAAGCCGGGGTCGGTTACTATATAATTTGCAAAGTACAGAACCTTCTCGAGAATTCTCGGAGTGAGGTCTAAAAGCAGACCCATGCGGCTGGGTATTCCCTTGAAGTACCAGATATGAGATACAGGAGCTGCAAGCTCAATATGTCCCATGCGTTCACGGCGAACCTTGCTCTTGGTGACTTCAACGCCGCAGCGGTCACAGATTTTGCCCTTATAGCGAATCTTCTTGTACTTTCCGCAGTGGCATTCCCAGTCCTTGGTCGGTCCGAAAATACGCTCGCAGAAAAGTCCGTCACGCTCGGGCTTTAAGGTGCGGTAGTTAATGGTCTCTGGCTTGGTGACCTCGCCGGAGGACCATGAAAGAATCATTTCAGGGGAGGCAATGCCTATTTTGATGGCGTCAAACGGTGTGTAACTCATTATTATTCATCCTCCTCACTGTAATCGTTGGCATCGAAGTTGAAGCCTTCATCTTCCTGCTCGGGAATATCCTCGATCGAGTAGCCCTCCTCAACGATTTCCTCGTCGCTTGAGTAGCTGTCGAACATTTCGTCCTTTACGCCGGGGATGAATTCATCTTCTTCGTCGTCCTTAAGCTCAATTTCCTCGCCGTCCTTGTCGAGTACCTTAATGTCGAGACACAGTGACTGCAGCTCCTTGACAAGTACCTTGAAGGATTCGGGAACACCGGGCTGAGGAATGTTGTTGCCCTTTACAATGCTCTCATAGGTGCGTACACGGCCTGTTACATCGTCGGACTTGACGGTGAGGATCTCCTGCAGAGTGTATGCCGCGCCGTATGCTTCGAGAGCCCAGACTTCCATTTCGCCGAAGCGCTGACCGCCGAACTGAGCCTTGCCGCCGAGAGGCTGCTGAGTTACAAGGCTGTAGGGGCCTGTGGAACGGGCATGAATCTTATCATCAACGAGGTGGTGCAGCTTGAGGAAGTAAACCCAGCCGACAGTGACATCGTTATCGAACTTTTCACCTGTACGACCGTCGTAAAGCTCGCTCTTGCCGTCCTCACGCAGACCTGCCTGACGCAGAGTCTCTCGGATTGTTGCCTCGTTTGCGCCGTTGAATATAGGAGTTGCAACCTTCCAGCCGAGTGCCTGTGCGGCGTAGCCGAGGTGAACCTCGAGCACCTGACCGATATTCATTCGGGAAGGAACACCCAGAGGATTAAGAACTATATCCAGCGGTGTGCCGTCGGGCAGATAAGGCATATCCTCACGGGGAAGGATGCGGGAAACAACGCCCTTGTTACCGTGACGGCCCGCCATCTTATCGCCGACGGAAATCTTACGCTTCTGTGCAATATATACTCTGACGACTTCGTTTACGCCGGGGCTCATCTCGTCGCCGTTTTCTCTTGTAAAGCGCTTTACATCAACAATGATGCCGCTTTCGCCGTGAGGTACCTTAAGCGAGGTATCGCGGACTTCTCTTGCCTTTTCGCCGAAGATTGCACGGAGCAGTCTCTCCTCAGCGGTGAGGTCGGTCTCGCCCTTGGGAGTGACCTTGCCGACGAGTATATCGCCCGCACGCACCTCTGCGCCGACTGTGATTATGCCGCGCTCGTCGAGATACTTGAGTGCATCGTCGCCGACACCGGGAATATCGCGGGTAATTTCCTCGGGTCCGAGCTTGGTATCGCGTGCATCGCACTCGTACTCCTCGATATGGATAGAGGTGAAAACATCCTCCATAACAAGGCGCTCGTTAAGCAGGATAGCGTCCTCGTAGTTGTAGCCTTCCCAAGTCATGAAGCCGACGAGAATGTTCTTGCCGAGAGAAATCTCGCCCTGGCTGGTGCTGGGACCGTCTGCAATTACGTCGCCTTCCTTGACGCGATCGCCGAGAGACACGATAGGTCTCTGGTTTACGCAGGTGCCCTGGTTGCTGCGGGCAAACTTTATGAGCTTGTAGCTCTTGATTTCGCCTGCATCGTATTTAATGGTGACATTCTGTGCATCGGAACGGATGACCTCGCCGTCGCCCTCTGCGAGGACAACAACGCCTGAGTCAACAGCGCACTTATGCTCAATGCCCGTTGCGACGATAGGTGCCTGAGTTACCATGAGAGGAACTGCCTGACGCTGCATGTTTGCGCCCATCAGTGCACGGTTTGCGTCGTCGTTTTCAAGGAACGGAATCATTGCGGTTGCAATGGATACCATCATACGCGGGCTGATGTCGATATAGTCAACGCGCTCACGGTCAACCTCGATGATCTCATCGCGGTGACGGCAGGTGATACGCTTATTGATAAGACAGCCGTTTTCGTCGCGGGGCTCGGTTGCGGGAGCTACAATGTAGTTATCCTCAACGTCTGCTGTCATGTACTCGACCTCGTCGGTTACACGGCAGGTGCCCTTCTCTACCTTCTGGAAGGGTGCAACGAGGAAGCCGTACTCATTGGTGCGTGCGTAGGATGCGAGGTAGGAGATAAGTCCGATGTTAGGACCTTCGGGAGTCTCAATCGGGCACAGACGGCCGTAATGGCTGTAGTGTACGTCTCGGACGTCGAAGGATGCGCGCTCTCTCGAAAGACCGCCGGGGCCGAGTGCGGACATACGGCGCTTATGAGTAAGCTCGGACAGGGGGTTTGTCTGGTCCATGAACTGCGACAGCGGTGAGGAGCCGAAGAACTCCTTGATTGCCGCGGTTACGGGACGGATATTGATAAGGCTCTGCGGGGTGACAATGTCAAGGTCCTGCAGGGTCATGCGCTCGCGGATAACGCGCTCCATACGGCTAAAGCCGATGCGGAACTGATTTTGCAGAAGCTCACCGACACAGCGTACACGGCGGTTGCCGAGGTGGTCGATATCGTCCTTATTGCCGATGCCGTAGGCAAGGCAGTTGAGGTAGTTGACGGATGCGAACATATCGTCAGCAACAATGTGCTTGGGAACGAGAAGGTCGATATTCTCGAGGATTGCTTCCTTGAGTGCCTCGCCCTCGTACTGCTCAAGCAGACCGTTAAGGACTATGCCTCTGACCTTTTCCTTGATGCCGAGCTCGGCGGGGTCAAAGTCAACATAGTTTGCAAGGTTTACCATGCCGTTGGAGAATACGCGGACGGTCTTGCCCTCTACATTGAGATATACGTCAATAACGTCGGCATTGTCAATCTTCTCGGCAAGCTCGCGGGAGATGACCTCGCCTGCCTCGGCGATAATCTCGCCTGTGCGGGCGTCTGCAACGGGCATTGCAAGCTCAAAGCCGACAATACGGCCGCGAAGTGCGAGCTTCTTGTTGAACTTGTATCTGCCGACATTGGAGATGTCGTAACGGCGGCGGTCAAAGAACAGACCCTCCAAAAGTGCCTCAGCACTCTCAACAGTGGGAGGATCGCCCGGGCGGAGCTTGCGGTATATCTCGATGAGGCACTCATCGCGGTTTGCGGTGGTGTCCTTGTCGATAGTTACATTGATGCGCTCGTCATCGCCGAAGATTTCCTTAAGACGCTCGTTTGTGGTAGCACCGACTATTGTATCGGGAGTGCAGGAAAGCCATGTTTCGGGCTTTGAAGCATCGTACTTGCCCATTGCCTTGAGGAACCATGTGATGGGCAGCTTGCGGTTTTTATCAATACGGACATAGAAAACGTCGTTTGCATCGGTCTCGTACTCGAGCCATGCGCCGTGATAAGGAATGACGGTTGCGGCATAAAGGCTTGTCATGCTGCGGTCGGTGGTCTTATCGTAGTACACGCCGGGGGAACGGACTATCTGGGAAACAATAACGCGCTCGGCACCGTTAATAACGAAGGTACCGCCCGCTGTCATAAGCGGGAAGTCGCCCATGAAAATTTCCTGCTCCTTGATTTCCTGCGTCTCGAGATTGCGCAGACGGACGCTGACCTTCAGCGGTGCGGCATACGTTGCATCTCTTGCCTTGCACTCCTCCTCAGAGTACTTGGGCTTCTCGTCCATGGAATAGTCAATGAAGCTCAGCTCAAGCTTTCCGCTGTAGTCGGTGACAGCGTCGGTATCCTTAAATACCTCACGCAGACCGGTTTCAAGAAACCATTTGTATGACTTCTTCTGAATCTCCAGCAGATTGGGCATGTCCTGGATCTCTTCGTATCTTGCAAAGCTCTTTCTGAGAGTTTTGCCGTAGAGAACATCTTTCGGCATTAGCACACACTCCTTAAATAAGATTGAGAACACCCGGCTTAGTTGTTTGTTTTGCATAAGCCGGTGTTGAATTTACGCTCGGATGGTGTTATATTGTGATTGTAAACAATGGGATACTGGTGTTTACGGCACAAGATAACATAGCAAGTTATTCTATCATTATGTATATAGCTATGTCAAGAAATATTTTGTGAAAAATGGATTTTTCGGCGGTTGCTATAAGCTTCCGCCGTTTTTTTGTGCATTTTGCGGGATTTAAGCCTATGAAACTGTTTATGATAATTTCAATGCTCTTTGTTTTTGCCCTCGGTATTACGCTGTTATGGCGTGAGGGCTTGCTAAAAAATACGGTGCATTTTATCTTTGCCGCTCTGTTTATGGCGTGTGCCGTTATACTCAGGGCGTGTCTTTTCGATTTTGAAAGCAACGACTATCTCATGTTTTTACAGCCGTGGACAGATTATTTCCGCGCTAACGGCGGTTTCCGTGCCGTCGGTGAGTCGGTTGGCAATTACAATCTGCCCTATCTGTATTTTCTCGCGCTGTTTTCCTATATAAATATAGATGAGCTTTATCTCATCAAGCTTTTATCGGTAACATTTGATGTTTTGCTTGCGTGGTCATGCGTTAAGCTTGCCTCGCTGTTTGAGCGTGGAAGGCTGAGGCTTATTGTCTGCTTTTTTGCGGTATTCCTCTGCCCTACCGTTGTATTAAACGGTGCGTACTGGGGGCAGTGCGACAGCATTTACGCCTTCTTTGCCGTACTGAGCATTTATCTCGCCTTGAGCGACAGACCCGTCGATGCTATGATTGCAATTACCGCTTCGTTTGCGTTTAAGCTTCAGGCTGTGTTCGTTATGCCGATATTCTTTGTTTTCCTCGTTGCGAAGAAAATCAACTGGAAGCACCTCTTTGTATTTCCCCTTACATATTTAATATTGATGTTCCCCGCCCTATTCGCAGGACGCAAGCTTTGGGACACGCTTATGCTTTATGTTTCTCAGGCGGGCACCGTGGGCGATGCTATGAACTATAATGCCCCGTCTCTGACCTCGATGTTTTCATGGGGTGACGGTGCCGAAATGTGGTCAAAGCTTCTCATTATAGCGGCATTTGCGTTTATGCTCGGCGTTTTCGCCTTTGCGATTATTGGACGCAAAAATCTTAATAAGCGCCTTATGTTCGGCATGGCGGTTTTGCTCGCAATCGCAATCCCCTATCTTTTGCCGCACATGCACGACCGCTACTTCTTTGTCGCCGGTATGCTGTGCATTGTTCTTGCCGTCACGGATATGCGCTTCGGGCTCATGCCCGTATTTGCAGAGCTTGCATCACTGCACTGCTATTACGCATATTTTTCGCGATATTATCTTGTTCCTCCGAGATTAGGCGGAGTCTTAATGCTGATAACTCTCCTGCTCGCAATCACCTATATTGAGATAAATTACAAAAACAGCAAAAATTACGAAAATTATTCTTGACATTTCCCGTATGTCTGCTATAATAGCACTTGCCTTTGTTGAGGCGTATGCGAGAGTGCTGGAACAGGTAGAC
>DCHB01000037.1:0-2776 GCA_002314685.1 Clostridiales bacterium UBA1763
TGTATTAGCGAGATTTTTTGTGCAGTATGGGCGGATAAGGGCAGGTCAAAACCTGTTTCTCCCTATGGCGCACCGCCCAAAACGGTGCATTTTTAAGCTCATCTTATTCCATTGAAATCATGTAGTAGTAAACGGGCTGTCCGCCGTTGACTACGGTAATTTCGGCATCGGGGAGCAGCTCCTCAAGTGCGTCGGCGGTTTTCTGCGCCTCATTCTGCTTTACATCCTCGCCGTAGTAAACAGTGACTATCTCGGGGTCAATATCCCCCGCCGCCTCGCCGAGCTCGGATAAAAGCTGAGCCATGTCGGTGTAGCTTCCTATGAGCTTGCCGTCAAGCAGGGCAAGATATTCGCCCGCGTGGATAATGTGTCCGTCAAAGTCCGAATCGCGTGCGGCATAGGTGACCTGCGCGGTGTGGACGCTCTTTATCTCCTCAGACAGAGTCTCGGCGATTGCCTCGACCTCATCGTCGGCGTTGAAGTTGAGCATAGCGGTTATGCCCTGAGGCACGGTCTTTGTGGGGATTACAACTACCCGCTTGTCCTCGCAGATGGGTATGCACTGCTCTGCCGCCATAATGATATTCTTGTTGTTGGGAAGCACGAACACGACCTCGGCAGGTGTGCGGTTTATCTCCTTGAGAATGTCCTCGGTTGAGGGATTCATGGTCTGACCGCCCGTGACAATGGTATCTGCACCGAGCTCACGGAAAAGCTGTGCCATACCGTCACCCGCGCAGATTGCAACAACGCCGCAGTGCTTTACGGGCTTTGCAATTTCGTCCTCGGACTGCTCAAGCTCACGCTCGATTTCCTCAAGGTCGTCGGTGCTCTGTGCCTTTCTGCCCGCGAGGATATCCTCATGCTGAGTGCGCATATTTTCAATCTTTGCAAGCTCGAGTGTGCCGTATTTCTGCGACTTTGTGAGTGCCTCACCCGGGATATTCGTGTGTACGTGCACCTTGAACGCCTCGTCGTCCTCGCCGATTACAAGGCAGTCGCCTATGCTTGAAAGGTATGCTCTGTAAGGCGTGAGGTCAACATTTGCATCGTTCTTGCGAACGATAAAGACTGTGTCGAAGGCATAGGTTATCTCGGAGGTGTCGAACACTTCGAATGCGCCGCCCTCGTTTGCGATTGCCGCGGCGGATACTGCCTCGGTGGGTGCCTTGACCTCGCCCTTGAGATAGCCGAGCATAGCCTCAAAGATGACTATGTAGCCCTTACCGCCCGCATCGACAACGCCCGCCTTGCGCAGCACGGGGTTGATATTCATTGTGTCGTCAAGTGCCTCTTTGCCCGCGGTAATTGCCGCATCGAGCATAGCCTCGAAATCCTCGCTTGTTTTTGCAAAGCTGACAGCGGCGGCGGATGCAAGGCGTGCAACGGTCAGTATTGTGCCCTCGGCAGGCTTCATAACTGCCTTGTATGCGGCATCGACACCGTCACCCATGGCGGCGGCAAATTCCTTTGCGCCGACTGTCTCCATGCCCTTGAGTCTGCGGGAAATTCCGCGGAACAGCAGGGACAGAATGACGCCCGAATTGCCTCTCGCACCGCGCAGAAGTGCGCTTGCAACGCAGTCGGCGGCGGCATCTACGGAATGGTATTCCTTTTTCCTCAGATTAGCCGCGGCGGCATTCATGGTGAGTCCCATGTTTGTGCCCGTGTCACCGTCGGGGACGGGGAACACGTTCAGCTCATTTATCATCTGTGTATTTTCTGCAAGTGCCGCATCTGCACACAGTATCATGCTCTTAAATTCAGCGGCATCAATGTAATCTCTCAAACCAAGTACCTCCATGAGGGGTTTTATCTGTATTATCCGACAATTACGGTATCGACAAAAACGTCCACGCTCTGCACGGGAACGCCCGTTGCGTTTGCAACCTTGTAGCTGACTTCCTTTATTATACTGCGGCAGACGGCGCTGATATTAACGCCGCTGTCAACGCCTATGTGAAGCTCAAGCGATAAGCTTCCGTCATCGTTGAAATGGGTGAACACGCCCTTTGACATTGACTCTCTTCTCAAAAGCTGGAGGGGACCGCCTTCCTTACTGCGTCCCGCCATGCCCTTAACGCCGAAGCAGCTTGTCGCGGCAACGCCCGCAATGTTTGTGAAAACATCGCTTGTGATGCTGATGGTGCCCTGTTCGTTATTTATATTAACCATCGAAATGTCTCCTTTCGATATAGGTTTTCCTGAAAATTTCGCTATTACCAGAAATACTACAGTATTATAATACAGCATTGCCCAAAGTACAAGAAAAATTTAGCGTGTATTTAATTGTATTTTGTTGTTTACAGCGCTTTTTCAAAGTGTTAGACTTCAATTGATGAAAAATAACAGTCTCGGGAGGAGAAAATATGGCAAGAAAATTCAAAACAATGGACGGCAATGAGGCAGCCGCACACGTAAGCTATGCGTTTACAGAGGTAGCGGCAATATACCCCATTACCCCGTCAAGCCCCATGGCAGACTTTGTTGACCAGTGGTCGGCAAAGGGACAGAAGAACATCTTCGGCAGCACCGTAAAGGTTCAGGAGATGCAGGCTGAGTCAGGTGCGGCTGGTGCAGTACACGGCTCTCTTAACGCAGGTGCTCTCACTACCACCTACACCGCTTCGCAGGGTCTTCTGCTTATGGTGCCCAATATGTATAAAATGGCAGGCGAGCTTCTCCCCGCTGTTTTCCACGTTACCGCACGCGCTCTCGCAAGCCACACACTGAGCATCTTCGGCGACCATTCAGACATTATGGCTTGCCGTCAGAC
>DCHB01000037.1:2897-3196 GCA_002314685.1 Clostridiales bacterium UBA1763
GACGGCTTCCGTACCTCTCACGAGATTCAGAAGGTCGCTGTTTGGGATTACGAGGACCTCAAGGATATGTGCGATATGGATGCTGTCAAGGCATTCCGCGAAAGAGCTCTTAACCCCGGTCATCCCACCATGAGAGGCTCACACGAAAACGGAGATATCTTCTTCCAGAACAGAGAAGCCTCCAACAGCTATTACGATGCCGTTCCCGAAATAGTCGAGGAATACATGGGCAAGGTTAACGAAAAGCTCGGTACCGACTATAAGCTGTTCAACTACTACGGTGCACCCGATGCAGAGCG
>DCHB01000037.1:3352-5079 GCA_002314685.1 Clostridiales bacterium UBA1763
CCCGAAACCGTTAAGAAGATTGCAGTTCTCGACCGTACCAAGGAGCCCGGTGCTCTCGGCGAGCCTCTGTATCTCGATGTTGTCACCTCCGTTGCAAACGCAGGCAAGGACATCAAGGTTATAGGCGGACGCTACGGCTTAGGCTCTAAGGATACTCCTCCCGCAAGCGTATTTGCTGTTTACGAGGAGCTCAAGAAGGACGAGATGAAGAGACAGTTCACTATCGGCATTGTCGATGACGTAACCAATCTCTCACTGCCTGAGGTCGATGCTCCTTCCACTGCCGCAGAGGGCACTGTTGAGTGCAAGTTCTGGGGTCTCGGCGGCGACGGTACTGTCGGTGCTAACAAGAACTCTATTAAGATTATTGGCGACCACACAGATAAGAATGTTCAGGCATACTTCCAGTATGACTCCAAGAAGACAGGCGGCGTTACTATTTCCCACCTGCGCTTCGGCGACAAGGCTATCAAGAGCCCCTACTACATCAACAAGGCTGACTTCGTTGCCTGCCATGTTCCCGCATACATAATCAAGGGCTTCCCCATTGTCCGTGACGTTAAGCCCGGCGGCGTATTCCTCATCAACTGCCAGTGGAGCTTTGAGGAGCTTTCCGAGCATCTTGATGCGGCATCCAAGCGTTACATCGCAAAGAACAACATTCAGCTTTACATGATTAACGCAATCGACCTTGCTCAGAAGATAGGCATGGGCAAGAGAACGAACACCATTCTTCAGTCTGCATTCTTCACTCTTGCAAAGGTCATTCCTCAGGATGAAGCAATCAAGTACATGAAGGAGAAGGCAACTGCATCTTACCTGAAGAAGGGTCAGGATGTTGTTGACATGAACCATGCAGCAATCGACGCAGGTGCAAGCGCATTTGTTAAGGTCGATGTTCCCGCTGACTGGGCGACTGCCGATGATAAGGCAGACACTGCCGCACTTGAAGGTCGCGAAAAGACCGTCAAGATGGTAAAGACCATTCTCAACCCCGTCGGCAAGATGGACGGCGACTCCCTGCCCGTTTCCGCCTTCGTTGACCACGCTGACGGCACCTTCGAGCTCGGCGCCTCCGCTTACGAGAAGCGCGGCGTTTCCGCCTTCGTTCCCGTATGGTATCCTGACCGCTGTGTTCAGTGCAACAACTGCGCCTTTGTATGTCCTCATGCGACGCTCCGCCCCTTTGCTCTCGATGACGCAGAGGCGGCAAACGCGCCCTCGCAGGCAAAGCTTCTGCCCATAAAAATCGGCAAGGGCAAGAACAAATATCAGTTTTCCATGGCAATCTCCCCTCTCGACTGCATGGGCTGTGGCGTATGCGCAAGTCAGTGCGGCACTCACGCACTCGAACTGGTGCCCATGGAAAGTCAGCTTGCTCAGCAGGAGGTCTTTAATTACCTCGTCAAGAATGTTGCCGACAAGCCCGATATGTTCAAGGCTGACAACGTAAAGTTCAGTCAGTTCAAGCAGCCCTACCTTGAGTTTAGTGGCTCCTGCGCAGGCTGTGCTGAGACAAGCTATGCACGCCTTATTACTCAGCTGTTCGGCGACCGCATGATTATCTCCAACGCGACCGGCTGTTCCTCTATCTGGGGCGGTCCCGCGGCTACATCTCCCTACACCGTCAATAAGGAAGGCAAGGGTCCTGCATGGGCAAACAGCCTCTTTGAGGATAACGCTGAGCACGGTCTCGGTATGTACCTCGGTCAGAAGAAGATTCGCGA
>DCHB01000012.1 GCA_002314685.1 Clostridiales bacterium UBA1763
GATCGCCGACAACAAAAGCCTCGTTACCGAGGCTTTTTCTAAAATGCACAGAAGCTCTGTGCATTTTTTGTCGGCTTTTCGGCGTAGTCAAAAAAGTCCGAGGGACTTTTTTGACAAGCTGAAAAGCTCTCCGTTTTTTCAAACGGAGAGCTTTATTCGCGTTAGCTCAGATTTTGACTGCGCCGACGGGGCAGTGTCTTACGCACACGCCGCAGCTATGGCAGTCATCGGGGAGGCACAGAGAGGAAACATGGCGGAAGCCGTCCTCACCGGGAATAAGCTCGAGGCAGTATGCGGGGCAATCCTCAACACACAGACCGCAGCCGTTGCACAGTGCGGTGTCGATAACGGGCTTTTTCCACTCCTCGCGGGGGATGTACTTTCCTGCCTTGCCGTCTGCATCGAGAATGCTCTCGTACTCGCAGATATGCAGGCAGGCTCTGCATTCTATGCAGCGCTCGGGGTCGATTTCATGCTGCTCCTTCATATCGCCGCTGATTGCTCTTACAGGGCAAAGCTGGGCGCAATCGTCGCAGCCGTGACATTTATCGGTAATTTTGAAAGCCATAATATTCTCCATTCTGCCGCAGGATTTTATTTCAAATCTCAACGCGGCACACGAAATTTAACATCTATTATGGTCGCTTGACTGCAACCTTGTATTAGTTCTTCTTAACGCCGAGCTTCTTAAGAGTGGACTCGGTGGGGACGCCCTCCTTGGACCAGCCTCTGACGGCATAGTATGCCTTCATGAGCTTTTCAAGGTTTTCGTCCTTTGCGCTTGTCAGCTCACCGCTTAAGCGAACGGGCAGAGTCTCTTCCTTTTCCGCAACGCCGAACACGCCGTTTAAGTATCTCTCGAGAGTGTAGCCGCGTTCACCGCAGCGCAGGAACTTGCCGAGATTCATCTTCATGCCGACGACGGCCTTCATCTCACGGTCGTAGTTGAATACGGACAGGGGGAAGAACAGCACCTCGGGGTGCTTGTTGAGAATTGAAAGCACGGGACCGAGCTTTGCAAGTGCCTTGTTAACGGTGCCTGCAAGTGCGCTCTTGGGGTCTGCAACAACACTGCCGGGGACTATCGTGTAGCCTGTGAACTGGCACTGACCGCTTGCCGCGATTGTCTCAAACAGATTCTGAACGAGGCATACGAGCTCTGCCTTGGTCTTTTCTGCAAGACCGCTGACATTGAGACCGAGAGCCTCCATGACGGCGAGGTAGCCGCCCTTTGCCCAGCAACCGCCTCTGTTGGATGCCGCAAGCTCAAGACCCTTGACAACAGCTGCCGCGGGTGCCTGAACGCTTGTGCGTCCGAGAGCGATGCTCTCAAATGCGGCGGAAACCTTCTCGGCATCGCAAAGCTCATCTGCCTTCAGTGCGCCGATAACTGCCTGTGCCGCCGCCTCGGAATCCATACCGAGCTGGTCGAGCTCCTCAGTCCACTTGAGGATGTCGCCGTAGCCTGCATTGCCGAGAGCACCGAGTGCCTCGAAAGCGGGGTCGTTTATCATCTTGCCGTTCCACTCAACAGCGCGCTCGCACTTAATCGGGCAGGAGAGGCAACCCTTGTTGCAAACATTGTAGCTGTCTGCTAAGGTCTCGGTGCATACGAGCTTGCCCTCGTCGGCGCTGACAGCGTTAATGAAGCCGACATTGCCGTCCTTGGGAAGCTGAGTGCCCGTTACGGGGTGCTTTCTGATCTGCTCAGCCCACTTCTTGTTCAGGGCAAGAGCCTTCTTCTCATTTGCAACGGTGACGTGCTTGTTGCCCGATACGCCGATTGCCTTGAGATTTTTTGCACCGAAAACGGCACCTGTGCCGCCTTCACCTGCGGTACGGTCTTCACTGTAAACGCCTGCGAAGGGGACGAGATTTTCGCCCGCAGGACCGATTGCGAGAATACCGCACTTAACACGGCAGCCGTAGTCTCTGTCGAGGACATCGTGAACGTGCTGCTGTGCGTCTGCAAGACGCATACCCCATACACCCTCGCGCTCTGCGCTGTGTACGGTGACGGTCTCGTTGTAAATATCCAGCCATGAGGGCTCGGGGCACTTGCCTGTGAGGACAAGAGCATCAAAGCCTGCTCTCTTGAGATAGTAGCCGAAATTGCCGCCGCAATCGGTGGAGGCAATAAGACCTGTCTCGGGAGAAACGGTGGAAATGTTGAAATGGTTGGAGCTGGGTGCTCCCGTGCCGGTCAGAGGACCTGTTGCGATGACAATAATATTGTCCTCGGAGAGGGCTTCCTCCTTGCCCGTAAGGTTGTCATACAGAATTTTTGCGGCCATCATTTTGCCGCCGATAAACAGCTCTCTGTCTTTGTCGCTCCACGGATAGTCCTCGAGCTTACCTGTGGTAAGGTCGATTTTTGCTACTCTACCCATGTATCCTGAGTACTTGCTCATTACATCAATCCTTTCACATTCTTGCCAAGGGATTGCTTGCACGCCGCGGACATTGTCCGCTGACTGCACCCCCCAAAATAGACGTTTTTGTTTGTTAATTAAAAACTTAACTAACTATAACATAGAAGATTTGACTTTTCAATATACAAAATCACTTGAAAGACCAATGCTTTAAGGTTATTTTTATTCTTTTTGTGATTATTTTCACTTTTTTCTCGGAAAAGAGGAAAAACATCTCGATTGTGCGAGTGCTGATGCTTTCATTTTGTTTCAATCTTGCAGTTTGTGCGGGGCTCACGCCGCACTTCTTGATGAGTGTGTGCTGTGCGGAAAATTATGTTGTTTTCCTGAAAATGCTATGATACAATAATCGTGCCACACAAATCAAATATTGTTATTGCCTATTAGGGTGGGTTTTTACTTTTGGTAAAAACGCATCCTCTTCACCCCACCCTTTATAGGCAATGGAGATTTGTGTGGCAACAAATGAGGCTCTGCGTTTTTCGTGTGTAGTCTCATTTGAGGCTACACACTTTTTTGTTTTCCCGAAGTGCGTAGTACAATAAATTAATATGAAAGAGAGAAATAGGAAAATGTTTTCAGACATTGGCAAAAAGATTAAGAAATTGGCAAAAATTATGTGCGTTGTTGGTTGGCTTGGCTCATTTATCTTGGGTATTTTTGCGTCCGATTGGTGGCTGGGTTTAGATTTCGGCGGTTTCCTTATTTTTGGAGTTGGCTCTGCTGTTATAGTCTACATATCCAATATGATTCTCTACGCTTTTGGACAACTTGTTGATGATGTCCATAAGGAAAAGCCCGACGAGCAAACAAGCGATTAATAAGAGGGACGCTTTCACGCGTCCCTCTTTCATATTAACTGTGTATGTCCTTCTATGGCTCTTTTATTTGTTTGCGGCTTTGTAGCGCTCAAACAGCTCGGCGATATGATCTGCCGCCTCGGAGCCCTCGCCCTGCTCGAGCATGGCGATAATTCTGCCGTTTTGCTCGGCTATGCCGCGAGGTGTCCAGAATGCGGTGCACTTTACCCACGGAAGCAGAATGTTGTTGTATGAATTCATTATCATGGTGTAATAGCAGTTGCCGCCGCGTCGGATTATTTCGTAGTGCAGTGCCTTGTACGCCGCACCTATCTCCTGCAGGTCGTCGGTTTCGGATATGAGACGCTCAAACTCCGCGTTCATCTCCCTGAGGCTGTCAAAATCCTCCTGCGTGCCGTGAGAGGCAAGGTAGCGGAGTGCCGCGCCCTCAATGGTGTTGCGGAGCTCGACAAGTGCGTAAACCATATCCTGCTGTATTGAGTCATCGGCATATTTTGCGATTGCAAGCATTGTTGAAAAGTTGCCCTCGTTCATAAAGTCGCTGACGAAATTTCCTACTCTCGGACGCATCTGTACGAGCTTCATTGCCGCAAGCTGCTCAAGTGCGAGGTGGACAATGCTTCTGCTGACGTTAAGCGTCTCGGCAAGCTCTCTTTCGCAGGGGAGCTTATCGCCCGCCTTCAGCCTGCCCGAAAAAATTTCATCGACAAAATGCTTTACCACCGCATCCTTCAGAGTTGTACCCTGCACTGTGTCACTCATCAGATTTTTACATCCCTGTCCTTGCTGTCGTAGATTTTGTTCAGCAGAGGTCTGACCGCGTAGAAGATGACCTTGTTTTCAATATTGAACCAATATACGAGGAACATTCCGAGGTAGGCGCCGACACCCAAAAGTGCCGCCTTTGCAAGTATTTTAGTAGCTTTCATATCAATTCTCCTTACCAGCCCATATCGTCGTCAAAGTCGAGCAGAGACGGGTCAAGCGGCTCCTCCTGCATGACTGCGGTCATAAACTGATTTACCTCGCGGCGCATATCGTTGCGGGATATTGTGCGGTGGTCAAACAGGTCGTTCTGAACAACCATCATGTTGATTGAGGGATGCTCCTTTGCCGACTCACTGACAAGTCCCGTAAGACCGAGAGCACCCTTGCAGGTTATATCCTCGTTCATAACGACGAGATCGCAGTTGAGCTTTTCAGCCCAGCCCCAGAACTCGAACAGATGCTCGTAGCCGCCCGTCAGATGACGGCGCATAATGCCGTTTTCGTAGTTTTTCGCAACGCCGATGATAGCGTCCTCAACATTGTCGGTGGGGATAAGAATGTTGCCCTCGAAGTTGTCCATCTGCGCGAGAATATGGATGC
The DNA here is from genome assembly GCA_002314685.1 of Clostridiales bacterium UBA1763. GTDB lineage: Bacteria > Bacillota > Clostridia > Oscillospirales > Oscillospiraceae > F23-B02. The sequence goes on from DCHB01000012.1 coordinate 4,622, forward strand.
CCCAGCAGTTATACAGCCAGTTTGCAAAGTGGAAGAAATAGCAGCCGGGACCTGCCCAGATGATTGCGCGGTGGCGTGCCTTGGGCCAGCAGTTTATCTTCTCCTTGTAGCAGCGCTCGGCAATTTTCATGCTCTTTCTCAGCGCGTTTGTAACATAGGGCAGAGTGCCGCCCGAGAAGGCGTACATCGAGGTGTGGAAAAGGTTACAGATAGATGCACCGAAGGGGGTGTAGGCGGTTGCGAGATTGTCCCACTGCTCGCGCTCTAAGAGCACCTCCTCGTTGTGCTTTTCCATTGTTTTGAGGAAGAGGTCGTAGTCGTACTGCTCGCCCGTAGTTTCGGATACGAAGCTGATTATCTTCTTCATCTGCTCGCCCGCGTACTTATCCGTGTTCGGGTCGTCCCAACGCATGGGCAGGGTTGCGACCTTCTCGGGAATGTTGTAGCGGCGGCGGATAAGCTGACTGTTCATTGTCGAGGAGTCGCAGGGCATATTGTTGACAATGAGACAGCTTCCGTTGAGGGGGAAGTCGTCCTTTATTGCAACGCCGACAGCGGTTGCGGAAAGACGGCAGGAGTCTGCGGGCAGACCGTAGTGCTCGACCGTGTCGATATAAACGGGGGGCAGCTGCTGATCCATGTATGAGCCGATGAGGCACTGGAACGCCTCCATGCACATGGGATCGAGATTTTCAAAGCCCGTCAGAATTTCGGGACCCATTGTCTGCTCAAACAGCACCTGCTTGTCAGCATCGGGCGTATCGCCGAAGCGTCTGTCGCCCTTCATCATAAGCGCGAGCTTTTCGGTTGAAAGCTTCATTATTGCGTGCATCTGAGTGTGTGCAACACGCAGGGCGGGACCCGTAAGACCCTCCATGCACTTGTCAATCCAGTGGAACGCGCCGAGATATGAGCCGAACCAGCGGTACTCGAGCATACCCTTCATAATGCGAAGGGGACTTTTTGTCATGAACATACCCATTATGCCGAGGTTTACAAGCCACTGATTGTAGTCGTAAACGGTGTCTAAAAAGCCGCGCCATTCACGGTGCTTTGCTATACCTGTTTTGTCGTAAAATCTGTCACGGGAGCAGGTTTCCTTCTTGAAAAGCATTACTTTTTACCTCCCTGAATTTCTTTTATCTCGAGGCTTTCGACGAATGCCTGAATTCTCGTGCGAAGTTGACCTGCGCCGACGAGGGTGTATTCCTTCTCAATGCCGAGGGTGGGAATGCCCGTATCCTGAGCAAAGATGTGAGTGCCGATAACGCGCTCATAGCTCCAGAATTCGCAGAACTTCATCTGCTCGAACAAAACGCCGTCAGCCTTGTATTCGCGGTAAAGCTCCTGCAGATAGTCAAGGCGTGCCTGACCGTTCTCCTTTTCCATGAAGCGGGGGCATTTGCTCGTTGTGAGATAGTGGCGGGCTATCGCCTGCAGGGCGGTCTCGCCGTCCTTAATTACTATCTGCTCTCTGCTCGGCAGTGAGCCGTAGCAGAAGCGGTCGGCAACAACAAGTGCGCCGCAATCCTCAACGAGCTTAATAAACTCGGGGTCGTCAATCTCCGAGCCCGTGAGCACTATTCTCACGCGGAAATTGGGCTTGCTGTCTGCCTTGCGCTTTTTGAGCTCTGCAAGAGTCTCCTTGAGATAGGGCAGGATAAGCTCGTGCGGGCATACCTGCGATACAAGCTGAATGACGTGGAATTCATAGCCCGTAATCGGGGGATTATCGAGCTTGCGCAGGTCGCCTATTTCTGTGATAACGGCGCTCAGCTCGTTGTGAAGCTCAATAGCCTTTTTGAGTGCCTGCTCGGAGGTGTCAACACCGTAAACCTCCTCAAGCTTATCGAGCACATAGAGCTTGAGCTGCTCTGCGTAGTAGCTGAGTGCAAGCTCATCCGTTACAAACGGTACATCCATCATGGACATGAAAAACTGCGGATTTTCCTTTTTAACAAGGTTTAACAGATGAAAATGCTCGTGACCTCTGTGCATCATCTGACAGGTCTCAGCCGAAAACAGTGCCGACAGATAATCGTAGCCGCCCTCAATGCCGCGCTCAAGTATGCTTCGGGTGAAGGAGCATATCTTGCTCGACATATAGTAGGTGCCTACATCAATCGCGCCCGTGTTGGGTGCTCTGAGTCTCGTTGAGAAGCAGCCGGGGAGATTGAGCAAAACCTCGGGCAGGAAGTAGCAGTTATAGCCGAGCGCCTTTTTGCCGTCGGCGCAGGCTTTTTTAACAAGCTCGTTGTTCGCTTCCTGCAGGAGATTTTCAAAATAGATAAGATGCTTTAAGTCTTTCATTTTTGCCTCCTTCTTTTCTGGTCTAACCAGTGTCTCTGGTTAGACCATAGCATAAGGCAGAATAATTGTCAAGATAATCGCTTTATTTTGTTGACCGAAAAGTGACTGCGTTTTATAATCAAGGCATAGATACATCGGAAAAACACACGAAAGGACAATAAAAATGAAAAAGCTGATCAAAAACTGCAAAATATACGACGGCACGGGCGCGGATGCCTACGTGGGCGACATTCTCCTTGACAACGACAGAATTGAGGCAGTCGGCGAGGCGCTTGACTGTGCCGACGCCGAGGTTATAGACCTCAACGGACTGTCGGTAGCCCCGGGCTTTATCGACTGCCATTCGCACAACGACTGGTTTGCGATAAAGTCCGACAGCCTGCCGTATTTCGCGCCCTTCATCCGTCAGGGCATTACGACCTTTATAACGGGTAACTGCGGACTTTCGGCATCGGGCTTTGAAAAGGACACGCCGCATCTTGACAAGGTCGGCGGCGGACTTTTCGGGTACAGAGGTCAGATACGCGGGGTTTATCCCACAGTCGGCGAGCTTTTGGATGCCGTTGACGGTGCCTGCCCCTGCAACATTGCCGCCCTTGTCGGTCACTGCTCGGCGAGAGCGTCCGTATCGGGCAACGCAAACCGAAAGCTGACCGAAGAGGAAAGCGAAAAAATGCTCGGCATTTTAGAGGAAAACCTCAAAAGCGGCGCGGCGGGCGTTTCCCTCGGACTTATGTACGAGCCGGGGCTTTATGCCGACCTTGATGAGCTTAAAAAGGTCGCAGAGCTTTGCGTGAAATACGACAAAATCCTCACCGTCCACCCGAGGGCAAACTCAGCCGTATCCATGGCATATCCCGAGCTTCTCGGACGCTCGCACATATTGCGCGGCGTTGATGAGCTTGTGGAAATTTCAAAGGGCACCGACCTCAAGCTGCAGTACTCCCACGCAATATTCGTAGGCAGACGCTCGTTGAAGGATAAGCCCGAATTTTTGCAGATAATCAACAAGCTTCGTGCCGACGGCGTGCGCGCACAGTTTGATATTTATAACGAGCTCAAGGGCGTTTCGGTCATCACTGTTGTACTGCCGACATGGTATCAGGGCATGAGCGAGGCTGAGAGAAATAAGCCCCTTAACAAGCTCAAGCTTCGCGTGCTTATCAGTGCAACGTCTCTGCTTCTCGGCTTCGGCTGGGACGATATCGAGGTCGCCTACATCGGCGAGGGCTATGAAAAATACGAGGGCAAAACTGTCGCACAGCTTGCAAAGGAATACGGCAAGAGCAATCTTGATATGTACCTTCAGCTTTGCAAAGAATCCGATTTTCAGGGCAGAGTCAATATGGGACCCTACACGACGCAGGAGATTATCCACGACTTTGAAAAGAACGAAAACTGCCTTTACATGACCGATGCGTGGGTTGAGGAGCACGGCGTGCAAAATCCCGCAATCTACGACTGCTTCCCGAAGTTCTTGCAGGACTCACTCAAGGGCAGAGGCGACACTCTTTCCGCGACTGTGCGCCGCATGACGGGCGCAACCGCAGACCGCTACATGATAAAGGAGCGCGGCTATATAAAGCAGGGCTATTTTGCAGACCTCACAGTGTTCAATGAGGACACAGTTGCAAGCACAGAGCCCGACAAGACCTGCTCATTCGGCATCGAAAAGGTGTTTATAAACGGCGTGAGCGTGCTCAATAACAACGAGCTTGATGACGAGGCACTCGAGACCTCCGGCAAGGCAATAAGAATATGAAAAATGACCTCATCGCTTTTGCGATGAGGTCATTTTTTCCTTATGCGTGCGCTTTTTCCTGCTGTCGGGGCAGAGAACTCTCATTACGAAAAAGCCCGCACCAAAAAGCCACAGCACAGAAAATATGAGGATTAGGTTTTCCATAACAAGACCTCCTTATTTTGCTCTGCGCAGAGCAAAGGTGAGCAAAAGCGGATACATTTCGAGCCTGCCCATGAGCATAGCGGCCGAAAGCACGAGCTTTGAAAAAGCCGAGTAGTCGGCAAAGCTTGAGGCGGGTCCGACAAGCCCGAAGCCGGGACCGATGTTGTTGACGCAGGACACCGCCGCTGAGAGATTTGTCTCCATTCCGAAGGGCTCGAAGCTTATGAGTATAAACACAGCGCAGATGACGGCGATATACAGTGCAAAGTATGCGGTAACGCCGTTTGCCGCCTCTGCGTCGAGATACCTGCCGTTGAGACGAATTGCGCTGACGTTTCTCGGGCGCAGAGCACGGCGAAGCTCGTTTCTTATGTGACTGAACAGCACCGTTATGCGGCTGATTTTCAGTCCGCCCGCCGTCGAGCCCATACAGCCGCCGCAGAACATTAGGACGAACAGCACAGCCTTGCTGAGCTGAGGCCATGCGTTAAAATCCGCTGTTGCAAAGCCCGTTGTGGTAAGCAGACTCGACACCTGAAACGCCGCAAGACGCAGGCAGTCGGACAGATTTCCGTAAATTGAGGATATGTTTACAGTGACAATCGCCGTGCAGATTACGGCAAGCGAGAGATAAACCCACAGCTCGTTTTGCTTTGCAATGCCCCGCCATTTGCCGAGGAGGGCAAGATAATACACGTTGAAGCTGACACCGAAAAGGAGCATGAATACGGTGATTATCCATTGCAGATAATTGCTGTACGAGGCAATGCTGTCGGACTTGATTCCGAAGCCGCCCGTACCAGCCGTGCCGAGAGCGTGAACAATGCTGTCAAAGACGGGCATACCGCCGCAAAGCAGAAACACGGCTTCAAGCACAGTCAGCGCAATATAAATGCGGTAGAGGATTTTGGCGGTGCTTCCCGTTTTCGGCATGAGCTTGTCAACGCTGTGCCCGGGCATCTCGGCACGCAGAATGTTAACCGAACGGTCGGGCGTCTTGTCGGCAATCGCGGTGATGAAAACGAGCACGCCCATGCCGCCTATCCAGTGCGTGAAGCTTCTCCAGAAGAGCATACCTCGGCTTAGTGACTCAACATCGGTGAGTATGGATGCACCCGTGGTTGTAAAGCCCGAAACCGTCTCGAAAAATGCGTCAATATACGAGGGAATTTCGCCGCTGAGCGCAAAGGGCAGTGCGCCGATAAGTGATATGCCTATCCATGAAAAGCTCACAATCGCAAAGCCCTCGCGGGCGTACAGCGTGCCGCTTTTTTCCGTACCGAGCTTTGCGAGCAGAAAGCCAACGGATGCGGCATCGGCAATCGCAATAATAAAGGGCAGAGGGTCCTCGCCGTATATAAGGGCGACGGAAAGGGGCAGAAGCATAAGCAGTGCCTCGAGCAGTAAAACCCTGCCGAGCGTATGTAAAACAATTTTGTAATTCATAATAATATTTCCGAAAGGTCGCAAAGCTTAAGCCCCGAGGATATGACGATAACCTTGTCCTCGGGCATGATAATATCGTCGCCGCAGGGGATGATTTTCTCCGAGCCTCTAATTATGCCCGCGATGAGAATATCGGGGCGAAGCCGCAGATTTTTAATGCTTATTCCACAGCCTAAGAAGCTGTCGCACACGCGAAATTCAAGAGCCTCAAACTGCCCGTCGAGCAGAGAATAAAGCGTCTCGACCTGACTGCCCACGGAGTTTTCAAGTGCCCTCGCGTAGCTCGTTATGAGGTCGGCTGTGATGCTTTTCGGCGATACAAGACAGTCAAGCCCGAGGCTTCTGCTTATCTCGCCGTAGCCACAGCGATTAACCTTTGCGATGACGTTTGAAACACCGCGGCTGAGTGCGTAAAACGAAACGAGAATGTTCTCCTCATCCATGCCCGTGAGCGCTACAAAGGCGTCCGTGCGGTCAATGCCCTCCTCGCTTAAAAGCTCGTGCGAGGTGCCGTCACCGCATATAACGCTTGCCGAGTCGGGCAGATATTCGCAAAGGGCATTGCACTTGTCTCTGTCCTTTTCGATAATCTTAACGGAGTTTCCGCTTTTAAGGAGCATTTCGGAGAGCCTTGCCGCAATGCGGCTTGCACCGAGCACCATAATGTATCTCGAGCGCTTGCCGAGGATGCCGAGCCCCTTGAGAAGCCTTTGCAAATCCTCGGGTTGAGCGATAATGCCTATCTTGTCGCCCGCATGAAGCCTAAAGCTTCCGTTTGGAATAACGGGCTTTTTGTCGCGCAGTACGGCGCAGATTAAAAACGGAATGCGATTTTTCGCCCTAAGCTCGGATAAAAGCGCACCGTCGAGTGCACTGTCGGGCTTTACAATAAGCTCCGCCATCTCAAAGCTTCGGCGGGTAAAGGTCTCGCTTTTAACCGCGGCGGGATATTTAAGGAGATTGAAAATCGCCTGCGCGGTCAGAAGCTCGGGGTTTATCATAAGGTCGAGCTGAAGCTCGCTTTTTATAAACGCCGTGCCCGCGGCACTGCTTCCCGTGTCCCGTATCCTCGCCGCGGTGTGCCTTGCACCCATACGCTTAGCGAGCAGACATGAGAGCATATTAAGCTCATCCGAGCCCGTCGAGGCGATGAAAAGCTCCGTGTCCTTCATGCCAATATCGCGCAGAGTTTCAAAATCCGTGCCGCTTGCACAGACACCCATAACGTCAAACGAGTCCGTGACAGCCTCAACCGCCGCCTTGTCCGAGTCAACGGCGACGACCTCGTGTCCCTCCTCGCTCAGACTTTTGATGATTGCCGAGCCGACCTTTCCACAGCCGACTGTTACTGTTTTCATGTTAAGCACCTGCCTTATGCACACAATTTAACACCGAGAGCATATAAATGGGGTTAGAATTGCAAGCACAGCATTAAAATTGCATTAAGATGCAGGAAAAATGTGGCAAAATAGCTTTATTCAAGTGAACGGAAGTGCTATACTGTCGTCGAAAATGAGGTAAACGCCATGGATAAAAGTGAAAAAATTTTAATATGCCTTTCGGGTGCGCCTACCAATGCAAAGGTTGTGCGCACGGGTGCCGCGCTTGCCGACGCCTTCGGAGGCGGACTGTGTGCGCTGTATGTCGAGCCGCCCGATTTTGAGCGACAGCCCGATGAAAGCAAGGCGAGGCTGAACGATAATATCCGCCTTGCAGAGCGCCTCGGTGCCTCGGTGACGACGCTGTACGGCGAGGATGCGGCGACGCAGATTGCCGAGTATGCCCGTATATGCGGTGCGACAAAAATAGTCCTCGGCAAGAGCAACGGCAAAAAAGGGCTTTTCTCGCCGCCGACACTGATTGAACGCTTAAACGAGCTTGCACCCGACATTGACCTTTATATAATCCCCGACAAGGTGCGCGAGGGAGGCGGAAGGCCGCGCCGAGGCGATGAGCATTTTTCTCTGCCCGATGTGCTTATAATGCTCGGTATAATAGCCCTGTGCACGCTTATTGGCTTCGGATTTTCAAGGCTCAATTTCGATTCGACAAATGTAATAATAATATACATCCTCGGAGTGCTTGCAACGGCGATATTCACAAGCGGCAGGTCGTACAGCCTTATTAGCTCGCTTTTGTCGGTGCTCGTGTTCAACTTCTTTTTTGCAAGCCCGTATTTTTCCCTGCTTGCCGACCCGAATCATCTTGCGACCTTTGTGATAATGTTTTTCGCCGCCTTTTTAATAAGCTCGCTGACGACTAAAATAAAGCGTCAGTCGGTTTTGACGGCGCAGAGAGCATATCGCACCGAGGTGCTTTTGGAAACAAGTCAAAAGCTTCAGAAGGCGGACGGCATTGAGCAGATGCTCTCCGTAACCGCCCGACAGTTAGGCAAGCTTTTTGAAAGGGATATTATGGTCTATCCCGTCGAAAACGGTTCCCTATCAGAGCCTCTGCTTTTCCCCCTTGCCGAAGGCTCGGACTTTTCCGAATATCTCACCGACAGTGAGCGCACGGTAGCCGAATGGGTGCTTGAGAACAACAGGCGTGCGGGAAGCACAACGCGAATAAGCCCCAAAGCAAACGGGCTTTATATGGCGGTACGCGGCACCGACAGCGTGCTTGCCGTCGTGTGCATAGCGATGAAAAACAACAGTCAGCCCGACAGCTTTGAAAAAACGCTCTCGGTCACGATACTTGACGAGTGCGGGCTGATAATGGAAAACGCCGAGAATAAGGCGGCAAAGCACCGCGCCGAGGAGGAGGCACGCCGCGAGCAGCTGCAGGCAAACCTTTTAAGGTCAATATCCCACGATTTGCGCACTCCGCTGACGGGAATTTCGGGTAATGCCTCACTACTGAGCGAGGGCGGCGATGAGCTGACAAAGGAGCAGAAAAACGAGCTTTATTCCGCTATTGCCTACGATGCACAATGGCTGACAGACCTCGTTGAAAATCTGCTGTCAATAACCCGTATAGGCTCGGGCGGAGGACTTAACATTCAGCCCGAGCTTGTCGCCGATGTAATAAGCGAGGCACTGCACCATGTTGACAGACAGGTGGATGAGCACAGTGTTACGAGCGAGACCTCGGACGAGCTTATAATGGCGTTTATGGATGCAAGGCTTATAAAGCAGGTTATTATAAACATCGTGAACAATGCGATAAAATATACGCCCGCGGGCTCGCACATTAAGCTTACAAGCTACGCCGAGGGCAAATTTGCAAAAATAAAAATCGCCGATGACGGCGCGGGTATATCCGAGCAGGCAAGGGCGAAAATATTTGATATGTTTTACACGGAGGGCAATGCAAACGGTGACGGCAGACGCGGACTCGGCTTAGGTCTGTATCTGTGCCGCAGTATTGCCGAGGCGCACGGCGGCAGTATTACGGTGAGTGAAAACTCACCTCACGGTGCCGCGTTTGAGCTGAGTATTCCGCTTGCGGAGGTGAGGGCTTATGAATAAACCGCAGATACTCGTCGTCGAGGACGACAACGCCGTAGCGCGTCTTATAGGCACTACGCTTCAAATGCAGGACTATACCTACCGCCGCGCAAAAAACGGCACAGAGGCGATTATGGAGGCTCTGTCGTACAAGCCCGATGTCATACTGCTTGACCTCGGACTGCCCGATATCGACGGCGTTGAAATAGTGCGCAAGGTGCGCGCGTGGAGCAACACGCCGATTATAGTCGTCTCGGCGAGAAGCGAGGATTTCGACAAGGTTTCGGCGCTCGATGCTGGTGCTGACGACTATCTCACGAAGCCGTTTTCCGTCGATGAGCTGCTCGCAAGACTGCGCGTTGCACTGCGCCGCGTGCGATACGACAGCGAGCGTCTGAGCGCAGAGCAAAGCTTTTATGAAAACGGCGCACTGAGGATTGACTACGCCGCGGGCTGTGCCTATATTGACGGCGAGCAGGTGCACCTCACACCGACTGAGTACAAGCTCTTGTGCCTGCTGTCGCGCAATACGGGCAAGGTGCTCACGCACAACTACATTCTGCGCGAGATATGGGGCAGTGTGAATGCCTCGGATGTGCCGTCGCTGAGAGTAATAATGGCAACCCTGCGCAAAAAAATCGAGGCAGACCCCGCCGAGCCGCAGTACATTCAGACTCATATCGGCATCGGCTACCGCATGATAAAAAAAGAGAGTACCCATCGGGTACTCTCTTGAGACTGTCAAAAAACTAAACT
>DCHB01000084.1:0-706 GCA_002314685.1 Clostridiales bacterium UBA1763
TTACGAAGCAAGCACACCATTCAACCCTTGAATTAAAGCCGTACCAACTCCAGTATGGTTCACCACCGACGTTGCCAATCTGAGAAACTTCCTGCGGATTATCGGGATCGGTATTTGTCTTGACCGCATACACGGCAAGAACCTCTTTCCAAACTGCACGACTTCCGCTCATTTCAAGCTCGTCGTATGTTGTCCCGTTCTGTATTTCTGTCAGTTTATCATTATGGTTGTATAGGTCATCGCCGTGTCGGTTGCTGTCCGGCACTTGTGACGGAGGTTTATCGCTCGCTCGGAAAGACCGAGGTCGTGGCGTACTCATCATCGCAGCTCATCTATACAAGTAACGTACTTGAAGATCTGATATTCAATTTTCAAGGAACAGTGAAGTGGCTTCCTCCGCTTCGGAGGAATAACCCTTTCACTTATTCCCAGTGGGAGAGGTCATTTTGTGACCCATTTTTCAAAAAAAGTTGAAAAAAATTTTTTGAGGTCATTTTTAACGCAAAAAAGCCGTCTGCTTCTCAATGAGAAACAGACGGCTTTCGTCTTTATATTTATATGTAATGTACTTGCAGGTGCTTTCTTTTTGTTTTGGTGAATTTCAGAAGAACATCATCCACGGCATCTGTGTATTTACCTTGTTCAAGTAAATTGTTCTTCATTTCAATAAGAGTTTGTATCACTTGGGTTCGTTCTGCATCCGATA
>DCHB01000084.1:926-18678 GCA_002314685.1 Clostridiales bacterium UBA1763
CCGATTTTGTTAGCAGAAATTCTAAAATCTTGCTAACAATGTTAGCAGGCATACCCAAAGAAAAGTCGTACTTTAGTGCGCCCAATTCACGTTGCACTTGCTAACAAAAAATGAAAAAGTGCTAACAAACGATGAGCGGAGTTCGATTTCCGCAAAGAAAAGAAGAAGCCGGAAACCCTTTATTTATAAGGGCTTTCGGCTTCTTTGAAATGGCACCCTGAGGCGGATTCGAACCGCCGGCCTTCCGCTTAGGAGGCGGACGCTCTATCCTGCTGAGCTATCAGGGCTTATTCAAATGTGAACTTCAAATCTAACACCTTTTCGGAAAAGGCGAGCGATAGTGCGTAACCTTAGGAGGCGCACGCTCTATCCTGGTGAGCTACGGAGGCATAGCTTTGTTATTTTACCCCATACCGTGCCTCTTGTCAACCGATGCACAACGAGCTGTCGGCGGGTAAAATGCTGAATTTTTTGTTAAGTCTCTTGACTTAAAATCACAAATGGCAGATAATACTTTCATTATATATTTATTTTTCAGGACGGAGCTTTTATGCTTAAACTAAAAGGAATTACAAAGGACTACGCAGTCGGAGACGACACCGTTCACGCGCTCAAGGGCATTGACCTTGAGTTTCGCGAGAGCGAGTTTGTCGCCGTACTCGGTCATTCGGGCTGCGGCAAGACCACCTTACTTAACATTATCGGCGGACTCGACGCCTACACCGACGGCGACCTTGTCATAAACGGCAAGAGCACGAGAGATTACACCGACCGCGACTGGGACAGCTATCGCAATCACTCAATCGGCTTTGTTTTTCAGTCGTACAACCTCATTCCGCATCAGACCGTGCTTTCAAATGTTGAGCTTGCGCTGACTCTTTCGGGCGTTTCAAAGCAGGAGCGTCGCGAGCGTGCGGTGAAGGTGCTCGAGCAGGTGGGCTTGGGCGACCAGCTTAACAAAAAGCCCAATCAGATGTCGGGCGGACAGATGCAGAGAGTTGCAATCGCAAGAGCACTCGTAAACGACCCCGACATTCTCCTCGCCGATGAGCCGACGGGTGCGCTCGACTCGGACACGAGCGTGCAGATAATGGACATTCTGAGAGAAATCTCAAAGGATAAGCTCATTATCATGGTCACGCACAATCCCGAGCTCGCCGAGGAATATGCCTCGCGCATAATAAGGCTCAAGGACGGACTAATAACCGCCGACTCCGAGCCCTACTCCGCGCAGGATGAGTCCGCCTCCGATGCAATCGAGAAAAAGCCCGCGATGAGCTATTTTACCGCGCTGTCGCTGTCACTAAACAACCTCATGACTAAAAAGGGGCGCACCTTCCTCACGGCATTTGCGGGCAGTATCGGCATTATCGGCATTGCGCTCATTCTGTCCATTTCCACGGGCGTTAACAACTACATCGACAAGGTGCAGGAGGACACGCTGTCATCGTATCCGCTGTCGATTATGGCTGAATCCGTTGACATGACTGAGCTTATGACCAAGATGATGGGACTCAATGCCGCGGACGAGGCAAACGCGCATGACGATGACGCCGTTTATGCGAACACCATTATGTACGACATGATGAGTGCCATGACGAGTGCCGAGGTGCAGTCAAACAACCTCGAGGCGTTCAAGGTGTATCTTGACGAGCAGATGAGCAAGGATACACCGCTGAGTGAGCACGTTTCAAATATTCAGTACAAGTACAATCTGCCGATGAATCTTTACACGAAGGATGCAGACGGCAAGATTATTCAGTCCGATATTATGACGCTTTTAAGCTCCATGCGTGCCGCGGTCATAGGCGATGAGGCGGAGGCATCGGTCAGCGCCTCTATTAGCGACACGCTCAGCGCAACGGGCATGACCTCAATGGAAAATTCCTTTGTCGTTTGGCAGGAGATGCTCAAGGGCGATGACGGCGAGCTTATATCTCCCCTGCTCAAAAAGCAGTACGAGGTGCTGTACGGCTCATGGCCTCAGAATTACAACGAGGTTGTGCTCATCGTTGACAAAAACAACGAGGTCTCCGACCTTGTGCTGTACGCGCTCGGTCTTAAATCCGCAAACGATATGCTCAACGCCATGTCCTCTTATGTGCTGGGTGAGGATGTGCCGACCTCAACGCTCGAAAGCTGGAGCTATTCGGATATCTGCAAGCAGAGCTTCAGGCTCATTCTGCCCGCAGACTGCTATCAGCTTGACCCCGAGACGGGCAAATACACCGACATCAGCACCGATGAGCTCGGACTCAAAACGCTGTATAACAACGCGATGGAGCTTAAAATAGTCGGTGTTGTCAAGCAGGATGCCGAGGCTATCTCGGGCATGATGAACACGGGTGCTATCGGCTACACTAACGCACTGACGCAGAAGGTTGTTGAGGAGACCAACACAAAGCAGTTTGTAAAAGACCAGCTTGCAGACCCCGACACCGATGTTTTCACGGGTCTGCCCTTCAGAGAGTCGAGTGCCGAAATCTCCGACGAGGAAATCAAAAACACTGTCACCGAGTATTGCAGTACCCTCAGCGATGCGGAAAAGGCGGAGATTTACGTCGCCTATATGTCAACAGCCCCGCAAAGCTACATTGACTCGCTCATCGACGAACAGCTTGACGGTGTAACACGCAAGGACATCGAAAAAGAGGTTGTTGAAAACTATCCCGAGTACGAGCAGATGCTCTCGGCTATGGATGACGACACGCTCTTTGCCTATATGCGCGAGATGATGTCAACGAAGATTGCCGAGGAATACGCAAAGCAGGTTGAATCCTCCATGAGCAGTATCTCGGCGGCAAATCTCGCCGAGGCATTTGACAACTGCTACTTCACTTCCGACGCTTACAGGATGATATACGAAAGCTTTATGCCCGAGACCTTCTCGGATTCAAGCTATGAGGCGAATCTCGAAAAGCTCGGCTATGTTGACCTCGACAGTCCCTCCATTGTAAACATCTATGTTGCGACCTTTGAAAACAAGGACATTGTCGCAGACCTCATCGAGGACTACAACGACAGCGTCGATAAGGCGGACAAGATTTCCTACACCGACTATGTGGGGCTAATAATGAGCTCCGTTACGACGATTATAGATGTCATTTCCTATGTTCTCATCGCCTTTGTCGCGATAAGCCTTGTTGTTTCAAGCATCATGATAGGCATTATAACCTATATCAGCGTGCTTGAACGCACAAAGGAAATCGGAATTCTGCGTGCAATCGGCGCATCAAAGCGCGATATATCGAGCGTGTTCAACGCCGAGACCGTTATCGTCGGCTTCTGCGCGGGACTTATCGGCATACTCGTCACGATTTTGCTGTGCGTGCCGATAAACGCCGTGGTGCATCATCTGACGAATATCTATTCGATAAACGCCGTTCTGCCCGCTTATGCGGCGGTCGGGCTTGTGCTTATCAGCATGGTGCTCACCGTAATCGCGGGACTTATCCCCTCGCGTGTTGCGGCAAACAAGGACCCCGTTGTTGCACTCAGAACAGAATAACAAAAAATCCAATGCGTTTTACGCATTGGATTTTTTATCTCGGTTAGAAGCTTCTGCGTATCGTTTTTGCGGCATCCCGACCGGCGAAAAAGTGATGAGTGTATAGTTGGTCTTAAACATTATACTTCTCTACTCTTCGTTCATCACTCATAGTTCTTCACTCGCAAGACGGGGTCATTTCATTCCCCCCTACGGGTTCAGACTAAATCCAACACCGTAGGGGTGAATGGAGCGTCAGCGCAATGAGCCCGTTTTTAATCTCGGTTAGAAGCTTCATCTAATCGGCTTTGCCGATTCCCGACCGGTGACATTTTGCTGAAGTTGAGATGTCCCCTAACCTATCGGTACACCGCAAAGTTCTTCACTCATCACTCATCACTCATAGTTCTTCACTCGTCTTTTGGAGTTTTGTATTTATATCGCACAAGGCTCTGCGGATTGCGGCAAGCTCCTCGGCGACGGGGTCGGATACGCTGACCTGATCGACCCGTGCCGCATAATCGGCGGTCTGTCCTGCACGCCGCACAATTCTCGCGGGCACGCCGACTGCGGTACTGTCGGGCGGAATTTCCTTCAAAACTACGGAATTTGCGGCAATGCGGCTGTTATCGCCGACCTTGAACGGTCCTAACACCTTCGCGCCCGTGCCGATAAGCACATTGTTGCCTATCGTCGGGTGACGCTTTCCGCTTTCCTTGCCCGTGCCGCCGAGGGTTACGCCGTGATAAATAAGGCAGTCGTCGCCAATTTCGGCAGTTTCGCCTATAACAATTCCCATGCCGTGGTCAATAACGAGACGCTTGCCTATCTTCGCGCCCGGGTGGATTTCTATCCCCGTGCGGCGGCGGGAGCCCTGCGAAATGACTCGGGCGAGGAATTTGTAATTGTGCTCATAGCACCAGTGCGCCCTGCGGTGACTGCGTACCGCCTTCACGCCGGGATAAAGCAACAGCACCTCAAGCGGTCCGCGGGCGGCTGGGTCTCGGGCAAGATAGGCGTTTACGGTTTCAAATAAATCTCTGAACAAATCTTACGCCTCCGTGAACATCTCTGAGCTTAAATATCTCTCGCCCGTGTCGGGCAGAAGTGCGACTATCGTCTTGCCGAAATTCTCGCGGCGGTGTGCAAGCTCTATTGCCGCGTGCAGTGCCGCACCCGAGCTTATGCCGACCAAAATTCCCTCTGTGCGTGCGATAAGCCTGCCCGCTTCAAAGGCATCCGCATCGGAAACGGTCATTATTTCATCGACAACGCCTGCATCAAAGTTTGCGGGCACGAAATTTGCGCCTATGCCCTGAATTTTGTGGGCATCTGCCCTGCCCTCGGTGAGCATGGGCGAGGCTTCGGGCTCAACTGCGACAACCTTTATATTCTTATTGCGGCTTTTCAGATATGCGCCCGTGCCGCTGACCGTGCCTCCCGTGCCGACACCCGCGACGAAAATATCAAGCTTGCCGTCGGTGTCATTCCATATCTCGGGACCCGTGCCGATGCGGTGTGCCGCGGGATTTGCGGGATTTTCAAACTGCCCTGCGATTATGCTGTCGGGTATCTCGGCGTTTAACTGCTCGGCTTTTTCGATAGCACCCTTCATGCCGAGCTTTCCGTCTGTGAGCACGAGCTCCGCGCCGTATGCCCTCATAAGCATCTGACGCTCACGGCTCATCGTATCTGGCATTACGATAATAACGCGGTAGCCGCGTGCGGCACCGACTGCGGCAAGACCTATACCCGTATTTCCGCTTGTCGGCTCAATGATAACACTGCCCTTGCCGATTTTGCCCTTTGCCTCGGCATCGTCAAGCATTGCCTTTGCTACACGGTCCTTTGCAGAGCCCGCGGGATTTGCCATTTCGAGCTTCACGAGTATTCTTGCGGCGGTGTTTTCGCTTTTTTCAATGTTTCTCAGCTCCACAATGGGAGTATTTCCTATAAGCTCATCAACAGATTTATATATTTTCATTTTAATTTTTTCCTTTCATAAAAGCATAAAAAAATGACGGCATAAAGCCGTCGCACAAATAGCCCTATTGGGCAAAATCAAGGCATGCGACGACAGCAACATCGACAGATACAGATGCTGCAACAGATATTACAAACGGACATAGCTTTCATTGTCATCGCTCCTTAGTTAATTCCTATAATTTGAGTGGGTTTTGCCCTCTTGTGTATAATACGCCAGGATTTTGCGTTTGTCAACTATTCCTATAAATTTAATATGAATTTATTTTCTGATAAAAATTCCCTCTGCGAATGGCAGAGGGAACTTAATTATTTTAGTCGTTGCTGCGTGAGGTTTTGAGGATAACATCGTGGCTGCCGCCCTCGACTATACTGACGGAGGAGACAAGTGTGAGCTTTGCCTCGCGCTTGAGGTCGTCAAGATTTGTGACGCCGCAGTTGCACATCGTTGACTTTATCTTATAAACGCTCTTTTCGAGGTTATCGTGCAGGGGACCTGCGTAGGTGACGTAGGAGTCAACGCCCTCCTCGAAGCTGAGCTTGCTCTGTCCGCCGAGGTCGTAGCGCTGCCAGTTGCGCGCTCTGTTTGAGCCCTCGCCCCAGTACTCCTTGACATAGCTTCCGTTTACTATGAGCTTTGCCGTGGGGCTTTCATCAAAGCGGGCAAAGTATCTGCCCATCATGAGGAAGTCTGCGCCCATAGCAAGTGCGAGAGTCATGTGGTAATCGTGGACAAGACCGCCGTCCGAGCAGATAGGCACATAAACGCCCGTTTTCTCGAAATACTCATCTCTTGCGGCGGCGACCTCTATTAGTGCGCTTGCCTGTCCTCTGCCTATGCCCTTTGTCTCACGGGTGATGCAGATTGAGCCGCCGCCGATGCCGACCTTTACAAAGTCTGCACCTGCCTCAGCGAGGAACATGAAGCCGTCACGGTCAACAACATTGCCTGCGCCGACCTTGACACTGTCGCCGTATTTTGAACGGATAAAATCAATGGTATTCTTCTGCCAGCAGGAATAGCCCTCGGAGGAGTCTATGCACAAAACGTCAACGCCCGCCTCAACAAGTGCGGGAACTCTCTGCTCATAGTCGCGGCTGTTTATACCCGCGCCGACTATGTAGCGCTTCTGCGCGTCGAGAATTTCGTTGGGATTGAGCTTATGCTCGGAGTAGTCCTTGCGGAAAACGAAGTACATGAGCTTGCCCTCATCGTCAACGAGGGGCAGTGAGTTGAGCTTGTGGTCCCAGATTATATCGTTTGCTTCCTTGAGGCTTGTGTCCTTGGGAGCTGTTACGAGCTTATCAAGCGGAGTCATGAACTCGGAGACCTTGGTGTTTATATCCATGCGGCTTACGCGGTAGTCGCGGCTTGAAACTATGCCGAGAAGCTTGCCGTTTGCGGTGCCGTCCTCTGTTACTGCGACGGTTGAGAAGCCGTTGCGCTCCTTAAGCTCGAGAATGTCTGCCAGTGTCTGGTCGGGCATGACATTCGATGCGGAGGTAACAAAGCCTGCCTTGTAGTTTTTAACTCTTGCAACCATCGCCGCCTCATCCTCAATCGACTGTGAGCCGTAGATGAAGGAGACGCCGCCTTCCTTTGCAAGTGCGATTGCCATTGTATCGTTAGATACTGCCTGCATTATTGCCGATGCAAAGGGCACATTCAGCGTGATTGCGCTTTCCTCGCCCTTCTTGAATTTTACAAGAGGGGTTTTGAGACTGACCTTCGCGGGGATGCAATTCTCATCCGTGTAGCCGGGGATTAAAAGGTACTCACTGAATGTTCTTGATGGTTCGTTAAAATAGATAGCCATGTTATTCCTCCATAAAGTTGATTAACGATGATTTTCTCACAAACGGGGACTTTAGTCAACAGATATTTCGACTTTTTTCAGAAAATAAATCCGCCGCCGAGGACTCTGTCGCCGTCGTACAAAACAGCGGACTGTCCCTTTGCGGGTGCCCTCACGGGCTCATCGCAGATTATCCTGACATTATCTCCGTCAACTGTTGCCGTGCACGGCGGATTTTCCCACTTCGTGTGGCGCACTCTCACGCTCGCCTTTATGCTTTCCTGCGGCTTATCGCACAGCCAGTTAAACTCGCGGGCATTGACCTCTGTTTTGAAAAGCTCCTCCCAGAGTGCGAGCTCAACCTCGTTTTTTTCGGCATTTATAGCCGATATATACAGCTTTCTGCCCTCAAAAAGTCCTGCTCTGCGCTGACCGACTGTGTAACGGTATATTCCCTCGTGCCTGCCGAGGATATTTCCGTGGAAAACGAAATTTCCCTCGGGCGGAAGCTCAACTCGGCGCGAAAGCCAGCCGATGTAATCCTTATCGGGCACGAAGCAAATCTCCATGCTGTCGGGCTTTTTTGCGACGGGCAGATTAAACTGCTCCGCCATTTGACGCACCTCGGCTTTTTCATATTCGCCGAGGGGCAAAATCAGTCTGTCAAGCTGTTCGCGCTTAATGCGGCAGAGCATATAGCTTTGGTCGTTTGACGGCTTGCCCTTATATAAAACGCCGTTTTCAGCGCGTGCATAGTGCCCCGTTGCTATATACTCCGCGCCGATTGCGTCGGCATACTCGAGAAGCGAGGCGAATTTCAATGTGGGATTGCAGATAATGCAGGGATTGGGCGTCTGCCCGTTAAGATATGCTTCGGCAAAGCGGGTGCACACAAGTCTGTCAAGCTCCGCGTGGACATCCTTCACGGCAAGCTCAATGCCGACAAAGCTCGCAGTTTTTTCGGCATCCACCCTCGCTCTTTCATCGGCATTGTCAAGATACAGCCCCACGACCTCATGGCCCTGATTTTTGAGCAGTACAGCGCAGACGGCGGAATCAACGCCGCCCGAAAATCCGAGAACGACCTTACTCATCTTCTGCCCTCCAGCCACACCATAAGGACGGATATATCCGCGGGGGACACGCCCGAAATGCGGCTTGCCTGACCGAAGCTGTGCGGTCTTATTCTCTCGAGCTTTTCTCTCGCCTCAAGTCTTAAGCCCGTAACCTCGGAATAGTCAATATCCTCGGGGAGCTTTCTCTCCTCCATACGGGTAAATTCCTCCACCTGCTTTAGCTGACGCTTTATATATCCCTCGTACTTCAAGCTTATCTCCGCCTGATACCACACAGCCTTGGGCAATTCGGGTCTTGCTATGTCAAAGTCTGCGAGCATTTTGTAGTCAAGCTGAGGACGGCGGATTAAATCCGCGAGGGATGCACCGCTATTAAGCTCCGCCGTGCCGCACTGAGTCAAAAGTGCGTTAAGCTCGGCAGTCGGTGCAATATGCGTGTGCTCCAAGCGGTCAATCTCTTTTTTTACCGCCTCGTATTTAGCGAGCACGGCTTCATATCGCGCGGGCGACACAAGACCTATACGCAGACCGATTGCGCATAGTCGCTTGTCGGCATTATCCTGCCTGTGCAGTAATCTGTACTCACTGCGGGAGGTCATCATTCTGTACGGCTCGTTTGTGCCCTTCGTTACAAGGTCATCAATAAGCGTGCCTATATAGCCGTCACTGCGCTTTAATATCAGCGGTGCCTCGCCTTTTATCTTCAGTGCGGCATTCACGCCCGCGACGAAGCCCTGCACAGCCGCCTCCTCATAGCCCGATGAGCCGTTAAACTGACCCGCACCGTATAGTCCCGAAATCTTCTTCGTTTCGAGCGTGGGATAAAGCTCTGTCGGATCAACGCAGTCATATTCAATAGCGTAGGCACAGCGGGTTATCTCCGCGTGCTCAAGTCCCGCTATCGTATGCACAAGCTCAAGCTGAACATCCTCGGGAAGTGAGGACGAAAGCCCCTGAATATACAACTCCTCGGTGTTCAGTCCCATGGGCTCAATGAAAAGCTGATGACGGGGCTTATCCTTGAAGGTCATTATTTTAGTCTCAATGCTCGGGCAATAGCGGGGTCCTACACCCTCGATAACGCCCGAATATATGGGACTGCGGTCAATATTGTCAAGGATTATCTTATGTGTGCGCTCGTTTGTGTAGGTGAGGTAGCACACTGCTTTGTTTTCGGGCGGGCAGAGTGTGTCAAAGGAGAAGCCCTCGGGCTCAATGTCGCCCTCCTGAAGCTCCATTTTTGAAAAATCCACCGAGCGTGCGTTCACTCTCGGAGGCGTGCCCGTTTTGAAGCGGCGGATGCTCAGTCCCATATTGACAAGACTTTCCGTGAGCTTTGTTGCCGCGGCAAGTCCGTCGGGTCCCGATGAGCATATCACCTCGCCGACTATCGTCCTGCCCGACAGATATGTGCCGCTTGCTATAATCGCCGCCTTGCACTCAAAAACCGCGCCCGTATGGGTTGTAACCGAGCAAACTCTGCCGTCACAGGTGCCTATCTCGACGACCTCCGCCTGCTTTGTGCGCAGATTTTCCTGCCTCTCAAGAGTCTGCTTCATTACCTCCTGATAGTGTCTGCGGTCTGCCTGCGCGCGCAGTGAGTGCACGGCGGGTCCCTTGCCGCGGTTTAACATTCTGTACTGTATGCACGCCATGTCAGCCGCCCTTGCCATTTCGCCGCCGAGCGCGTCAAGCTCACGCACAAGATGTCCCTTGCCCGTGCCGCCTATCGCGGGGTTGCAGGGCATATTGCCGACACTGTCGAGATTAACCGTGAAGCATACCGTGTCAAGCCCCATTCTCGCACAGGCAAGCGCCGCTTCTATTCCCGCGTGTCCCGCACCTATTACCGCGACATCGCATTTTCCTGCATTGTATTTCGTCAATTTATTTCACCTGTATTTATGTCGTACATTATAAGAAGTGTTCCGTCCGCAACGCTTATCTGCGCCTCGGGTGCGCTCATGCTGTTGCTGACGCCGAGGGGGAAATCCGAGGTGATTTCAGCATTGTCAAGCTCATATTTAAGCCCCTTGAGCGTAACTCCGCGGGCAAGTCCGTCAATGCAGAATACCGCCGCATTACCCTCGCCCTTTATCGTTATGCTTCCGTTTCTTATAGCCGTCCAAACGCAGTTTTCGCCGAATAGCCAGCCTCTTGCACCCCGGTGCGCAAGATAAATAAGTGTCTGCAGATTTGCAACGGTATGGTCGGCTCGCTTACCGCCGAGTCCGCCGTAGATGTAGAAATGCTTATAGCCCTTTTCAAGTCCCGTCTTCACGGCAAACATCGTATCCGTGTCGTCCTTCTCCGAGGGAAGCTGCATTACATTCGGGTGGTCGGGTGCTATCTCAAGAGAATCGAAATCTCCGAGTACAAGGTCGGGAATAATATTGTTTTCCCTGCAATATTTATAGCCCGCATCGGCGGCTATTACATAGTCGCTGTCGTCGGGAGTCTCGCGCAGACCGTAAAAATCGCCCGCACTGATTATATAGCACTCGTGTCCGTTCATATTTGTCCTCCTGCGTCATTTGAAATAATAATATCACATAATAATTCAAAATAAAAGACATATTCATGTTTGACTTTTTCATGCTAATCGTGGTATTATGTTAACATATATCTGTGTGGAGGTATAAACATGGCTGGCAATCCTGTTTTTGACCCCGAAAACGTCCTCGGAAGCGGTCTGGGCAAGCTTACAACCGATGAGCTTCTCAAGCTTGTCAAAAGACTGTGCGAGCTGTCCGTCGCTCAGTGCGGCGATACGGGCTTTCGCGGCGGTTTCCGTCCGGGAAATATAAATGTCAACGCCGACGAGGTTGTTGTCGGTCCTGCCGACAAGGCGGGCGAGGACGGCTGGACTAAGGATGAGCTTGAATACATGGCTCCCGAGGTTTTCTGGAACGGAAAGAAAACCGCGAGCGCCGATGTTTATTCAATCGGACTTATCCTCTATGTCGGTCTCAACTGCGGCAACGTGCCATTTGTGCCTATGGCAGACTACAAGCCCACTCCCGAAATTCGGGCTAACGCTCTGCGCAAGCGCATGAACGGCGAAAAAATAGTCATTCCCAACTCCGTCGATGCCCCGCTTGCTATGATAGTTTCCAAGGCTATCGCATTTGAGGAAAACGCGAGATATGCAAGTCCGCTTGAGATGCTCAATGCTCTGCGCTCTTATTGCGGTGAGGCACCCGTGACCGAGATCGAGAAGCTGCCTCCTACCGTTATTAAAAATGCTCAGCCTCCCGTTGAGGAGAAAAAGCCCGAGCCTGCGCCCGTGAAGGTCGAGACCCCCGCCGAGAAGCCTCAGCCTGCACCGAAGGCGGAGCCTGTCAAGGCTGAGGAGCCCCCGAAGGCAGAGCTTCCTCCGCAGAAGGTCAGAAGGTCAGACAACAGGCCCACAAGATACGAAAAGAAAATGCGCAAAACGAAGATTGTAACACTTTCTCTTATTTTCGTTTTGCTGTGCGCCACCGCTGTCGCGGGTGAAAATCCCGAGGCTATGCAGAAGGCATATACGGGCATAAAGAGCTCAGTTTCCGCGATGATTGAGAGCTTGGAGGCAAAACCCACTCCCGAGCCCACCGCTGAGCCTACTCCTGAGCCCACCGAAAGCGGTGCGCCCGAAATCACCCCCTCCCCCGAGCCCACACCGACACCCGCGCAGTCTATATGCGAGGTCATCGTTGAGGATATAAGCTGGGACAAGGCTGAGCTCAAGTGCAGGGAGATGGGCGGTCATCTCGTAACTATCACAAGTAAAGCCGATTACGAGCGTGTCTGCGAGCTCCTTGAGGGCACAAGCGCAAAATACGTCTGGATAGGCTGTTACCGCAACGATGCGGGCATCTTCACCTGGACAAGCGGCGCAGAGTCCGATTACTACAACTGGGCAAGCGGTGAGCCGAGCGAAATCGACACCTACGACGGCACAAGCGAGGATTACATCATGCTCGTGCGTCAGCCCGACGGCACATGGCTTTATAACGACAACCGCATGGACCCCATTGCTGACTACGCAAAATATTACAGCGGCAAAATCGCATACATCTGCGAGCACTGATAATACATAAAAATCCCGCCTCTTTGACAGAGGCGGGATTTTTTCGGTCTATGGCGTTTATCCCCAAACGAGCCAGATAAACAAATAGCTAATAAGCACAGCCGTCATCGTAAACGGAACGCCTATTTTCATAAATTCGGCAGTGCTGACCTCATAACCCTCTTTTTGCAAAATTCCTATGCCTGTAACATTAGCCGATGCACCGAAGGGAGTTATATTGCCGCCCAGTGTGGCTCCGCTGAGAAGTCCGAAATACAGCACCACGGGGTCAATATTAAGCTTCAACGCCAAGCCCTCAACCACGGGCAGCATTGCAGCCACATACGGGATGTTGTCAATAAACGCAGACAGTATCACCGAGCCGAAAACAATAATTGTATATAGGAGGAAGATGTTGCCGTTTCCGATTTCCGCAAACCAAACGGCGATTTTGTCCACTATTCCCGCCTTTGTTATCGCGGAGATTACAACAAAAAGTCCGCAGAGCATTCCGAGAGTGGCGTAATCCATTTCGGAGGAAACCAGCTTCAAGGGAGCAAAGCCCTTCCTTCTGACCATGCTCTGTATGATGTCAATAATGCAGATTGCAAGGCAGAGCACGCCGTTTTTATACTCATCAATCACGGGGAAGGTGAAGAAGGAGGCTATAATCAGCGAGACTACCATTAAAATCATCATTATGCTCGGCACGTAATCTGTTACCTCTGATATATGCCCCAATTCGACGGGCTCCTTTTGCTTTCTGAAAATCCGAAGCAGGATGAACACCGTGCCCAATGCTCCCAATTCCACTGCCCAGAAGATTGACGGCTTTCCCCGCCACCAAATGAAATCAACGAAGCTCATATCCGCATAGCTGCCCAAAAGCATACTCGTTGTGTCTCCGACCAGTGTGGCGGCGCCCTGAAGGTTGGAGGATACCGCAATCGCAATAATAACCGGCACGGGGTTTAGCTTCAGCTTTCCGCAGATAGCCAAGCCGACGGGTGCTATCATAAGCACCGTTGCAACATTATCCACGAACGCAGACACGACGCCTGCAAATACGGACAATACCACAATAGCCCAACAGGCGTTTGGTGTCTTCCCGAGCATAATGTCGGCTAATCTTGCCGGCATCCCCGACTCGATGAACAGACTAACGATGCCCATTGTTCCCGCGATCATCATAACAACGTTCCAATTAACGGCGTCGAATACCTCACCCACGGGCAGGACGCCGAAAGCTACCATTGCCGCCGCGCCTCCCACGGCAAACAGAACTCTCCAACGCGGCAAAGCCAGCATTCCGACATACATCATTATAAAAATAATCAAAGCTGTCAGCATAAATATCCTCCCAAAGCTTTATTGTTTCAATCCACTCTCTGTTATCATATACGCGCACTCTTTTTCGTGTTACGAAAAAAGATGAGACCCGCATACGCAAAAAAGCGCACGCAAGTCTCATCTTTTAAGGTCAGCCAAACCGATAACGGTCAGTGTTGTTGACTTTTCCCCACCCGAAAACGGGTGCTGATTACTCCCTTTTGTTCCTTTATTATATCAGAACATCTGACAGCCGTCAAGCTTGTGTCATAACGACAATCCCCGTATAATATCATAAACGGGCGTATCATTCTTCGCTCTCGTAATAATACGAATAATCTATACCCTTCATGATGATGTCTCGGTTATTTATATCTTCTGTTAAAGCCATACTAAGCAAAAGAATGATTTTTCCCGGGTTAACAACACTTTCCTTCATCGCCGTCAAATACTCGTTTTTGTCGATTTGGCTCCAATCTACGCACTTTTTCAAGTTCTTTTTCAGTATTAAATCAAGCCAGATGCGGGTGCTTCGTCCGTTTCCCTCCATAAAGGGGTGTGCGACATTCATTTCAACATACTTTTTAACTATATTTTCGAACGTATCCTCCGGCATAGCTTCGACGGAAGAAAGTGCAGCGGGCAAAAACTTAGCAGGGGCAAACGCAAAACCGCCCTTTGAAATATTTAATGTACGAATCTGTCCCGCAAAATCGTAAAGTCCACCGAAAATATAACCGTGAATTTGTTGAAGCCCCTTTGTTGTACCGATTTCGATATTGTTGATAAAACCGCTTTCAAACAGCTCGTATGCCTTTTGTTTGCTCTTTTCATCAAGAGATGTTTCCATATTTTTAATCCATTTACTGAAAACATCTGCTTTTTTACTCGGAATCAATGCAATTACGGTATTCAGTCCGTTATCATCCACCACATCGGTATTATAATATTTGCCGTCATTAGCTTTTAATTTCAGTTGTCGACAAATTGTCGACAACTCACTTTTTCTACGCTTAATCGCATTCCAATAAGAACGCGGATTTTTGGATTTCGTCAGTGCTTCGGCAATATCCATTGCGCAAAACCACCATTTTGCGCTTTCCTCGTCCCAAACGGCACGTACCGGAATATCTTCAAAAAAACGAATGGAAGTCTTGTTTGTCATGAGCGTTCCTCCGCGCTTAATGTATTCATGCTTCTGATATATTTGCTTAATTTCGGCACTTGTTAAGGAGCAATTCGCTTATCAGTGACTATACCGTAAACATAAGAAGGTCCCCAAACATCTGCTTTTTGTAATTTTGAAGGCGAAGGATTTTCGATTTTCATTGCTAAATCAAACATTTCTTTTGTTATATGTCTTCTATTATCATTATTTATCAAAATGTAATCCGTATAAACTACATAAGAATACTCTATTCCTGTGATAGTTTTGAATGTTTCGCCCTCGTGACATATAATTTTGTTCCAAATATCCATTTATAATTCACCTTTCAAATAAAATCATTTCATTTTCAATATCAACATCAACAGTTTTATATCCTGCATATAGCCAACTCAATGCAATTGAATGAGTTGTAGTATTTGCCCAAAAAGCACGGTGCACTCTTGCAGAGTCGGGCAATTTGAAGCCGATGACATTTTCAATTTCCGAAAATGATAATCTTACAGGTTTTCCCTCCGCCTGAAACAGGCGCTCTGTCAATTTTCTATATTTTTTACTTATCTTTCCTGATTCTTCATCTTTGGATGCGGCTTGTATATTTTTTGATTTTAAGGCCTCAACCTCATCTTCAAGTTGTTTTATTCTATTCAACATTTCAAGAATAATCCTGTCATAATCCATGCCATTTCCCTATCCTTCATATTTATTTGTAAAAAGAGTATAAAACCATAACGTTAATGCTATGAAATCATATATTATATTCTATCTGCTAACAGGTCATAGTATATAATACTGCAAAGTATTTGTCAACACTTTTTATGACTTTCCGTGACATTTTGTGACATAAGCAGCAAACACAAAATCCCCGTGCTTCTTATTGAAGTACGGGGATGTTTATTAGATATTACTTGCTTTCCTTTATAGCTGCCTGGGCGGCGGCGAGGCGTGCGATGGGGACGCGGAAGGGGCTGCAGGAGACATAGTCAAGTCCGACCTTGTGGCAGAACTCGACGGACGAGGGGTCGCCGCCGTGCTCGCCGCAGATGCCGAGGTGCAGGTCACTGCGGGTGCTTCTGCCAAGCTTGCAAGCCATTTCCACGAGCTTGCCTACGCCTGTCTGGTCGAGGCGTGCAAACGGGTCGTTCTCGTAAATCTTCTTGTCGTAGTATGCGCCGAGGAACTTGCCTGCGTCGTCACGGCTGAAGCCGAAGGTCATCTGAGTGAGGTCGTTTGTGCCGAAGGAGAAGAACTCTGCTTCCTTTGCGATGTCGTCGGCAGTCAGTGCGGCTCTCGGAATTTCAATCATGGTACCGACAAGGTACTTCATGTCGATGCCCGACTTTGCGATTATCTCGTCAGCGTTCTTGACAACTACGTTCTTGACGTACTTGAGCTCCTTGACCTCGCCTACCAGCGGAATCATGATTTCGGGAACCATGTTCCACTCGGGATGTCTCTTCTGAACGTTGATTGCGGCGTTTATTACGGCGCGGGTCTGCATTGCGGCAATCTCGGGATAGGTTACTGCGAGACGGCAGCCGCGGTGTCCCATCATGGGGTTGAACTCGTGCAGGGATGTGATTATTGCCTTAATCTGTGCAACAGACTTGTTCTGTGCCTTTGCAAGTGCCTCGATGTCTGCCTCTTCGGTGGGAACGAACTCATGGAGAGGAGGATCGAGGAAGCGGATCGTTACGGGGCAGCCTTCCATTGCCTCGTAGATGCCCTCAAAGTCTGCCTGCTGCATGGGCTGAAGCTTTGCGAGTGCGGCTTCGCGCTCCTCGAGCGTGTCGGAGCAAATCATTTCGCGGAATGCGGCGATACGGTCGGAGTTGAAGAACATATGCTCTGTTCTTGTAAGACCGATGCCCTGTGCGCCGAGCTCGCGTGCCTTGCGTGCATCGTGCGGAGTGTCGGCATTTGTTCTGACCTTGAGGCGGCGATACTTGTCTGCCCATGCCATGATTCTGCCGAACTCGCCTGCTATGGAAGCATCAACGGTTGCGATGATGCCGTCGTAAATCTTGCCTGTGGAGCCGTCAAGGGAGATGAAGTCGCCTTCCTTGAAAACCTTGCCGCCGAGGGTGAACTGCTTGTTTGCCTCATCCATTGCGATTTCGCCGCAGCCCGAGACACAGCACTTGCCCATGCCTCTTGCAACAACTGCCGCGTGGCTGGTCATGCCGCCGCGAACGGTGAGGATGCCCTGTGCAGCCTTCATGCCCTCGATGTCCTCGGGAGAGGTCTCGAGTCTGACGAGGACGACCTTTTCGCCTCTGTCGTTCCATTCCTTTGCTTCCTCAGCGGTGAACACGACCTTGCCGCACGCCGCGCCGGGGGATGCGCCGAGGCCCTTGCCCATCGGGGTTGCCGCCTTGAGTGCGGCGGTGTCAAACTGAGGATGAAGCAGGGTGTCGAGGTTTCTGGGGTCTATCATTGCAACTGCTTCGCTCTCGGAAATCATGCCCTCGTCAACGAGGTCGCAGGCGATCTTGAGTGCCGCCTGTGCGGTGCGCTTGCCGTTACGGGTCTGGAGCATATAGAGCTTGCCGTTTTCGACGGTGAACTCCATGTCCTGCANNTCCTGCATATCACGGTAGTGGTTTTCGAGAGTCTTGCAGACATTTGTAAACTGTGCAAATGCTTCGGGGAACTTCTCTTCCATCTGTGCAATGGGCATCGGGGTGCGGACACCTGCAACGACGTCCTCACCCTGTGCGTTGGTGAGGAACTCGCCCATGAGCTTCTTCTCGCCTGTTGCGGGGTCACGGGTGAATGCAACGCCTGTGCCGCAGTCATCGCCCATGTTGCCGAATGCCATGGACTGAACGTTTACTGCAGTTCCCCAGCTGTAGGGGATATCGT
>DCHB01000084.1:18730-18883 GCA_002314685.1 Clostridiales bacterium UBA1763
TATCCCATGAACGGAAAACTGCCTTGATTGCGCCTATAAGCTGTTCCTTCGGGTCTGCGGGGAAGTCAACGCCGAGCTTGGACTTGTACTCTGCCTTGAACTGACCTGCGAGCTCCTTGAGGTCCTCTGCGGTGAGCTCAACGTCCTGAGTTA
>DCHB01000051.1 GCA_002314685.1 Clostridiales bacterium UBA1763
CAAACCCGATAAACACAACGGGGTAATAGCTATAAACAAAGCAATAAAGTGTCCGAGTAAAACCGCCAAGCCAAAAACCAAAGATGCTTGCTGTGGCTGGGAAAATCCGTGTTTCATGCTGATTTCACAGGCATAGGGGCGTTTTAGAATAGCGAATTCATCGCCATGATAGCTGACTGCTTATCGCTGAAGCAGAAGCAGGCTGTAAGGTGAAGGTAAAAAGAGTAAAGCCGCCCAAAACGGGCGGCTTTACTCTTTTTTATATTCCATTATGTCGGCAAGATCGCAGTCGAGGATTCTGCAAAACATTTCGATTGTGTGAGTGCTGACGCTTTCATTTCGTTTCAGTCTTGTAATTTGCGCGGGGCTGACGCCGTGTTCTTTGATAAGTGCATACTGTGTCACGCCTTTTTTCTGCATAGTTTTCCAGAGATTGTCGAAAATAATCATCATTCAAGCCCTCTTTCCACTTGAATGTTAACCGATAATGGTGTATATTAGTATTAACCAATATCGGTTAATACATTAAAAGGAGAAAAAACATGAAGAAAACCATAGCACTACTCTTGGCACTCGTTATGTGCTTCACCCTCTGCGCTTGCGGAAAAAGTTCAGAAGTAAAGGCAGTTGAAAGCACTATTGCTACTTTGACAGAGACCTCATCCTACAAGGATATTTACGATGCCTGGGCGATGTATGATGCGCTGGAGAGCAAGGATAAGGAAAAGGTTAAAAACCTGCAAACTCTTAATCAGTTCTGCAATGATGACGGTCATTTTGTGCTTACAGATGAAATGATAGACAAAATTGAGTATTACATTGACGGCGATTGGGAGAATGAAGTGGAAGTAGTCCGCGATAGCATTTACGGTCGTGTTGACGCCAATTTTCGAAATGTAATGAAGATTAGTCAAAAGGATTGGGAAAAGTGCGGCGACATGACAATTAGCTCATACGACCAGGAAGACGATTACACTTATGCCGCATACGGAACGATAAAGGTGGCAGATAAATTCGGAACTGTAACCAAATATAATCTGGAAGTCTTTTATTTTGTTGAATACAGCGAAGAAGAAGATAGCGGCTATACCATTTCTTACGACATCAATTGGCGAGATCAGGAAACTGGTCAGCTGATACATTGATATTGAGGTGAAATAGTACACTATCAATACTAAATCATTTTCAGAGTGATTTGATGAAAAACAAGGCAAACATCAGGGAACAGATGAAGGCTCCCTATTTTCACATCAACAGACGATGCGATTTTAACCCATATCAACAAATCCCGCGGGAGACCGCGGGATTATTATTTGCTTTTATCTGTCGAGGTGGTATAATACCCACATACACAAGTTTTCGGAGGCGTAATTATGGTATTAAGCTATCAGCAGGAGAGAAATCTCGTAAAGGGAATACTAACGTCGGCGGGCTTTTCCGAGTCCGAGGCGGACACGATAGGCAAGGTTATAGCACATTCGGATTTCACGGGCGTTTATTCGCACGGGCTTTCGAGGCTGACAAGATATTTGCGGCAGATTAAGGTCGGCGTGCTCAATCCCGCGCCCGAGTTTGAGAAGGTGCTCGACAGCGATGCCGTACTCGTGTATGACGGCGACAACGGCTCGGGCATCGTTTCGGTCAACAAGGCTTACGATGAGGCACTCGAAAAGGCGAGACAATTCGGCATCGCCTTTGCGACGGGCAGACACAACGCAAACATCGGTTGCGGCTCATACTACGGCTGGCGTGCCGCAGAGGACGATGTTATCGCAATAGTCGGCTGCAACACCTACGCTTTCACATCACCCTACGGCGGCGCAGACCGTCTCATCGGCACAAACCCAATTATAATGGCGGTGCCGACGGAAAACGAGTACCCCATGGTGCTCGATATGTCCACAACCTGCGTGGCGATGGGCAAAATTCAGGCGTTCGAGCGTGAGGGCAAGCCGATACCCGCCGAGTGGGCGAAGGACTACAACGGCAACCCGACGACAAATCCCGCCGAGGCATTTTCGCTCTCGCCGATTTCGGGACACAAGGGCTACGGACTCGCGGTCATGGTTGACGTGCTCAGCACCATGCTCAGCGGGGCGGCTTACGGCACGGACATCGGTCTGTTTTCAAAGCTGCAGAAGGAGAACACGGGCTTTTTCGTAATTATCATCGACCCGTCAAAGTTCATGCCCATTGAGCAGTTCAAGCAGAGCGCAGACCGCTACATACGCATGATGAAGGACAGCCGCCGCGCCGAGGGCGTTGACGAGATATTCATGCCGGGCGAAATTGAGTACAAAAAGTTCAAGGAGAATATGCAGACGGGGCTGTCGTTCAGCGAGGCACTCGAAAAGGAGCTGACCGAGCTATCCGTTGAGCTCGGAGTAATCGAAGCGGGCGCAAGCTTTGAACAGCTTGTAGGTCTGTTTAACTGAAAAAAGGCAAAAAAAGAAAGCAAGCGAAAACGCTTGCTTTCTTTTTTCTCCAACGATTAGCCGAGCAGACCGGTGATGCTGTCGATAATGCCGTTGATGGAGCTGAAGTCGAGACCCTGAAGGAAGTCCAGAACGCTGACTTCGGGAACCTGGAAGTTCTCGATGATTGCACCGATGCTCTGAACAAAGCCGTCAAAAATGCCTTCGCCTTCAAACAGGCCGGGGATCAATGCTACGATTTCTTCAAAATCCATGATATTTCTCCTTAAGAATATTCTAAAGGTGTAGGAAAGTGCACCTTAGTTATTTCAAATTATATTGTAATCATTTTGAAATGTCAATGAAAATAATCAACAAAAACTAAGTCCTCGTTTAGTATAGTTTGCACAAAATATACAAACACAAACAGACCGCGTGTATAAAAGCGGTGAAAACCATAAGAAAAAACTTAATAATTGCAAACAAAATGTAATCTTTTAGACATTGACTATTCACAATGTTCACAGTTGAGAAAT
>DCHB01000075.1 GCA_002314685.1 Clostridiales bacterium UBA1763
CTGAATCTGTACTACGACAGAAGCAGCTACACCGTTACTATCAAGTGCCTTGATGCTAACAACAGTAACGCAGAAATTTCGAGCACAAGCACCACTCAGAGCGGTCTTTACGAAACATCTGATACCATAGCCGCGCCCACCGTGAGTGGTTATCTTGTGGACAACGACACAAGTCATCCCACCTCACAGACCGTAACCTTTGACGGCGATAAGACGATTTACTTCTACTACGACAAGCTTGTTACTGCTACGGTTTATACATACGCGAAGAAAAGTGACGGTACATATGAAACTACACCCGCTACGGTGTCCAATCTCAGAGCAGGTGACACCTACACTGCCGAATATAGTGAGGTCAAAGGTCATACCCCGAACAAAACCCACACAAGCACAAAAAATGGTATTACACTGTCAAACACCGACTCCAAGAACATTGTTAAGCTGTACTACTCCTTAAACAGCC
Source organism: Clostridiales bacterium UBA1763 (assembly GCA_002314685.1). Lineage (GTDB taxonomy): Bacteria > Bacillota > Clostridia > Oscillospirales > Oscillospiraceae > F23-B02. The sequence goes on from DCHB01000075.1 coordinate 464, forward strand.
CCGGCATAAAAGTTAACGGAATCGGTTATACTGACAGCACCGCAAGCAGCTATTCAATTAAAGGCGTCGGTGACGGTGATGTTCTGACACTTACCCCCTTTGTGAAGCACGGCAGCGAAGCAATCAACATAGTATCTGCAACTACAAAATTTACATACACAGGCGGCAAAACTGAAAACTATACGTTTACACAAGCAGACGGTATCGCCACGCTGACCTTTAACGGCAAGGGCACAGATAAAATTATAGTGACCTGCTCTTTCACCGACTCAGACGGCGAAGAATATTCCAAAACAATCACTATCAAGGCATATCAGGGAATAAGCTCGGCAAAAAATTATGCTATTGACTACGGTCTGAATATCAAAATACCTGCGGGCGGCACTGTTGAAGGTTTAGGCACGGGAAAGACAACGGCCGAAAAACTTTGTACTATTGTTACAGGAAAAACTGCTACCAACCCGTTTACAAGTAAAACACAATCTCGTAATCATAGCAGTGTATATTACAGTGATACCGATATCATTTATACACCCCAAAACATTTATAATAAGAGCACGACATACTCCGAGACATATTACTTCTCTGTTACGGCAGCTGGCGTTACGGAGAAAGGCGGCAATTATTATAAGTGGTCTTCCTTCACCGTCATCCCCGCAAGCACGGTGTATTATGAGGACTCCATCGGCGGCATTACCTATACTGACGGTGTCGGCGGCTCAAACGGCACTTGGGATACAGTTGGCACTGACCTGAGAGAAACTACAATTCAGCAAACCGCAGATGCAATTTACGGCTATGATGAAGCATACGACACCTGCACCACCTACAGTATGGGCAGTGCTCACAAGGTTACTGTCGACAAGGACAATAATCCTAACGGCAAATACACAAGCACAGGCAACGCGGGTGAATGGCCCACTGCAAGCTTCTCCTTCTACGGCACGGGCTTTGATGTAATTAGCCGTACGGGCAGTGACTGCGGCACTATTAAGGTTAATGTCAAAAATAGCGACGGCAGCTATAACCGCAACTTTATTGTTGACGATTACCGCGGCTACACTCTTGCCACTCCCGAAAACGAGAACGAGCAGTACATCAGATACACTTGGTGTTACTCGTCAAGTGACAGCTCCTGGCACATCATTTCCGTTACAGGTGAAAATGCCAAGAATCACGGTACCTATGTCTCAAGCACGAGCGAAACAGGCGGTTACTCAACCACCAAGCCTGAAAAGCCCAAAGACGGCGATAAATTCGTTACCTTTGAGAAAAACTATGTGTGGACTGCAACAAAGGACGCAGATAACTACACCTATCAGGTGCCCGTAATGAAGGTTACAGGACTTGAAAAGGACACCTACACCGTTACGATTACGCCCATGTATAGCTCCGCAACCGACCGTTCCAAGCGCGGTTCTGTTGACTTCTATCTCGACGCAATCCGCATCTACGAAACAGGAAAGACTGAGGGTAGCACGCTTAAAGATATCGGCGATAGCTATGCAAAGTTCTTTAACCTCAGACAAATTCTGCAAACCAGTGTCAGCGATACAAGCAGTACAGGTATAGTCGTTATCGACGGCATCGACCAGAGCTCCGTTGCGAACTATGAAAACTACGGCTCAAATAACGAGATATATCTCAAGGGCGGCAACTCGATTGCGTTTAAGCTGACTACAAGTGCAAACCCTGCAAGGGTCATGCTCGGCATGAAGACCTACAACACAAATAGTGCATCTGTTACAGTCACTTATACCAAGACTGACGGCTCAGCAGGCTCCGCGATACTCGAAACAAGCAGTATGACCGATATGTATTACACACTGCCGAGCGCGGATGCAGGAATTATTACAATCACCAACCTCCCGGACGGTGCAACCGTTTCGCTGACCACCTTGAAGGTAACCTTCAAGGGCAATTACTCCGCAAATGTTGAGCCCACAGAAGCCCCCACATATCTGGCAGCACCGCGCTACTTAGCCGCAAACGGTGCCGACGAGGCAGAGAACATTGTGGATACAGAGGATACAGAGGAATTCACCGCCGACCTCGTGGTAAACGATGAAGTCGTTGCGGCGGCAATTCCGCAGATCAAATCGGTCCTGCTCGCGGCTGTTCCCACTGCTCCAGCCCCCTTCGAGCCGACCGTCTCCGTCTCCGCACCCGACAAGGTCACCGTCGGCGACACTGTAACAGTTAGGGTCACGACAAGCGACGATGTCGCTTACATCACCGTCAACGGCAACAAGGTCGAAACCAATAAGGATTTCGTCTGGACTTACTCCGTCAAGGCTGATGAAGTCGGAACTATGAGCTTCTCCGTCAAGGCTTACAACGCCGACGGCAAGGCTGCTGACGATGTCAAGTCCGCTTCCGTCACCGTCGAGCCCAAGCCCTTCGTCCCGACTGTCTCCGTCTCCGCACCCGACAAGGTCACCATCGGAGATACCGTAACCGTTAAGGTCACGACAAGCAGTGACGTAGCATACATCACCGTCAACGGTAATAAGGTCGAAACCAACAAGGATTTCGTCTGGACCTACTCCGTCAAGGCTGACGAGGTCGGCACCATGAGCTTCTCTGTCAAGGCTTACAACGCTGACGGCAAGGCTGCCGACGATGTCAAGTCCGCTTCCGTCACCGTCGAGCCCAAGCCCTTCGTCCCGACCGTCTCCGTCTCCGCACCCGACAAGGTCACCATCGGAGATACCGTAACCGTTAAGGTCACGACGAGCGACGATGTCGCTTACATCACTGTAAACGGCAACAAGGTCGAAACCAACAAGGATTTCGTCTGGACCTACTCTGTCAAGGCTGATGAAGTCGGAGCTATGAGCTTCTCTGTCAAGGCTTACAACGCTGACGGCAAGGCTGCCGATGATGTCAAGTCCGCGTCCGTCACCGTCGAGCCCAAGCCCTTCGTCCCGACTGTCTCCGTCTCCGCACCCGACAAGGTCACCATCGGAGATACCGTAACCGTTAAGGTCACGACGAGCGATGACGTTGCTTACATCACCGTCAACGGAAACAAGGTCGAAACCAACAAGGATTTCGTCTGGACTTACTCAGTCAAGGTTGATGAAGTCGGAACTATGAGCTTCACCGTCAAGGCTTACAACGCCGACGGTAAGGCTGCTGACGATGTCAAGTCCGCGTCCGTCACCGTTGAGCCCAAGCCCTTCGTCCCGACTGTCTCCGTCTCCGCACCCGATAAGGTCACCGTCGGCGACACCGTAACCGTTAAGGTCACGACAAGCGACGATGTCGCTTACATCACCGTCAACGGTGTCAAGGTCACGGCTAACGAAAACTACGTCTGGACATACGAAACCACCGCTGAAGAGGCGGGCACCATGAGCTTCACTGTCAAGGCTTACAACGCAGACGGCAAGGCAGCCGATGATACGCAGACGGTATCCGTCACAGTTGAAAAGGCTTCCGTTATTACCACGGTTGTTAAGGCAGTGGTAAGCTTCTTCAAAAAACTGTTCGGCATCAAATAAGCATTGGAGGCGAATAATATGAAAAAGAAATACTCAAAACCCGTTATCATATTTGACAGCTTCGAGCTTTCGCAGAGCATAGCAGGTACTTGCAGCACAATTTCAAATGCCGCAATGTACGACTGTCCTGTTTATTATCCTGAGTGGGACATCTCCGTTTTCACCCTCCAAAAGAACTGTGATGCTACTCCTCAAGACTATGGAACTCCCTGCTACGAAATCCCCTACGAAAGCCACAATGTTTTCAGCTCATGACAAATATTTATCCCCCGCCTCTCGGCGGGGGATTCTTACAGAGGTTTGTTTATGGATAAGAAAAAAATAATTATAGCCGCAGTCGCCGCTGTTATCGTGCTTGCCGCGGTCATCGTTCTGCTTTGCCTCGGTGGCAATGATAATGTCGCTGAGCTCTCGGACATTCTGTGCGAGCAGACGGGCATCGAGATTGTCGGTATAGACTCATACTCGGGCGCGTTTTTTGAGGATGGCTCGGATGAGGCTGTCGAAAATGTCATGCAGCTTACCGTCCGCAACACGGGTAACACCGACTATCAGCTTATGAATATTTACCTCACCGACAAAAGCGGCTGTGAGTACTGCTTCACCGCCACCACCCTGCTTTGCGGCGAGACAATGATAATACTCGAGAAAAACCGTGCCGCGTTTGACGAGGACTTTGATTTCGCGGATGTTCGCGTTGAGGAATGTGCCACCTTTGAGGAAGCTCCGAGCGTTCATTCTGACGTATTTTCGTTTATGGTAATGGATAGCTCTGTTACCGTTGAAAATATCTCAGATACGGATTTGAGCAACATCTCCGTGTTCTACAAAAACTACTCCGACGGTGTTGCTGTCGGCGGCATTACTTATATGCTGACTATTCCCTCGCTTGCCGCGGGTGAGTCTGCGCAGATTGGCACCTCGCACTATGTTGACGGCACAAGCAAGCTGGTGTTTGTTGTCTATGGATAAGCTTTTTTGTCGCGGCTACAATATAGGCGGTGTGCAATTTAATGTCACAGCGCCCGACTACGAGGATTCCGCGGAGCTTGCGGTGTTCAGGCACGATAGTGAGTCTTGCGATGTTCGGTATGACTTTCGCTTTGTGCGGTATATTTCCGAGCCGACTCTGCCGCTTGTTTTCAGCGATTCGGGGCGGAAAAATTACTCTGACGGCGTTGTTGACGCGCGTACCTATATAGACTCAGACGGCGGAATTCTGATGAAGATTACGGGCGACGGCAAGCACTTTGATGTGGAGTTTGATGCCGCGCATCCCGATTATTTCGGAAGCCATGTTGTGCTTAAAGCCATGGACATACCGAGGCTTATGCTTGGGCGTGGCGGCGTATTTTTGCACGCAAGCCTCGTTAAATTCGACGGCAGGGCAATTTTGTTCACCGCCGATAAGCAGGTGGGCAAATCCACGCAGGCAGCACTGTGGGAAAAACACCTCGGTGCCGAGGTCATTAACGGCGACAGGGCGCTTATAAGTCAGCGCGACGGTGTTTGGACCGCCTTCGGCTCGCCCTACTGCGGGACAAGCGAAATATGCAAGAACGATTCCGCGCCGATTTGTGCCATTGTCATTCTCGGGCAGTCGGACACAACAACGCTGAGAAGAGCCTCCGTTTCCGAGGCTGTTGCCGCCATGCTGTCGGGCGCAAGCTATGATATAGAAAATAAAAACGAAACTGAAAAATGCTTTGATTTGTGTGCTCAGCTTGTCAGCAATGTCCCCTTCTACAAGCTCGACTGCACGCCCGATTTTTCGGCGGTCAAGGCATTACACGATGCGATAACGGAGATTTGATATGCCGAGAAAAAACGCAGAGCCATATACCGCACAGCATTTGAATGCACTCGGCTGTAAGCTCGGCTTGCCCGTATGCGGCACCTTTGAGCTAACGGCGCGTTGTAATTTCAACTGCCGTATGTGCTATGTGCATCTAAAAAACGATGCTGCAGAGCTTAAAAGAAGAGAGTTCACGGCAGATGAGTGGCTCAATATAGCAAGGCAGGCAAAGGACATGGGGCTCATGTTCCTGCTTTTGACTGGCGGTGAGCCGCTTATAAGGGACGACTTTCCTTATTTATATGAAGAGCTGTCGAAAATGGGCTTTGTTATTTCGCTCAACTCAAACGCATCGCTGTATAATGACAAAATCAGTGAGCTGTTCAGAAAATATCCGCCCTCACGCATAAATGTCACGCTTTACGGCGGCTGTGAGGACACCTATGCATCTCTGTGCGGAAATCCGTCCTTTGAGAAGGTCGTCGGAAATCTCAAGCGGATGAAGGCGGACGGGCTTCAGGTGAGTCTCAATGTATCGCTCACTCCCTACAATGTGGGCGACATAGAGCGCATAGCGGCAATTTCAAAGGAGCTCGGCTTACACGCGAAGGCTTCATCATATATGTACCCACCCGTGAGAGTCGATGGCAGTATTGGCGAAAACGCCGCAAGATTTTCCCCCGAGGAAGCGGGCAGAGTTATTGCAAAATGGTACAGTCTTGTTGAGGACGAGGACAGCTTCAAAAATAGGGCACTTGCCATAAAGCAGGGGCTTGAAACTGCACGCGAAAGCCATTGCGAGGACCCTGATGGGCGCGGCGTAAAATGCCGTGCGGGGCGAAGCACCTTCTGGATTACATGGGAGGGCAAAATGACCGCATGCGGCACAATGGATTCCGAGGGCTTTTACCTGAGAGAAACGGGCTTCAAGGAAGCTTGGGAGGGCGTTTTACGCTCCACGGCAAAAATCGAATTGCCCGAGGAGTGCTGTTCGTGCAAGGATAGGTCCTACTGCGGAGTTTGTGCGAGTATATGCAAGGGCGAAACGGGTCGCTTTGACGGCAAGCCCGAATATCTATGCAAAATGACAGCCGCAAGAGCAGGTGAAATTTTCCGCATCGCGGGTATTGACGGAGAGAATAATGAAGATTAACTATGAAATGATAAAGCGCGAAATTGTCGGCGAGACCTATCTTGTCCCCGTCGGCAAGGCGGCGCACGACTATAACGGTCTGTTCGCCCTAAGCGAGGTCGCGGGATTTATTTGGGACATTCTCCCGCAGTGCGCCGACGAAAAAGAGATAATTTCTGCCGTTTTGGAGGAGTACGAGGTTGATGAGAAAACCGCCGAAAACGACGTAAAGGAGTTTATCTCCAAGCTCAGAGAAATGGGCATAATAAGCTGAAGCAAATAAAACGGGCTCGGATAACCGAGCCCGTTTTATTTGCTATTTGTTCTAAAAAGCCTTGATTTTTTGCGGTTTTTGGAATAAAATTAAATCAATAGAGTGTGCTTTTTTTCACAAAGTTGCACTCATATCGGAAATTTGACGGAGGTAAAAAGATGACAGGCTTTTCAGAGTACACCCAATCTGCATTGGAAATTCTGCGAAATCCTCAGCAAACGCTACAGTGGTATGTAGTACCCCTTCTGCTCGTTGTAATGTATATCGTTACAAAGGAGCTCAATCAGAAGCATTACAAGGTCGTTCTCGGCGGATTTGCACTGTGGGGCGTTGATATCTTTAACGAGATATGGAACTCCATGATATGCTTCATCAGCGGCTATGCTCCCGTATGGGGCACTCCCGTCGGCGTCGGCGACACCTCATGGCTTCTCATGATAGGCTACAATATTGAAATATCCTTCATGTTCCTCATGCTCGGTATCACCGCTTGCCTCATGCTTCCCGAAGACCCCAAGGCAAAGGTTCTCGGCATCAACAACCGCGTATTCTACGCAATACTCCTCACCACCACAGCCGTTATCATTGAGTGCTTCCTCAACTACTGCGGAATACTCACTTGGGAATGGGCATTCTGGCAGAGAAGCTGCCCGTGGGTGCTCTGGATAATCGGCTACCTGCCCTTCTTCTCAGCTGCATTCTACGTGCATGACAGACCCACTGTAAAGCAGGCTGCGGCAGTAACAGGCGGCATTCTCGGCTTCGACGCCGTGCTCATTGTTATCTGCGCATTCCTGGGTTGGATCTAAGGAGGTAAATACTATGGCTATTATTTCAGGCGGAGCACTTGCAGTGCTTATTTGTGCAGGCGTTATCGACTGCGGTCTTATCGCTGTCGCATTTGCCAGCTTTCTTAAAAAGTAAATCATAACAAAAAAATCCACCGAAGATTTTTCTTCGGTGGATTTTTTGTTTTTACTCAAGTCTTGATTCGACCTTTATCGTCAGGTCGCTCATGGGATAAGCTGAGCAGGGATGGAAGAAGCCGTGGTCCTTATCCGAGGCTCTGACACCGTCGGACTGCGGACGCTGCCACACCTCACCCTCAAGCAGAAGGCTTCTGCACCAGCCGCAGGCACCGCTGCGGCAGTGGGTATCGGGGGCTATGCCCGCCTTCTCGAGAGATACAACTACGGTATCGGTTGCTTTCGCGTCTATTACAGTTTCCTCAGTACCAAAGATGACCTTGATTTTGAAGGTCTCGTTCTCATGTCCCTTGGGATAGAGTGCGGAGGCGGTGATGTCCGCTGTCTCGCCGTATTCCTCCTTGCGGATGAACTTGTTTCTTATGCCGAGCTTTGCAAATTCACCGTCGAGGTAATCGTACATGGGCTGAGGACCGCTTACAAAGTAGCTGACCTTGTCCCAGTCGCTGACGAGCTTTTTAATCATATCTGCGCCGATAAAGCCGCGCTCACCCTGCCATGACTCGCCTGCATCGGAGAGGATGTTATAAACCTCTATTGCACCGTCGGACTGCTTTGCGAGCTCGTTTAGCTCATCGTAGAAGATTATATCGTTTTCGTTTCTCGAGCCGTAGAGAATTGTGAATTTCTCGGGGCGCTTTGAAACGAGCATTTCGCGTGCTATTGAACGGAATGCGGTAATACCCGAGCCGCCCGCGATGCCAACAAGGTGCTTTGTATCGCGGATTGATGACCAGTAGCCCTCGCCGAAGGCGCCGTCAAACTTGACCTCGGTGCCGACCTTCCAATTATCCCATACCCAGCCCGATACATAGCCGTTGGGCATCTTGCGCAGAGTTATCTGCAAAATGCCGTCGTCGGTGTCGCGGGGTGCAGAGGATACGGAAAACGGGCGTGTAACCCATCTGCCGTCTATGCAGAACTTGACGCTTATGTGCTGTCCTGCGTAGAAATACGGAAGCTCATAGCCCTCAAGCGCCTTGAAGGTGAAGGTCTTTGTTGTGGGGGTCTCGTCCTTAATATCAGCGATGACCGCCTTGGTGAGCACGGGGTGAAGCTGCTTTGCAAGCTCTGCCGCGTGGTCGGACATATCAAACTCCGTGCTTCCTGTCTCTATCCATGCTTCACGGGTCTTTTTAAGTGTGAAGAAGCCTACAAGGTCCTTGACATAGCCGCGGACTCTTACCTTTGCTTTCTTAGCTTTCTTTGCCATTACTTGTCACCTCCGAGTTTTGCAAGTGCAACACAAGCCGCCTGATAGCCGTTTGTGATAACGCTGGAGTAGCCATGTGCGCGGAAGCCTGCACTGCCTACGAAGTCGAGGCCGGGTATCATTCGGTCGTCCTCCTGATACATCGTGCGGGGCACTGCGCCGTCGATTGCGGTGCAGACATAGCCGTAGATGTCGCCGCGGAATGCCTCGGCATAGCGGGTAAAGGTTGCGGGAGTTGCGATTGCGATTTCCTCGATGTGGTCGCGTATTCTTGCTCCCGTGAATTCCTCAAAGGCGTCTATCATGCAGTTTGCAAAGCGCTCATTCTCGGGCAGGTAGTCATACTTTGACAGGTCCGCCTTGTTCATCGCATCGGGAGAGTACATACTCGTGAGGTTAATCTGACAGCGGTCGGGACCCGAGAAGTTGGGTATTGCAACATCGGGGCAGGTCGCGGATACTCTGTGGTGGCACACCCAGTTGTTGGTGGTGTTGAAAATGCGCTCTGTGTCCATATTCTCGCCGACGAAGTACTCGTAGCTTTCGATGCCCATTTCCTCAGGCAGTGCATCGAGTCCGAGATAGACGACAAAGGGAGTAGCGAGAAGCTTTCTCGCACCCGCAAGCTTGAGTGCTCTCTCGGGCACCTGCTTTCTGTCCATCATATCGACAAGTGCCTTGGTGGGGTTGCCGTTGGAGATGACATACTTTGCGCGGATTTCCTCGCCGCTTTCGGTTCTGACACCGACACAGCGTCCGTCCTCGAGGATATATTCTGCTACCTTGACATTGGTCTCAACCTGACCGCCAAAGCCTCTGAACGCCTTTTCAAGCGAGTTTGCTATCTCGTGTGAGGTCTTGGTTGGGATGTGAGCACCGTCGCGCAGATAGACGTATATCATCTGTGCCCATACAGTGAAGCTTGCCTCGCTCAGATGACGGCTGATATAGCCGTAGTATGCGTTCAGTACCTCCTGAGTCTTGGGACCGAACTTGAAGGACTTATTTACCTCGTCAACCTCGTATGCCGCTGTGCGGAGGAAGGAGGAATACTGTGTTGCCATTGTCTTGCCGTCGGGACCCGCGGCACCGCAGGAGCCGATGTACTCAAGTGCGTCGTTAATTTCTTCAAAGAGCTTGAAGTAATTGCGTACCTTTTTGCCGTTGCCCGGCTCGAGCTTTTCGATTGCGTCAATGCAGTTTTCAATGCCGAAGGGCATGGTGAAGTCGATGTTCTTGTCAGAGAGAATTACTCTGTAAGCATCGGGCACCTTTACCCACTCCATGTCGATGCCGAGGTCATCGAACATTTTGCGGCAGGGACCGTAGCCTGCACCGTCCTTACCGTCACCGAATTCGCAAGCCTCGTGAAGGCTGACCTCAAATTCGTATCTGCCGCGGACAAAGCTCGTTGCATAGCCGCCTGTCATGTTGTGCTTCTCAAGAAGCAGTACCTTTTTTCCCGCTTTTGCAAGCTTTGCGGCGGCTGTGAGTCCGCCCATGCCTGCACCCACGACTATTACATCGTAGGCGGGTAGAAATCTCTTTTCGTTTGGCATAATTACCTCCGTACAGATTTAGATTGATATGGATTTAACAATTTAATTATACTCTTTTTTGCGTAAAAGTCAAGAAATTAACAAAGCCTATATCTCGTCCTGCAGGGCTTCAATTCTGCTAATAATGTCAGTCTGACGCTGATAGAACATAAGCTCCTCGTTGTACCTGTAATAGCTGTCACAGCCGTAGCGTGCGATGAAGCGTGCGCTGTAATAATTTGCCGTCAGCTCGGTTTCGATAATGAGAAGCTCCTGCCCCTTGCCCCAAGCCTTTTCGGCAAAGCCGAACAAGCCCTCAAGTCTGCTTTTTGCCGTGTCTGCGGCGCTTTTCATCTGCCTGACCTCAGCATCGAAATCAGCTTTTATTTCCTCAAATGCACTCCCATGAAGCTCGTGCTTTTTAAGGAATGCGAGCACCCATTCATACTCTCTGCGTTTTTGTGCGCTGAGTGTTCCGCGCCTTTCCTCACGCATTAGCTGTTCTGAGTACTGCTCGATTTTCTCTGCAGTCGGTGCGCCCGCCTTGACATCCTTCAGAAGCTTCAAAAGTGCCGTTATCGCGTCCTCCTTGCACATAATGCTGCGAATTTCTCCGCCCACGCTGTCAAGCAGAAGCCCTATGAGGCTGAGGCGCTCGTCAAACTCAGCATTTTTTGCTCTGTCGAGGATTTCATCGGGTGCTTTGCCCGAGAGGATTTGCTCAATTTTATAGTCTGAGCGATATTTGTCAAAGAGGTCATAATATATTGCAAAATCCTCTGCGATTTCGGGGTTTTGAATGTACTGCGACATAAGAAGCTTATCAGCCTTGATGCCGTTCAGCTCGTACAGAATGAGCATTGAGCTTAAATCGCACCAGCTTCGTGCGGTGACAAAGCGTTTACCCTCTACGCTTGCCTCAACGCGGTAGAAATTCTCCTTTTTCGCGTCAAGGTAGGTCAGCACTGCGGCGTGAATACCCGCTTTTAGCGCATATTCCCGCCACGCGGCATAGTCGGGTTCAATGTCTATTCGCTTGAGTCTGTCCCAAGTAACAATATCAAATTCCCTTGCCGAACGGTTGTACTCCGTGGGGTTGCCCGCTGTTACGACTATCCAACCCTCGGGCACTCTGTGCCGCCCGAAGGTTTTATACTGCAAAAACTGGAGCATCGTGGGTGTGAGGGTTTCGGACACGCAGTTAATCTCATCGAGGAACAGTATGCCCTCTTTTACGCCGCCCTGCTCAATCATATCGTAAACCGAGGATATTATCTCCGACATCGTATATTCGCTGACGGCGTATTCCTCGCCGCCGTAGCTTTTGCGGACTATTGCGGGCAGACCGAGTGCACTCTGTCTTGTGTGATGAGTCATGGAATAGCTGACAAGCCCCACCCCGAGCTCATCGGCTATCTGCTTCATAATTGCAGTCTTGCCTATTCCCGGAGGACCCATGAGGAAAACAGGACGCTGTTCCTCTGCGGGAATAAGGAAATTGCCGAATTCATCCTTCGTGAAATACGCGCGCATCGCGTTTTTTACCTGAAGCTTTGCCTGTGAAATATTCATAGCTCAAACTCCTCCTGAGAATTTGAAACGGCGTTTTTCGCCTTTAACAGCAGGGCGCTCAGCTCGGTCTGACCGTCCTTGAGTGCCTGCGGCAGAAATTTGTTTATCGTCTCCGATGTCAATAGTCCGAGCTCGGACAGTCCCGTCATAGCAGGGATGTTGTTTGCCTTCAGTATTCGCTCCATGACGAGCTCCTCGTGCTGACGGATGTATTCCGTGGCTCTTTTTGCCGTCTCAGCGCCGTGCTTTTCGTGGCATGAGCACCATAAAAGCGTGTATAAAAGCTCTGCCGTGAAGTCGGCATTGTCGGGATAGCCCTTTGCGATATAGCCTTCAATAAGCTTATAATTACTGCCGAAGCAGTCAGTGCCGAGCTCTGTCTCGGGATTCGGCACCGAGATTATATGCAATTCCTCGCAGGAGAAAAATGCACATTCATCAATCAGCGTCACAGTCTCGGGCAAAATTACGCGTTCAAGCCCCGAGCCCTGAAAGGCATATTCGCCGATTTGTTCAAGTCCCTGAGGAAATTCAAGCTCACGCAGTGACTCGCAGGAAAAGAATGCTCCGCAGTCGATTGATTTTATGCTTTTCGGAAGCTTTATACTGCTCAGCTTCGGGCAGTCGGCAAATGCCGCGGCACCGATGTTAATAAGTCCCTCGGGCAGAATTACCTCGCGGAGCTCGGGACATTCTGTGAAGCATTCCTCCTCCATGAAGCCCACGCCCTCGGGGATTATCACCTTTTCAATTTCGTCCCGCCCGCAAAACTGCTGTGAACGGATGTATGTTGCGGAGGGCTCAAGAGTGAGCACTCCTTTGCAAAGCTTATAGTCGTTTGTCAAGAATATCATCCTCCGAAAGACTTATGTGCATAGCCCATACGGGCAGGTCGGGCTCACTGTAGCCCGAGGTTTTGAGCACAAACGCCGTGTCGTAAGCGGGCTTTTCTTCGGGGAAAATGCCCTCGCCGTCCGTAAAATAAATAAGCCCCTGCAAATTCTTAAGCTCGCGGCGGGCGATAAGCTCATCCACATAGCGGAAAACGGGACGAAAGTCCGTTTTACCCAAGCCGAGAATTTTCAGCGTTCGTATATAGTTATCGAAATCCTCCTTGCAGGTGATGTGAGCATCCTCCCGAATTTCGTCATCGCACTGAATAATGTGCATATTGACCTTCGAGAAAAAGCTCTCACGCTCAGAGAGAATATCGTGTGTATGCTGAATAAACGCCTGCACGACCTCACCGCGCACACTGCCCGATGTGTCGATTGCAATAACAAAATCCCGTATTCGCTTCTGCTCGGAATATTCCAAAGGCTCAACAAGCGGGATATTGCCCAATATTTCAAGTCCGTAGGTGTAATAATTGTTGTCAAATTCCTCGTCGGAAAGCTGCATCACCTCGCCGTGAACACCGAAGCGGCGCAGAAATTCCGTGTAGCTGTACCGTGCTCTGTTGAGACTGCGCAGGTTTTGCACAAGGGCACTGTCCCTGTCGCGCGAGAGCGTCTCGAGCTCGGTCTGCATTCGTTTGGAGACATCCTCCCAGATTTTTTTCAAATCTATATTTTCGTCCGGTTGTGCGTCGGGGTCAAATTCGCCGTACCATACACCGTGCCCGTCCGCCATGAATTTTTCGCGTTCGGCAATCAGCTCGTCCTCGGAAAAATCCTTGTCGCCGAGCCATTTATATATGCACTCGGCAGTCATCGCCTCGACATTTGCTTTAAGAAGCTCGACCGTGCCTTTTTGCTCTGCCTCACGCACTGCGTGCAAAGCTGATGAGTCAAGCTCGCTGAGGGCATTCTCAACGGCTATATCGCAGGCTAAATCCCAGCGGGCGCGGTCAATCCCCTGCCCTATAAAATTGTGTCGGAAAACGCAGTGCATTATGCTGTGAAAAAGGTCGCGGCAAAGCACACTCTGCTCCTTTTTGTATCGGCGCAGAACATACTTAGGACCGTAATAAATATTCACACCGTCTGTCGCGAGGCTCACATTATCGTCGGGGACAAGCGTCAATCTTGAAACCGCCCTATCGAGAAATCGAAAATTCACGATGAGCGAGCTTCGTGCGAGTGTCAGTATATCCTGCGCGAGTGACGATATTTCGGGACTGCTTTTGTTAATATCCTTTATCATAGACACTATCCGTATAGCGAAAAACGGGGCTACATCATTTGATGCAGCCCCGTAAATCAGTTCTTAATAATATACGCCGGGGACCTCGAGAACGATATCGGAGGTTGCGAAGGTGCAGCAGGGATGAACATAATTATATTCAATGTCTGCCCAGCGGCGATATTCCTTTTCGGCAGGAACAAAGAAGGTGCCCGAAATGAGCTTGCTTCTGCACCAACCGCACTCACCTGCGCGGCAGCGTGAGGGTGCCTTGATGCCTGCGCGCTCTATTGCGACGAGGATAGGCTCGTTTGCACTGCAGGGGATGCTGTACTCGTTTGCGCCCTGCTTTACGGTGAGGTTAAATACCTTATCCTTGCACTCAACGGGGTAGCCTGCCTCTTCCCATACGGTGGCAGTCATGCCGAGTGCCTCATGGCGGATGAGTCTTTCGGGAACTCCGAGCTTTCTGACCTCCTCGAGAACGGACTTATACATCTTCTCGGGTCCGCAGATGTAAACGGAATAGCTCTCGGGAGCGTACTTCTTGATAATCTCAGCGGTGATGTGTCCGTGCTCGTAGTCATCCTTCTCCTCACGGGAGAGAACATTGACGACCTTGACCTTGTCGGTCTTTGCACAGACAGCGTCAAGCTCCTGCTTGAACAGGATGCTGTCCTCGGTGCGGGAGTTGAAGATAATGGTGAGATTGAACTTCTCAATGCCGTCGGCGATTGCCTGTGCCATTGCCATGAACGGGGTGATGCCTGCGCCGCCTGCAACTGCGATGACATTTTCGCCGTCGCGCAGGTCCTCGTAGTAGAAGTTGCCCTTGGGGCTGGAGGATATGACCTCGTCACCGACCTTGAG
>DCHB01000045.1:0-11917 GCA_002314685.1 Clostridiales bacterium UBA1763
CTCATCACTCATCACTCATCACTGAAAAAACCTCGGGACAAAATGTCCCGAGGTTTTTCTATGTATCACTTGTTTTTGAGCTCTTCGAGAATGTCGGCGAGCAGCTCCTCAGTCGTGGGGGGCTTGGGTGCCTCGGGCTCCTCGGGCTTGGGCTCTTCCTTCTTCTTGCCGATAGTCGCAAGCTTGTTGACTATCTTCACAAGCAGGAACACGACAAACGCCATAATGATGAAGTTAATAACATCCATTACGAACGCGCCGTAGCACAGCTTCGCCTTGCCGATTGTGAGGCAAAGACCGTTGAAGCCCTCGGTGCTGAAGCAGCCGATAATCGGGTTTATGAGGTTTTCGATGAGCGAGGTCACGAGTGCGGTGAATGCGCCGCCTATGATAACGCCGACTGCCAGATCCATGACATTGCCGCGCAGGGCAAACGCCTTGAACTCTTCAAGAAACTTTTTCATTTGTTCTCTCCTTATATTTATTTATTTTTTGGGTATCAGAATTTCGGTGCCGCCCATGTAGGGACGCAGTACCTCGGGTATTGTAACACTGCCGTCTGCCTGCAGATGATTTTCAAGGAAGGCAATCAGCATACGGGGAGGTGCCGCAACGGTATTGTTAAGGGTGTGGGGCAGATAGGTCCTGCCGTCCTCGCCCTTGACGCGCATCTTGAGTCTGCGTGCCTGCGCATCGCCGAGATTTGAGCAGGAGCAAACCTCAAAATACTTCTGCTGACGCGGTGACCACGCTTCAATATCGCAGGACTTGACCTTGAGGTCGGCGAGGTCGCCCGAGCAGCACTCAAGCTGACGCACGGGAATTTCCATACTGCGGAACAGCTCAACGGAGTATCTCCACATCTTTTCGTACCATTCCTTGCTGTCCTCGGGCTTGCAGACGACTATCATTTCCTGCTTTTCAAACTGGTGGATGCGGTAAACGCCGCGCTCCTCAATGCCGTGTGCGCCCTTTTCCTTGCGGAAGCAGGGTGAATAGCTCGTCAGCGTCTGCGGAAGCTTGCCCTCGGGGATTATCTGATCGATGAACTTACCTATCATGGAGTGCTCGCTCGTGCCGATGAGGTACAGATCCTCGCCCTCAATCTTATACATCATGGAATCCATGTCGGTCTGGCTCATAACGCCCTCGACAACATTGCCGTGAATCATAAACGGGGGGATGCAGTAGGTGAAGCCCTTGCTTATCATGAAATCTCTTGCGTAGGCAAGAACTGCGGAGTGCAGTCTCGCAATATCGCCCATGAGATAGTAGAAGCCGTTGCCCGAAACTCTGCCCGCGGCATCCATGTCAACGCCGTCAAAGCCCTCCATTATCTCGGTGTGGTAGGGCACGGGGAACTCGGGAACGACGGCATCGCCGAAGCGCTCAACCTCAACGTTGCTTCCGTCATCGGGACCGATGGGCACGGACTCGTCTATAATATTCGGAATGGTCATCATAATCGTGCGGATGCGCTCGCTCATCTCGGCGGTCTGCTTTTCAAGCTCCGCAAGACGCTCTGCGTTTGCCTTGACCTGCGCCTTTGCCGCCTCAGCCTCCTCGAGCTTTGACGGGTCCTTCTTCGCCTGTCCCATGAGCATACCGACCTGCTTTGACAGCGTGTTGCGGGATGCGCGAAGCTCGTTCGCCTCTGTCAGTGCCGCACGGTAGCTCACGTCAAGCTCCAAAACCTCGTCAACGAGAGGGAGCTTTGCGTCCTGAAACTTCTTCTTGATGTTCTCTTTTACTATCTCGGGATTTTCTCTTACAAACTTAATATCAAGCATCTTGATAACTCCTTGTTATATTTATACAATAATTGTTTACTTATCGTTATTTTCCTGCCATGTATTGCCCATTCTTGCAAGATTTGCAATGAGCGCCTCGCGGTCATCGGCATCGTAAAATTCAAGCGTGATCCTTCCGCTACGCTTGCCGCAGTCGATTTTAACCTTGCGGGCAAGTGTGCGGCTGAGGTAATCCTCGGTGTCCGCTATATAGTCAACGAAAAGCTCCTCGCTCTTTGTGACCTCCTTGACGGGCTCGTTTAGCTTCTTGACGGTCTTTGCGACAAGCTGTTCCGTCTTTCGCACAGACAAGCCGCCGTCAATTACGCTTTTCGCCGTCTGGATTTGCAGGGCGGCATCATTTAAGGGGAGCAGGCTTCTTGCGTGGCCTGCGGACAGCTTACCGTCCTCAACAAGCTTCAAGACCTCGGAATTAAGCCCGAGCAGTCGCATCGCATTCGCAACTGCGGGTCTTGACTTGCCGACGCTCTTAGCCGCCTCCTCCTGCGTGAGACCGTATTCCTCGATGAGACTTTTGTAGCCGAGCGCCTCTTCAATCGGGTTTAAGTCCTCGCGCTGGAGATTTTCAACGAGCGCAAGCTCCGCAACTCTGCGGTCATCGGCGACAATAACCCGCACGGGCACCTCAACGAGTCCCGCAAGGCGGCTTGCACGCCAACGCCTTTCGCCCGCAATTATCTGATAGTAGCCGTTATCCTGCTTTCGCACCGTTATCGGCTGAATTAAGCCGTACTGCGCGATTGAATCCGCAAGCTCCTGCAGCTTTTCATCGTCAAATTTATTTCTCGGCTGTTCGGCACGCGGCTCAACCTTTGTAATCGGGAGATTCAGAAGCTCGCCTTCTGCTTCATTTTCGGTCAAATCCTCGCCGAAAAGCTCGCTCAAGCCCCTTCCGAGCCCTTTTTTCATCTCTTTAGGCATCATTTACTCCTTTCGCGCTTGAGAAATTCATCCGCAAGCTTCATATAGGCGCGACTGCCCTTGTTTATTCTGTCATACACTACGCCGGGCTTTCCGTGACTCGGTGCCTCGGAAAGGCGTACACTGCGCGGTATCTGCGTCTCGTAAACCTTATCCCCGAAATATTCATTCAGCTCAAACGTGACCTGCTGAGTGAGATTTGTTCGCGAGTCGTACATGGTCAGAACGATACCCTGAATGCTCAAATTCGGATTAAGACGCTTTTTGCAGAGCTTTATCGTGGTCATGAGGTCTGTAATGCCCTCAAGAGCGTAATATTCGCACTGCATGGGGATAATTATGCTGTCTGCCGCGACAAGTGCATTGAGCGTCAAAAGCTCAAGAGACGGGGGACAGTCGATGAATATGTAATCGTAATCGTTATAAACAAGCTGAAGCGCATTTTTGAGGACGTATTCACGCTTTTCCGCGAGCACAAGCGCAACAGTCGCGCCCGAAAGCTCCTTGTTCGACGGAATTACATCGCCGTAGGGCGTCTTGCGAATGCAGTCGTAAATATCCGCGTTCTTCGCAATCAGCTCATACGCGCCCGGGGTGGAGTATTTGTTAACACCCATGCCCGAGGTTGTGTTGCCCTGAGGGTCACAATCGAGGATGAGCACTCTTTTACCCTTCATTTTCAGCGCACAGCAGAGGTTTACGCAGGTCGTCGTTTTGCCGACGCCGCCTTTTTGGTTTGCTATTGCAATTATTTTGGACATAATTTCACCTCAAACGCTATTATAACCTCTGTTGTCGCGTTTTTCAATGTTTCACATGAAACATTTTGATTTTTTTGCAAAAGTTTCACGTGAAACACTACTCAACGAGCAAATCCACATCCTCAACCGTCAAGCCCTCGTGCAAAGCGAGATTTATCCCGTATGCGATGAGCTTTGCCGATGAGCGCACAAGCTCGTCGATATTCCGCGGCGTGACGAACAAGCCCGCCGCCTCGGCCGCGTCGGTGAATGCGGCGGCGTCAATAACCGTCGGCACGCCGATGGCGATTACGGGCACGCCGAGAGCTTCAATGTTGACTGCACCGCGATTATTGCCGACACCCGAGCCGGGCGAGATGCCCGTATCGCAAATCTGAACATTTTTGCACAGCCTGCCGAGCTCGGCGGTGGCGAGGGCATCGACGGCGAGGACACAATCGGGCTTAATGTGTCCGCAGACCGCCGCAAGCTCGTCAACACTCTCGATACCCGTCGTGCCGAGAACGCCTGTGCGCACTACGCTAACGGTTGACAATGCCGCAAACTGCTCGGGCAGGGAGGCTTTCAAGTGCCGAGTTACGATAATTCCGTCGGCAGTATATGGTCCGAGGGCATCGGGAGTGACAGATTTATTGCCGAGGCAGGCGATAAGAAACGATTTTGCCCCCGTAATCGCTTGAAACGAGCGCAAAACCTCCGATATAGCCGTGACGCAATCGCGAAATGCGTTGCTTCGTCTTTTGGTATATTCTTCCATTTTAACAGTGTAATAATTGCCCTTAGGCTTACCGAGGGCGAGGGCGGCGGTGTCAGAATTTATCTCGACGCGGCTGACAGCGCATGAGCCGAAATGCAGAGCTTCGGTGAAAACGCCGTCCGTCTTGAGCTTTATGCGCGAAGCCGCCTCATCGGCGAGGTCGGTGCGTGCGAAATTTGCCTGCAAAATAATCACATCCAATATCAATATATAGTGTATTATTTCCGACGAAACCACAACTAATGCCTAAGGCAAAAAAATATTCAGAAAATTAAGAAAAAGCTTGATTTTTCAGTAATTTGATGTTAAACTTTATCTCTGCGAGCTATGCCCGCAATCGTTAATGTTATTCAGTCCCAAAACGGCAGTAACCATCAGCTCAGTCTGATAGCCGGCGAAAACCGGCGGTATTCGCCGGAAAATCCCGTGTGGATTTTTGTTACTAAGTTATAAGGAGGTGCCACGATGCCCAACATTAAGTCCGCAATGAAGAGAGACGCTCTTTCCAAGCAGTTCCGCGCCAAGAACCGCGCAGACAAGACCGCACTCAAGAACATCATCAAGAAGTTCGACGCAGCAGTCGAAGCAGGTGATAAGGCAGTTGCAGAGGTAAACTACAAGGCAGCAGTCAAGGCTGTTGACCAGGCAGCAGCTAAGGGTCTTATCCACAAGAACAATGCAGCACACAAGAAGTCCGCAATGACCGTCAAGCTCAACAAGATGGCATAATCGGCTTTTAATAAAAAAGACCGTAGTACAAAGTACTGCGGTCTTTTTTTAGTGATGAACTAAGAGTGATGAGTGATGAGTGAAGAGTGTTTGGGCTTGGATATAGTTTGCACCCGTAGGGGTGAATGGAGCGTCAGCGAAATGAGCCCGTTTTGCGAGTGATGAACTATGAGTGATGAGTTGATTTGCTGAATATAGTGCAGGTGTAATTTCTTCGACTTTTCTTTGTTTCGCCAAAGAAAAGTTGCAAAAGAAACGCGACCAAGGGGCTTAGCCGCCCCTTGGAACCTTGCACAACGCACTATTTCCGCCGCAAAGTCTTTACTTGGTATTCCCCCGATGCACCTGCGGCGGTTTTCTATACACTTCAGCCACGCACATCTTTACAGGCTGCTTTTTCAATTTCGTTTAGAAGCTTCATCTAATCGTTATTGCGGATGCCCGACCGGTGACTGCCTGCTAAAGTTAAGATGTACCCTAACAAATCGGTACGGCTCAAAGTTTAGCACCAAACACTCATCACTCATCACTCATCACTCATCACTCTTCACTCATCACTCATCACTCTTCACTCATCACTCTTCACTCATAGTTCGCGAAAGTAGTTTGTTTTGCTGAGGGCGGCGAAGAGGGCGGCACCTGCGGCGATGCCGAACACAGCCTGCACAACGTTAAGCGGAATATTTGCCGCCGCGGCAAGCCCGAAGCTGAGGGCGAAGAATTCATAAGCAAAGTAGCCCGCGATAATAATTATTTCCGCGGCGATACCGCCAATAACGGCTTTAACAGTCGGCTTTTTGGGGATTGCGGATTTGAGAATTGCACCCGCGACGAGTGCGGCGGTGAACTTAATGACAAAGGTGCCGGGGACAAACATCGCATAGCCCAAAACAAGGTCGGCAAGCGCGGTGCCCGTGCCTGCGGCAAGTGCGCCCCACAAGGGACCGAGCAAAAAGCCCGCAAGCAGTACAAGCGCATCGCCCGCGTTAATATACCCACCCAATGGGGTGGGTATTCTAATAACCATTGTTGCCACACAGCACAAAGCGGCGAACAGTCCCGCGAATATCAGCTTTTTTGTTGTCTTATCACTTTTCATTCGTTCTGCGCCCTGTAAAGCTCCGCATAAAGTCCGTTTTTCGCCAAAAGCTCCGCGTGCGTGCCCGACTCGGCAAGCTCGCCGTTTTCGATAACGGCAATCGTGTCGGCATCCTTAATTGTTGAAAGTCGGTGCGCAATTATTATGCTCGTTCTGCCCTCGCTGAGCTTATTGAGTGAGCGCTGAATTGAGCGCTCCGTCACAGTGTCGAGCGCGCTCGTTGCCTCGTCAAGAACGAGTATCGGCGGGTTTTTGAGAAACACTCTCGCGATTGAAATTCTCTGCTTCTGACCGCCCGAAAGCATAACGCCGCGCTCGCCTATAAAGCTGCTATAGCCGTCGGGCATATTCATTATTTCGTCGTGGATTTCGGCAAGGCGTGCGGCGTTTTGGATTTCCTCGTCTGACGCGTCGGGCTTGCCGTAGCGTATATTGTCGGCAACCGTGCCCGCAAAGAGGAAAACGTCCTGCTCGATTATGCCGACAGCCCTGTGAAGCGAGGCTTGCGTCAGCCTGCGAAGGTCAATGCCGTCGAGGGTAATCTCGCCGCTGTCGGGCTCGTAAAAGCGAAGAAGAAGCTTGCTTATTGTTGTCTTTCCGCCGCCCGAGGGGCCTATGAGCGCGAGCGTTTTGCCCTTTGAAAGCGACAAAGTGACGCTGTGTAAAACCTCGGCTTTATCGTAGGTAAAGCTCACGTTATTAAACTCGATATTGCCCTCAACCGCTTGCAGCTCAAGGGCATTTTCGCAGTCGGTAATAGTGGGCTCGGTGCGCATAAGCTCCAAAAATCTCTCGAAGCCCGCGGAGCCCTGCATATAAAGCTCGGCAAACTGCGCGAGCTTGCGAATGGGTGTAACAAAGGTGCTGACATAGAGCGTGAAGGTCACGAGCTCAATATAGTCGAGCGAGCCGCGCATTATGAAATATCCGCCCGCGGCAATGACCGCGACGGGCATAATGCTCAGCGTAAATTCCATGCCGCTCATGAACAGTCCCATTGAACGGTAGTAGTCCGTTTTTGCCGTGCGGTAGAGGTCGTTTGCACTGTAAAATTTCTCGCGCTCGAGTGCCTCATTTGCGAAAGCCTTTGCCGTGCGAATGCCCGACACGCCGTTTTCAAGTGCGGAGAAAATCACGCCCGTTTTACGCTTGACCTCGAGGTTTGCGTTGCGCATTTTAACGCGCTGACTTAGCGTAAACCACAGGCACAACGGAATGAGAACGCACAAAACGAGGGCAAGCTGCCAATTTATCGTGAACATTAAAACCGTCGCGCCGATGACGGTCAGCGTGCAGATTAAAATGTTCTCGGGACCGTGATGCGCAAGCTCGGTTATCTCGAAAAGGTCGCTTGTGAGGCGGCTCATGAGCGTGCCCGTGCGGCTTCTGTCGAAAAATTCCGACGACAGCCCCTGCAGGTGCGCGAACAGATCCTCGCGCATTTTTGCCTCGACCAGAACGCCCATTCTGTGCCCGATAATCGTTATCGCGTAGTACAGAAGCGACTTGAGCAGATAAGCCGCGGTGAGTATCGCCATGACGATGAAAAAGGTCTTGTAAAGACTCTGCGGCAGATAGGTTTCCATGCTGTTTTTGGATATGTACGGAAACACGAGGTCAATCGCCGATACGAGCGCGGCACAGCCCATGTCGATTGCAAATAGCTTCTTTTGGTCGGCAATGTAGGATATGAAAATTTTAAGCGGTTTTTTTGAATAATCCTTCATGCAAATTTCGTTCTTTCCGCGACTGCGAGGGCGTCACAGCGGTTGTTATATTCGTTTTCCGCGTGCCCCTTCACCCAATGGCAGTGCACCTCGTGCATATTATAAAGCTTGAGCAGGGTTTCCCAAAGGTCTGTGTTGAGTGCGGGCTTTTTGTCGGCTTTTTTCCAGCCGTTTTTCTGCCACGACTCAGCCCAGCCCTTGCTCAGCGCGTCGATTACATACTTTGAGTCGGAGTAAAGCTCAACCGTGCAGGGCTCCTTGAGTGCCTGCAGCGCGACTATAACTCCCGTGAGCTCCATTCTGTTGTTTGTGGTGCTTTTTTCGCCGCCCGACAGCTCCTTCGTGTGTCCGTTGTAGCGCAAAATCGCACCCCAGCCGCCGGGACCCGGGTTGCCCGAGCAGGCGCCGTCCGTGTAAATAGTTACTGTTTTCATAGTCCGTATCTTTTGAGCATGAGCTTGTACTCTTCGCGGCTAATTATGCCGTTTTTGAGCATACTTTTGAGCTGTTTAATTCTCTTTTCGTCCTCTGTCGTGTAGTCGGAGGGGTCAATGTCAATATGGTCTGCCTCTTTGCAGTCGTAAAGCTCCTCGTCGGCATCGTCCTCGCCTATTATTTCGCTGACCTTGCCCATAAAATCCTTGCCCTGAAGCTTTTTTGCCACATTGACGGCAACAACAATCAAAATAATTACGGCAACAACCGCGAATATCGCAAAGCCTGACGAATTTATCGTGTTTTCGTCAATAAGGCTGAATAATATTGCGACAACAAATACAATCCAGCCAATCGGAGATTTCTTTTTTTCCTTCTTATCCTTCACAGTTTTCCCTCCACTCATAGTTCTTCACTCATCACTCATCACTCATAGTTCTTCACTCACAACGCGGGCTCATTGCGCTTGCGCTCCATTCACCCCTACGGGTGCAAGCTAAGACAAAAAATCTTCAACATTGCAACGCAACAGCCTGTAAAGATGTGCGTGGCTGAAGTGTATAGAAACCGCCGCAGGTGCATCGGGGGAATACCAAGTAAAGACTTTGCGGCGGAAATAGTGCGCTCAGGGGATTCCAAAGGGTTCTCCCTTTGGTCGCGTTTCTTTTGCAACTTTTCTTTGGCGAAACAAAGAAAAGTCGAAGAAATTACAGCTGCACTATATTCAGCAAACCAACTCTTCACTCATCACTCTTCACTCATCACTCTTCACTCTTAGTTCAAAAAGGTGCAAGGTATTAAACTTTGCACCTTTTTTCTATCACTCCTGCGGGGCTTCCTCAGCCGTTTCCGCGGATGCTTCCTCGGTCTCCTCCTTGTCGGTGAGGGCGATGGAAATTACCTTCGCCTGACCGTTGAGGCGCATAACTCTTACGCCCTGAGTGCTTCTGCCGAGGCAGGATATGCTCTGAATATCCATACGGATTATCGTGCCGTCGTCGGCAATGACGAGCAGGTCATCACTGTCGGACACGACCTTGACATCGGAGATGAAGCCCGTCTTTTCGGTGATGTTGTAGTTTTTAAGTCCCATACCGCCGCGGTTCTGCACGGTATATTCGCCGACCTCGGTGCGCTTGCCGTAGCCGTTTTCGGTAATTGAAAGCAGAGTCATTCCCTCGGCGGCTATGCCCGCGCCGACAACAAAGTCGTCAGCCTTAAGTCTTATGCCGCGCACGCCGACTGCGTCGCGTCCCATGCTTCTCGCGTCGGTCTCGTCAAAGCATATCGCCATGCCGCCGTGGGTTGCAATGAGTATCCTGCTGTTGCCGTCGGTCTGCAAAACGGTCATAAGCTCGTCGCCCTCGTCGAGAGTCAGTGCGCGGATGCCGCTTGTGCGGATGTTCTTGAACGCCGACTGTGCGGTGCGCTTGACCGTGCCGTTGCGGGTTACAAACATGAGGAAGCTCTCCTCGTCGATGCCCCTGCCCGCTATCATGGCGCTGACCTTTTCGCCCGACTCAACGGGGATTATATTGACAATATTTGTGCCGCGTGCACTGCGTCCCGCCTCGGGGATGCGGTAGCCCTTGCGGACATAAACCTTGCCCTTGTTTGTGAAGAACAGAATACTGTCGTGAGTCGATGCCGTGAACACCGTGTCGACATAGTCCTCCTCGCGGGTGCTCATGGCACGCACGCCCTTGCCGCCTCTGCCCTGTGCGCGGTATTCGCTCGCGGGCAGTCGCTTGATATAGCCGTTATGGGTGAGGGTATAGACACACTCCTCCTCCTCGATGAGGTCTTCAATGTCTATCTCGTCCTCGACATCCTGTATCTCGGTGCGGCGCTTGTCGCCGTACTTATCGCGGATTGCGCTCAGCTCATCCTTGAGGACAGCCTTAATCTTCTCGGGGTCTGCAAGCAGGCTCTTGAAGTAGGCAATTCTTTCCTCAAGCTCCTTATACTCGGTCTCGAGCTTTTCGCGGTCAAGTCCCTGCAGTGCCTTAAGACGCATATCGAGGATTGCCTGCGCCTGAATATCGTCAAGCCCGAAGCGATTCATAAGATTTTGCTTCGCGTCGTCGTAGCTGTTTCTTATTATGCGGATGACCTCGTCGATATTATCCTGCGCGATGAGAAGTCCCTCCAAAAGATGAGCTCTCTCCTCGGCTTTTCTGAGGTCGAATTTTGTTCTGCGCACGATGAGCTCCTCCTGGAAGGAGAGGTACTCGTCGATAATATGGCGCAGATTGAGTATCTTCGGCTGAGTCTGGTTATTGACCAGCGCCAGCATGATAATCGAGAAATTGGACTGCAGCTGAGTCTGCATATACAGCTTATTGAGCACAACCTGCGGGTTTGCGTCGCGCTTGAGCTCGATTACAACGCGCATACCGTTTCGGTCTGTCTCGTCACGCAGGTCGGATATGCCCTCGAGGCGCTTTTCCTTGACCTGCTCGGCGATGTTGCGGATAAGCTGACGCTTGTTGACCTGATAGGGAAGCTCGCTGACAATTATACGGACTCTGTCCTTGCCGAATTCCTCAAACTCACAGCGGGCACGCACGGTGACCTTGCCGCGTCCCGTTGCATAAGCCTGACGGATGCCGCTTCTGCCCATGATGATACCCTTTGTCGGGAAGTCGGGACCCTGCACGTACTGCATGAGCTCTGTTATCGTCGCCTCGGGATTGTCGAGCACGCAGATGCAGGCATCAATTACCTCCGCAAGATTGTGCGGGGGAATGTTCGTCGCCATGCCGACCGCGATGCCCGATGAGCCGTTCACGAGCAGATTCGGGAAGCGTGAGGGCAGTACGCGGGGCTCCTTGCGCGACTCGTCAAAGTTCGGGTCCCAATCGACCGTGTCCTTGTTAATATCGCGGAGCATTTCGTCTGCAATGCGGCTCATTCTCGCCTCGGTATAACGGTAAGCGGCAGGGGGGTCTCCGTCAACGGAGCCGAAGTTGCCGTGACCGTCAACGAGCATATAGCGCATTGAGAAGTCCTGCGCAAGTCTGACCATAGCATCGTAAACCGACGCGTCACCGTGAGGATGATAGCGACCGAGCACGTCGCCGACGCAGGTAGCCGACTTCTTAAACGGCTTGTCGCTTGTCAGACCGTCCTCGTACATTGCATACAAAATTCTGCGGTGAACGGGCTTCAAGCCGTCGCGCACGTCGGGCAGTGCTCTGCCGACTATGACGCTCATCGCATAATCTATATAGCTCGTCTGCATCTCGCTGACAAGCTCCGATTCAGTTATAACCTGATTGGGAAATGCTATATCTTCAGGCTTATAATCCCTATTATGTGCCATAATTTCCTCCGTTTTTAATTTCGGTTAGAAGCTTTATCTAATCTATTTTGCCGATGCCCGACCGGTGACGTTTTGCTAAAGTCAAGATGTCCCCTAACAAATAGGTGCACTGCAAAGTTTAGCACCTAACACTCATCACTCATAGTTCTTCACTCTCAAAGCGGGGTCATTTCATTCCCCCCTACGGGTGCTGACTAAGATATAAAACCTTGCAAGCTTGCAACGCAACAGCCTGTAAAGATGTGCGTGGCTGAAGTGTATAGAAACCTCCGCAGGTGCATCGGGGTGGGACCGGGTAAAGACTTTGCGGCGGAAATAGTGCGCTACGGGGATTCCAAAGGGTTCTCCCTTT
>DCHB01000045.1:11969-12116 GCA_002314685.1 Clostridiales bacterium UBA1763
CGAAACAAAGAAAAGTCGAAGAAATCACACCTGCACTATTTTCCGCAAGCAAACTCTTCACTCATAGTTCATCAAATGTCAAGATTGACGACATACTGCGCATTGGATTCAATCCATGCGCGGCGGGGCTCGACCTCCTCGCCCATG
>DCHB01000058.1:0-2681 GCA_002314685.1 Clostridiales bacterium UBA1763
TGTCGGGGTTGATGTTTGCAAGCACGTACTTGCAGTCAACCGTGCCGAGGCTGGTCTTTACGCCGCAGATTCTGTCGCCGTCAAAGAGAAATTCCTCTGCGCGGCAGTTAAACCAGATATCGCCGCCGAGCTCACGGAAGCGCTCGAGCATTGCAACGGACAGCTCGTGAGAGGTGTGTGCGGGGATATATGCACTGCGGGATACATACTTGTGTACCATTGCGGCATAGTGGATGAATGCGAGGTGCTCCATGTCAACGCCGAGGTATGACCAATAGGTGGAGAGAATATCCTGTGCCTTCTTGGGAAGCTTCAGTGCATCAAACACCTTCTGAGTGCTGTATGCGCCCGTGCGGAGCATATCGGGGTAATCCTTCTGCAGAACTGCGGAATCGGGATTGCCCTTGGAAGCGGTAATGTATGCGATTCCGTCAAGAACCTCCTGGAAGAGGTCAAACAGCTTTGTGACTGAAGGTCTTGAGCCCGGAACAGCCTTTTCCATAGCGTCGATGAAATTCTCAATACCTGCGGGCATTGTTACATCGAGAGGCTTGCCGTCACTGCCCGTTGTTATAACTCGGAAGCAGTCGGGGCACTCGTACCAGACGAGCTTTACACCGTATGCGTCAAGCATATTGCGGATATCGCCGGGATTTTCTGCGGGGCCGAAGTCGCACAGCTCGTGCAGAGAGGGCTCGATTTCGAAGCGACCTCTTACAAAGCTTGTTGCGCATCCGCCGGGGAGATTGTGCTGTTCAATAAGCAGGGTTTTCTTGCCTGCCAGCTGGCTCTGGAGCGCCGCAGATAATCCGGCATTACCGGCACCTACGACGACTATATCATATTTTGCCATGGGATTCTCCTTTCAAAATATTACTTACAATCATCTTGTGGTTGTACCACGCTTGACAAAAGTATAACACAGTTGTGCTCATCATGCAACATCTTTTGTTGACATTTATACATCTTTTTTGCTATTATTGCCACATAAGGAAGGTAAATGTATGAACAGCAAAAACAAAAGCAATTCCGTATCGTCAACTGTGGCAAAGGCACTGCTGAGTAAAATTCTCTCGGGTGAGCTTCACCCCGGTCTGCATCTCCCGACTGAGCGCGAAATGGCAGAGCAGATGGGTGTTTCGCGCGCCTCCGTGCATCAGGCACTGCTTGAGCTTGAGCTTCAGGGCTTTGTTTCAATCCTCCCGCGTCACGGTACCGTGGTCAAGGATTTCCGCAAGCAGCCTACACCGCAGTCGCTTGAGGCGCTCATGAGCAGTGACTCCCTCGAGCTTGACAGGTCACTGTTTGACGATATGATGGATACAAGACTGTGGCTTGAGTCGGAGTGTGCCCGCCGCGCCTGCCATAATATTTACGACACTACGCTGAACGAAATGCGCGAGCTTGTGCGGGAGATGACCTCTCCCGAGGCGGATTTGACCGATGTTATTTACCGCTTTCACTATCGCTTGACGCAGGCATCGGGCAACAGCCTTTACAGCATGATTTTCCGCGGCTTTGAGCCCGTTTTGAGGAATATGATACATCATCATTACAGTGTCAGAGGCGAGGATATAACAGCATCTGCCGCAATGTGTGCAAGGCTTCTCGATTACATTGAGGCAAAGGATGAGGAAAACGCCGCGAAATGCGTGTGTGAGATTATCCGTCAGGGCATAACCGTCCTTGAGGAAAGATATTAAAACAGTAAAAAAAGCAACCGCAGTATTTGTGAATACTGCGGTTGCTTTAAGACTGTCAAAAAACTAAACTATCGGCAGGAAAGACCAGCAAACAGCGGGGGAGCTTGAGGGGGCAAAGGCCCGCCTCAATTTGATCGCCGACAACAAAAAGCCTCGTTTCCGAGGCTTTTTCCAAAATGCACAGAGCTTTCTGTGCATTTTTTGGCGGCTTTTCGGCGCAGTCAAAAAAGTCCGAGGGACTTTTTTGACAAGCTGAAAGCAACCGCAGTATCTGATACTGCGGTTGCTTTGTTTTTATGTACCGAAGGCGTGCAAATTCATTCTGTGCGAAATATGCTCCATCGCCTTTATTGCGGCAACGCTGTTGCCGACCTTGTCGAGTGCGGGACCGTACAGACCGAAGCCCATATTCCCCTGTGCGGCACAGGTGACACCGCCGCCGACTCCGCTTTTTGCGGGTATGCCGACGCGCACACCCCATTCACCCGAAAAGTCGTACATTCCGCAGGTGAACATCAAGGTTTTTATGGTGCGAACATAATCGGCGTTTATTAAATGCTTGCCCGTGAACGGGTTTTTGCCGCCGTTAGCAAGCACGACACCGAGTCCCGCAAGCGATCTCGCGTTTACATTCAGCGAGCAGAGCTTGAAATACAGATCCGTTGTTTTTTCGGGCTCCGACATCAAAACGCCCTTGCTTTTGAGAAGATATGCAATCGCGCGGTTTCTGTCGCCCGTATCACTCTCGCTCTTATATACCTTTTCGTTGAGCGTTATCCCGTCATCCATGCACATCTGCTTTGCAAAGCCGAGTATATCTTCGAAGCTGAACATATCGGCAATAAGGCTGACAATCTGAATTGCGCCCGCATTTATGAAGGGATTGAAGGGCAAATCGCTTTTCAAATCGAGCTTCAAAATTGAATTAAATTCATCGCCCGACGGCTCCATCAGAACATGGGAGAAGGTATCTCTGTG
>DCHB01000058.1:2861-3645 GCA_002314685.1 Clostridiales bacterium UBA1763
CCCGTGCTTGTCACGGCACAGCCGTTCTGATAGCCTTCAAAAACCACCTGTTTTATCGTCTCAAGGCTTGTGTCGGTTAAATGTTCTCTTTCAAAGGTCTGATATTCCATATCTGCTCCTGTTTTATCCGCAACGAATATATCGCTTATTTTGTCTTGCCCTTTTCCTTTGCGCGCTTGTCGTTAATAATATCCATTTCCTTTGCCGTTATCTCGGTGACGCCGTTTTCCTTTGCCCATGCCACACAGCCCTTCAAGGCAGTAGGCAGGAACACGCGGGGAACATTGAGAAGCTTCTCAAGTGCGTCGTCGGTGAAATGGACATCGGGGTCTGTGCGGTCTGCATGGTATCTGACGGAGGACAGTGTCTGCTTGCGAATGGGAAGTATCTCGGGAACGAGCTTCGGTGTTCTTGCAAACCAGAAATTCTTGCCGTCGCGGTAGCCGTGGCAGATGAGCACATTGGGCCAGAGTCTGCCCTTTACGCCGTTTATTATATTGTCGTAATATTTCGGCTTCATGAGTATCTTGTCAATACGCAGAATGAAGTGTGCGCCGAACTCGGTTGTAATACCGTTAAAGTTGCGGTATGGGGGAGGATATGCACCCTCAACAAGCTGTCTGCCGACATCCTCATCAGCGTTTTCAAGCTCCTTCATCCATGTGCACTCGAAAACCTGATACGCCTCGGTGACAACCTTCGGTCGGGGGTCTGCGGGGTCGTCGGACTCGCAGAGACCGTCCTCGAGGGTGAAGCCGAAGTTCTTCATCTTCTCCTCGGGAGT
>DCHB01000006.1:0-17201 GCA_002314685.1 Clostridiales bacterium UBA1763
TCCTGCCGTCAGTTTAGTTTTTTGACAGTCTCAAAAATGCGTGACCGTTAAACGGTCACGCATTTTTTATATATCGCATATTTCGCAGTTTATTTCGCCCTCGGGACCTATCTCAAGCTTTGCCCAAGTCTTCGTTTTTCCCTGCCCCGCCGTGCCCGGATTGAGCACAAAAATGCCCTCAATCTGCTCAAAGCCCGCTTTATGCGTATGCCCGAACATCGCAAGCTGTGCACCGCTACATTCTGCGGCATATAAAAGCGTGTCAAGCTTGCCGTAGCGCACTGCATAGCGGTGTCCGTGAGTCAAAAATGCCGTGAGCGTGCCGAGGCGGATTACTTTGTATTCAGGCTCGGTGCTGTCATAATCGCAGTTGCCCGGCACCTGACACACGGGAATGTGCGGAAATTCGCGCTTTATAGCCTCGGCATCGCGGTATCCGTCGCCGAGGTGGATTATCTGCTCGGGGCAGTACTCACGCACGGCATTTATCATGCCTCGGCTTGCCCCGTGGGTATCGGAAAAAACAGCTATTTTCATTGTAAACCTCCGCAGTGCCCGTGAATATAATATTACGGGTGATGACTTATTAAAAATTTGGAAAAGCTCGGAGAGGAGCTTCAGAAAAGCGGTAAGAGCGAAAGGCTCAAATGCCTTGCCGATACCGACGAGGGCAAAGCCGTGAGCCGCATGATAAATCCGACTGAGCTTGAAAAAGCCGCAAAAAGCGGCGATACCGCGGCACTCAAAAGCATACTATCGCAGGTTTTGAGCACCGATGAGGGCAAACGCCTTGCCGAGAAGCTGAAAAAAGCCATGGAATGAAAGGGGTGCTGCCGTGGGCGAATTTGAAGATAAGCTCAACGAGCTTTTGAACAATCCCTCACAGATGGAGAAAATTGCAGGTATTGCAAAATCGCTCATGGGAGGCGGGCAGGATGAGCCCTCAGCGGAGCCTGAGCTAGACAGCGGGATGCTCAAAGCTCTCGGCGGTATTATGCAGGGCGGTAACGGCGCAGGCAGTAACGACAAGCGGCTTTTGGAGGCTATGCGCCCTTATCTTTCCGAAAAGCGGCGCAGTAAAATGGACAAAGCGATGAAGCTTGCCCGCCTTGCCTCGATAGCATCAATTGCCGCGGAGCAGTTCGGAGGCGAGGACGATGTATAACCGTTACAGGGGAAATTCGGGCAAGCCCGAGCGCATCAGCGAGCCTAAGCCCTCGCCTGCGGCAAAGCCGCCTGCGCCGAGGCAAAGACCGCCCAAGCAAAACCCTATCGGCTCATTTATTCCGCAAAAGCTCAATGAGCTTGAAACAGAGGATTTGCTGTTAATCCTCATTTTGTATCTCATGTACCGCGAAAGCGGTGACAGAGATTTGCTGATTATTATGGGTGCCATGTATTTACTGTAAAACCTTCTCTCGGTGAGAGAAGGTTTTATCATTTATAGCTATCGGGCGGATTATCCCTTATGCCGAAGCAGTACTCAATCGCATCGGCAATGCGCAGGCAGGCTTTACCGTCGCCGTAGGGATTTACCGCCTTTGCCATACGCTCATATTCCTCGCTGTCGTCAAGCAAGCATTGAGCCGTTTTTACTATACTATCCTTCTCAACTCCGCACAATACCGCCGTACCCGC
Organism: Clostridiales bacterium UBA1763; assembly: GCA_002314685.1. Classification (GTDB taxonomy): domain Bacteria; phylum Bacillota; class Clostridia; order Oscillospirales; family Oscillospiraceae; genus F23-B02. Next base: position 1,639 of record DCHB01000006.1, read on the forward strand.
CTTTATTGCCTCGGGGCGTTCCGTTTTTGTTCTGAGCACCAAAACGGGCTTTCCGAGTGCGGGTGCCTCCTCCTGAAGTCCGCCCGAGTCGGTCATGACCATATAGCTAAGGCGCATGAGGCGGTGCATATCTGCTGCATCGAGTGCCTCGGTGAGAATAACATTTTCTATTTTATTAAGCTGAGTATGTGCCGCGGTCTGCACCTCGGGCGCGGGGTGCACGGGATAGACAAACACGACATCGGGGTTTTGCTCGGCAAGCTCACGCACGGCAGAGAAAATGCTCTGCATAGCCTTGCCGTAGTTTTCTCTGCGGTGGCAGGTGAAAACGATTATCCTTTTTGAAAAATCGAGGGTATTCAGTCTGTCGCAGGAAAAGCTATCTCCCGCCGAGGTGTAGGCAAGTGCGTCTATCACCGTATTGCCCGTGACGAAAATTCTGCCCATTGCGGCTTCCCTGCGCAGATTTTCGGCATTCGCCTCAATGGGGGCAAAATTAAGTGCAGCAAGCTGTGCTATACAGCGGCGGTTTCCCTCCTCGGGATAGGGACTGTCAAGTCTGTCGGTGCGCATTCCTGCCTCAACATGACCGACAGGAACCTTTTCGTAAAATGCCGCAAGTGCCGCGGCAAGCGCGGTGCTTGTGTCTCCGTGAACAAGCACAAGGTCGGGCTTTACGCTTTTTATGCACTCGGACACGCCCGAAATTGCTTTCGCGGTAAACTCGGACAGCTGAGCGTTTTCGTGCGGTATATTTAAGTCAAAATCCGCCTTCAGTCCGAAGCATTGCATGGCGCTGTCAAGCATCTGACTGTGCTGTCCTGTGACGCACACGGTGCTGTCAATGCCCGCCCTGCGCTTTAATTCAAGCGCAAGCGGTGCCATCTTTATTGCCTCGGGTCTTGTGCCGAAGACGGATAAAACTTTAATTTTCTTCATTTGCTTCCTCGGTGTCTGCCTCATTTTCGGCATTTACGGGGTGGAGATGTATGTTCTTATTGTGGCGGAAAACAAACCACCACACGCACACGGCGATTAAAAACGCAACTGCGGCAATAATATTTCTCGCGGCACCCTCCGAGGTAATAAGCACTGCCGCAAGACCCAAAATTGCGGAAATTGCATACAGCACGGCAACCGCCTGCTTCTGATTGAGTCCTATGTCTATAAGCTTGTGGTGGAAATGTCCTCTGTCGGCATGGAAGGGGCTTTGACCGTGCAGAATTCTGCGTGTGAAGGCGAACAAAGTGTCCGAAAGGGGCACGGCGAGTGCAAGCACGGGCAGAATAAAGGTTACGATTGCGTAGAATTTGAACATTCCGATTACCGACGCGGTTGCAAGCACATAGCCTAACAGCAGTGCGCCCGTATCGCCCATGAATATCTTTGCGGGGTTGAGATTGTACGGAATAAAGCCGAGGCAGGCACCGCACAGTGCGGCAAGAATTGTCGCAACATTGCTGTTTGAGTCGGAAACAAGCATTGAAACGACAAGCATAGTCATTGATGCTATTGCCGAAACTCCGCAGGCAAGTCCGTCAAGCCCGTCAATCAGGTTAACGGCATTCGTACAGCCGACTATCCACAAAATCGTTACGGGCACTGCGAGAATGCCGATAGCAACCGCCTGAGAGCTTGTAATAAGCAAGGGGTTTGTCACGACATTTATTATAATACCCGACAACACGGCAAGCACCGCGGCAAGTATCTGCACGCCGAATTTAAGCCATGCGTTGAGATTTACGACATCGTCAATCGCGCCGACTACGGCAATCAGTATTGCGCCGACAAGGATGCCGCGCACCTGAGTTGTGATATTCGCAAACATGAGCACCGAGATGAGAAAGCCTATAAAAATTGCAAGTCCGCCCATACGGGGAATGGGGTGCTTATGAATGTGACGCTTGTGGTCGGGTATATCAATTGCGCCGACCTTAACGGCAAACGCCTTTACAGCGGGCGTCGCCATAAACGAAACCATGAATGCAATTACCAATGCAAGGACTATCTTTACCCAAGCAGTTGTACTGTAATCAACCATAACTGTCTCCCAAAAAGCAGGAATTTATATCTTAAAAAGGCTTTTCGACGAGTCCGACCTTTTTATAAACCTTGCGGAGAGTTTTGCGGGCTATATAGCTTGCCTTCTGTGCACCCTCTGTGTAAACCTGCTGAAGATATGCCTTGTCGGCAAGAATACGCTCTGCCTCCTCGCGAATGGGACGCAGGGTTTCGATTACGGCATCGCCTACTGCGGGCTTGAAGGCACCGTAGCCCATGCCGTCAAATTCCTTTTCTATTTCCTCAAAGCTCTTGCCCGTTACTGCGGCATAGATGTTCATGAGATTTGAAACACCGGGCTTGTTTTCCAGATCGTAGTGCACGCAATGCTCTGTATCGGAGTCTGTTACGGCACGCTTGAACTTGCGCGCAATATCCTCGGGCTTTTCAAGCAGGAACACACAGCCGTTGGGGTCTGACTTGCTCATCTTCGATGTGGGGTTTGCAAGTCCCATGACTCTCGCACCGACCTTGGGGATATACGCCTCGGGCACCTTGAAGGTTTCGCCGTAGAGATTGTTGAAACGCATTGCAACATCGCGGGTGAGCTCACAGTGCTGACGCTGGTCCTCGCCGACGGGAACATAGTCCGCCTGATAAAGCAGAATGTCCGCCGCCATAAGCGCGGGATAGGTGAAAAGTCCTCCGTTTATGTTATCGGCATTTTTAGCAGACTTGTCCTTGAACTGAGTCATGCGGGAAAGCTCGCCGAACATTGTATAGCAATTAAGCACCCAGCCGAGCTCGGCGTGCTCATGCACATGGCTCTGCAAAAACAGAGTGTTCTTCTCGGGGTCAAGACCGCAGGCTATGTACTGAGCAAGCTGAGTCAGTGCACGGCGGCGAAACTCTGCAGGATTTTGACGCACTGTGAGTGTGTGCAGGTCAGCCATAAAATAATAGCAGTCAAACTCATCGGCAAGCGCACTCCAGTTTTTTACCGCACCGAGATAGTTTCCGAGATGCAGGTCACCCGAGGGCTGTATTCCCGACAGCATGGTCTTTTTATTTGTATTTTCCATTGTATTATAAACCTTTCCGGATTTTTTTACTTTGCTGAAACAGTATTTTACCATTTTAACTCTCACTTGACAACTGTGAAAATGTAAAATACTATATAGTAGTTAAACAAACTTGGATTTATCCGCTTTTCGGAGGTAGAAAATGAAAGATATGAGTTGGTTTGAGGAGATGGAGCAGCGCATCCCCAATGGCGAGGTACGCACCCGTTTTGCTCCGAGTCCCACGGGATATATGCACGTTGGCAATCTCAGAACCGCGCTTTATACATGGCTCATTGCCCGTCACGGCAAGGGCAAATTCATCCTGCGCATTGAGGACACCGACCAGGGGCGCTATGTTGAGGGCGCTGTCGATGTAATTTACCGCACAATGACCGAATGCGGTCTCGACCACGACGAGGGTCCCGATGTCGGCGGTCCCGTAGGTCCCTATATTCAGACCGAAAGACGCGGTCTGTATAAGGAATATGCCGATCTTCTTGTTGAAAAGGGCTGTGCATACCGCTGTTTCTGCGAAAAAGCCGAGTCCGATGAGGATGCGGGCTTTGAAAAGGTCGCTGACCCCTGCCGCTTTATGAGCAAGGAGGAATCCGACAGACGTGCCGAGTCGGGTGAGCCCTATGTTATCCGTCAGCGCATTCCCGAGGATGGCACCACCACCTTCCACGACGAAATTTTCGGCGATATTACCGTTGAGAACTCCACGCTTGACGATCAGGTGCTTATAAAGCGTGACGGTCTGCCCACCTACAACTTTGCAAACGTCGTTGACGACCACCTCATGGGCATCACCCATGTCGTCAGAGGCTCGGAGTATCTGTCCTCTTCCCCCAAGTACAACCTTCTGTACGAAAGCTTCGGCTGGGATATCCCCTGCTATGTTCACTGCTCCCCCGTTATGCGTGACGCGCACAACAAGATGTCCAAGCGTCACGGAGACCCCTCATACGAGGACCTCATCGCGCAGGGCTATCTGACCGATGCCGTTGTAAACTATGTTGCTCTCCTCGGCTGGAGTCCCGGCGGCGAGCGTGAGGTGTTCACAATGGCGGAGCTTGCCGAAATATTCGAGCTCAAGGGGCTTTCCAAATCCCCCGCTATATTTGACATTGAAAAGCTGAAATTCTTCAACGCCGAATACATCCGCGCGATGTCACCCGAGGACTTTGCAAAAGCCGCTGAGCCCTTTATCCGTCAGGCGGTTAAAAATCCCGACATTGACGCCTCCGCAATCGCCGCACTTTTGCAGCAGCGCACCGAGGTGCTGACCGATATTCCCGAGAAGCTCGACTTCTTCGATGCTCTTCCCGAGTATGACACCGAGCTTTTCATACACAAGAAGTCCAAGACCGACGAGGCAGGCAGTCTTGAAATGCTCAACAGGATGCTCCCCGTATTTGAGGCGATAGACTCTTGGTGCGATGAGAGCATTCTCACCGCTATGACCGACATGGCTGTCACCTGCGAGTGCAAAAACGCAAAGGTCATGTGGCCCGTGCGTATTGCCGTGGCAGGTAAAGCTGTAACGCCGGGCGGCGCAGTTGAGATTTGCCGCATTCTCGGCAAGGACGAGACCCTGCGCAGAATGCGCATTGCAATCGAAAAGCTCGAAAACAAATAAAATATAAATAAAACACACCTCTCGGGGACAACATATCCTCAAGAGGTGTTTTTATGTTTATGAGGAAAAAGGCTTTTATTTTAATGATTGTGTATTTCACCGCGACGGTGCTTGCACTCGGCGGATATTCGCTCGCATCGGGCATAATCGGCGAAAATTACCGCAACACTGCAGTTTACGGCTATGAGCACACCTTCGGCGAGGTTGTGACTGCAACCCACGAATTAAGCGAGGCACTGCACAGAGCCGCATACACGACGGGCACCGCGCTATCCACCTCGGTGTGCGCGGACATTTACGCCGACTGCCTCACGGCAAACATGACGCTTGCGGCACTGCCGTTTTCAACGCAGGAGCTTGAGCAGACGGCGGGCTTTATCTCAATCGCGGGCAACTATGCACACACTCTGCTCAAAAGCGGCAAGGAGAGCGGCTTTGCCAGCAGCGACAGAGATAATTTTATGACACTTTACAAAACTGCCAAAAAGCTCACCGACTCACTCACAGAGCTTCAAGGCAAAATCAATAACGGCGAGCTTGTTTTGGACGACCCCGAAAATGTTTTTATCTCGCATGACGAGGAAACCCTGCTGTCAAGCGCGATGCTGAAGCTCGAGGATAAGCTCGATTTATCGTCTCTGAGCGACCTTAATGGAGGCAACACGCAAGCCTCGGCGAAAAAATACGACAATCCCATAAGTGAGGAAAAGGCGCGTGAGCTTGCCGCCGAATTTCTCGGCGCAGAAAAATCCGAGCTTAATAAGCAATACCGCAGTGAAAGCGGCGGCACCTGCTTTGAGCTTGACGGCACAAGCATTGTTGTTGACGGCGGCGGGAATGTGCTGTCTGTAAGCTCAAAGCGCACGGTGACCGACGGAAAAAGCGCCGATGAGCTCGAGAAAGCCGCGCTCGGCTTTCTTAAAAAGCAGGGCTTTTCCGAGCTGCACAAGCTTTCCGAGGAATACTCCGACGGAGTTTTGTACCTGAAATACTGCCTTTTGTATAAGGGCACGCCCTGCGAGGGTGACTGCATTAAAATCGGCATTGCCGCAGACGATTTAGGTCTGTATTCCTACGATGCGACTGCACACGTGAACGCTCCCGAGCACTGCGGCTCGTCAAAAGCCGTATCAATAGCGCAGGCAAAAAGTGCCCTGCCCGACAATGTGTGCCTCGTCTCTGACAGCACCGTATATGTCGAGTCAGCAGACGGTGAAAGACTGTGCTACGCATTTTCATGCACTGCGGATAACGGCGACAAGCTCAGCATTCTTGTCGATGCAGAAACGGGCAGACAGCTAAGAATTGACATTCAATAGCCTTGCTCCGCTTTGAAATAAGCATCAAAACGGGGCAAGATTGTTTGAAAGTTAACACTTGATTTGCGCATTTTTCTATTGCGAATTACTGTACTAAGTAGTATAATCTGCACATAACTTGATATCGGTCAGATGAAATCTGCAGGAAAGCGGCATTTTTGCCCGCCAAAGGAGCTACACTTTCAGGCAAACAGACTGCAGACGGATGACATTCTGGAGAATCCCGCTATATGCGGGTGCCGAAGGGGCAAAAGCGCAGTGCGCACCAATCTCTCAGGCAAAAGGACAGAATTGATGACTTTCAAAAGGTCGTTTTAATTAAGCTTTTTGCGGATTGGGTATTTTATACACAGTCCGTTTTTTTGTTAATTATGTTATATTTTTAGCAAAAATATAAAGGGAAAGTAAAAATTTATAAGAGGAGAGAAAAAACATGACATTTGCAGAAATCGTAGCAAAAGTTGACGGATTTGCGTGGGGTCCCTGGCTGCTCATACTGCTTGTCGGTACCGGCATTTACATGAGCTGCAGAGTCGGATTTATTCAGTTCGGCAAATTCGGCTACGCAATGAAAAACACTCTCGGCAGAATGTTCGAGAAATCCGAAGCAGGTGAAGGCGAGATTACCCCCTTCCAGGCAGTTACAACCGCACTTGCGGGTACTGTCGGCACAGGTAATATCGCAGGTGTCACGGGCGCAATCGCAATAGGCGGCCCCGGTGCTGTCTTCTGGATGTGGATTTCAGCCCTCTTCGGTATGGTCACCAAGTATTCCGAGGTTTTCCTCGCAGTTAAGTACCGCGAGAGAAATGACAAGGGCGAATGGGCAGGCGGCCCCATGTACTACATAACCAACGGCATGGGCAAGAACTGGAAATGGCTCGCAGTTCTGTTTGCACTGCTTGCAGGCCTTGCATCCTTCGGTATCGGCAACATGACTCAGGTCAACACCATCGCAACCTCCATTAACACCTTCATCGATGTTTGCGGCGGCAACACTGCGGCAAACACCATTACCCTTATGGGCAATGCAGTTCCCGTTTCAAGTCTTATCATCGGCATCATCGTTGCAGTTATCGCCGCAGTCGTTCTCATCGGCGGTGTAAAGCGTATCGGCTCCGTTACCGAAAAGCTCGTCCCCTTCATGGCAGTTGTTTATATCATCGCTTCAATAGCAGTTGTTATCGGCAACGCAGGCGAGCTCGGCAAGGTATTCGGCTGGATCTTCCAGGGCGCATTCACTCCCAAGGGCGTTCTTGGCGGCGCAGTCGGCTCCACTATAATGCTCACCATCCAGAAGGGCGTCGGACGCGGCGTATTCTCCAACGAAGCCGGCTTGGGCTCTGCTCCTATGGCACACGCCTCCTCCTCCGAGACAAATCCTGTTAAGCAGGGTCTGTTCGGTATCTTCGAGGTATTCATGGACACAATCGTTATCTGCACTCTGACTGCTCTCGTAGTTCTCACAGGTATCTCCAAGCTCTACGCCGGCGGCGCAGACTTCGCATGGGGCGCATCCGCAGGTACCGAGCTTGTCTCCGCTTCCTTCGGCACTATCCTCGGCAACGGACTCGGCGCATTCATCGTTGCTCTCGGAATTGCACTGTTTGCACTGTCCACAATCCTCAGCTGGGCACTTTACGGCACCCGTTGCATGGAATACCTCTTCGGTACAAAGGCCCGTCTGCCCTACCTGATTGTATTTGTTCTCGCAATCGTTGTAGGCGCAACTCTGAAGCTCGACGTGGTCTGGAACCTTGCAGATGCTTTGAACGGCTTCATGGCTGTCCCGAACCTCATTGCTGTTCTGGTACTGTCCCCCGTAGTCATTAAGGCAACAAAGGAACACTTCTCACAGAATATAAAGTAAAACATATTAACAAAAATCCTGTCTCCTCGGAGACAGGATTTTTGAGTCTGTCAAGAAAACAAAACTGTCGGCAGGAAAGGCCGGCAAACAGCGGGGGAGCTTGAGGGGGCAAAGGCCCGCCTCAATTGGATCGCCGACAAAAAGCCTTTGGGCTTTTTCCAAAAGGCACAGAAAGCTCTGTGCCTTTTTTGGCGGCTTTTCGGCTTGTAAAAAGTCCGAGGGACTTTTTTACAAGCTGAAAAATCCTGTCTCCTCGGAGACAGGATTTTTATATTTACCGAAAGCTTTAGCCCATATTTGCTTCTTTCTTCTAAAGCTTACAGCGCGCTCTCTGCTGGGCTTTTGCCGCAGGTATTATTTATCTCTCCTTGCTTATTATCTTCCTTATCGACGCCTCAGTTTATCTGAAAGCAGGCAAAAAGTCTCGCTGACACTTTATGTATCAGCGAGACTTTTTCTTGTTTGATTTATAGAATTTACTCGACAGCGTTTGTCTTCTTGCCTACTGTTGCACGCAGGACGAAGAGTACACCGATTGTCATTGCAACGCCGATTACGAGGCAGATCAGAGCATTCTGGATGAAGCCTGCAAGCACGAAGTTTACAAAGCTGATTGCCGCAACGGTGAGTGCGTAGGGCAGCTGAGTGGATACGTGCTCGATGTGGTTGCAGTTAGCACCTGCAGATGCCATGATGGTCGTATCGGAAATGGGTGAGCAGTGGTCGCCGCAGACAGCACCTGCGAGGCAGGCGGAAATGCCGATCATGAGCAGAGGTGAGCTTGCATCGAAGATGGGGAGTACGATGGGGATGAGGATGCCGAAGGTGCCCCAGCTTGTGCCTGTTGCAAATGCAAGACCGCAGGCAACGAGGAAGATAATAGCGGGAAGCATGCTGTAAAGTCCCTGAGAAGCGTTCTCCATGAGGGTTGCAACATAATCTGCCGCACCGAGTGCGCCGGTCATGTTCTTGAGGGTGAGTGCGAAGGTGAGGATGAGCAGTGCGGGTACCATTGCGTTGAAGCCCTTAACAATGCAGTCGGTTGCTTCCTTGAAGGTAATAACGCGGCGGCAGATAAGGTAGATAAATGTGAGGATGAGAGCGATAATGGAGCCCCAGGGGAGACCGACGGATGCATTAGTGTTTGCAAAGGAATCAATGAAGCTTGCGTCGCTCCAGAAACCGCCGACATACATCATACCGATTATACAGCAGCCAACGAGAAGGATGACGGGGATGAGCATATCCCAGAGATTTGCGCGGTCAACCTCGACCTCTTCGTCGTTGCCGAGTGAGCCGAGATTACCCTGAAGTGCCTCAAACTCTGCCTTTGCCATGGGACCGTAGTCAAAGCCCATGACGGAAATGGCGATAACAAATACGATTGTGAGCAGGGAGTAGAAGTTGTAGGGGATTGCCTGAATGAAAAGCTGAAGTCCCGAGATACCTGCGTCCAGGTCGGATGCGGTGGAGGAAACAGCTGCTGCCCATGAGGAAACGGGAGCGATCATGCAGATAGGTGCCGCGGTTGCGTCGATAATGTATGCGAGCTTTGCGCGGGAGACCTTCTGAAGGTCTGTTACGGGACGCATAACCGAGCCGACGGTCAGGCAGTTGAAGTAGTCATCAACGAAGATGAGCACGCCCAGCAGGAAGGTTGCAAGCAGAGAACCGACCTTGGTATGAACGCGCTTTGCCGCCCACCTGCCGAAGGCGGCTGAGCCGCCTGCCGCATTTATGAGTGCGACCATTATGCCGAGAATAACGAGGAACATGAATATGCCCGCATTCCAGCCGTCGGCAATAGCGCCGACAAAGCCGTCGTTAATCATGGTGTCGAGAGCGCCGATGGGGCTCATCTGAGCTACAAACAGAGCGCCTACAACTATACCGACAAACAGTGAGCTGTAGGTCTCCTTGGTGATAAGGGCAAGTACTATTGCCACTATCGGGGGGACAAGTGACCAAAAGGTGTTTACGAATTGCATGGTGTTTTTCCTTTCCTTGAACAAAAAAATTGAGTCATGACGCTTCATGACTCAACCGAAAAATCAAAACAATTCGTGTTGCTCATGACAGCTCTCCGCACACGCGACAGTCTGCAAAATATTCTCCTGCAGCCCAGACATCGACCTCTCGGGAAAGAAACCGATTCTTCGGCGGCGACCCCTTTCGTTAAACGTTTCCCGACGTTTTTCATAACTACTGATGGCAACCGCGCCTCTATCATGCTCTGTTCAATTTGACTCCATTATATACACAATATTCATTTTGTCAACAGATTTCAATAGTTTATCTTTTAACACTCTGTTTGCCGTATTTTTTCGTGCTTGTAGTATTCACTTATAGATGATAAAATATATAAAAATCTGACAACGGAGGCTTAATATGAAGTACGGATTTATCGGCTTGGGCAACATGGCGGGAGCTATTATCTCGGGCATGGCGGCATCGGGCAAGTTCAAAAACGATAATATATACGGCTACAATCGCTCCGAGGGCAAGACAAACGCCCTGCGCGACAGGCACGGGCTTATCCCCTGCAAAAGTGCCGCAGAGCTTGTATCAAAATGCGATGTCATCGTACTTGCGGTCAAGCCTCAGGTTATGCCCTCTCTGCTTGAGGATATAGGTGCTCTTATTAAAAAGGAGCAGACCGTAATCACAATCGCCGCAGGCAAAGGCTGCGAGTGGTACGACAGCTATCTTGCCGAGGATGTGCCCCTTGTGCGGGTTATGCCGAATATTAACGCAAAGGTCAAGGCGGCGGTATCGGCAATTTGCGCGAACAGTGCCGCGGGAGATGAGGAAATAAAAATCGCCGACGGCATTTTCTCAACCGTCGGCAAGGTGTATCACATTGAAGAAAATATGTTTCCCGCTTTTTCCGCTATCGGCGGAGCCTCGGGCGCATTTGTGCTGATGTATATAGACGCACTTTCTGAGGCGGGTGTGCGGGCAGGCTTTGCAAGACCGCTTGCCGAAGAGCTTGCGACGGCTACCGTTATTGGAAGCGGACTGCTTGCCATGGAGTCCGACGAGCACCCCGTCGCGCTTATGAACAGGGTTTGCTCCCCCGCGGGCACGACGATTGAGGGTGTGTGCAAGCTCAGAGAGCTCGGCTTTGAATCCGCCGTACAGCAGGGTATTCAGGCAATAATCGACAAGGACCGACTTTTGTGAGTGATGAACTATGAGTGATGAGTGAAAAACTTATGTTTTCTGCTCGGCAAACTGGCACAAATCATTAAGGCAGCATCTGTCGCACTCGGGTCTGCGTGCTACGCAAATCTCCCTGCCGTGCAGGACTATTCTGTGGCAGAAATCGGAGCTTTTTTCGGGCGGAAGCTGTTTTCTCAGCTCAAATTCAATCTTTACGGGGTCCTTCATATTATCTACAAGCCCGAGAAGATTGGATATGCGTATGCAGTGCGTATCGACAACAGTCGAGCCCGGGATATTATAGACATCGCCGAGGATAAGATTTGCGGTTTTTCTGCCCACTCCGGGGAGCTTGAGAAGCTCATCCATTGAATCGGGCACTTTGCCGCCGTAGCTTTCGACAAGCATTTTTGCCGAGGCGACTATATCCCTCGCCTTTGCTCTGTAAAAGCCGCAGGAATGGACATAGCGCTCGACCTCCTCAACCTCGGCTTCGGCAAAGCTTTCAAGCGTCGGGAAGCGCGCAAACAGTGCGGGAGTTATCATATTGACTCTTGCATCGGTGCATTGTGCGGCAAGACGCACCGAGAACAACAGCTCATAATCCTTTTCAAAATCAAGCGTGCAGTCGGCAAGGGGATATTCCGCCTCAAGCCGCCTTACGATTTCGAGCACCTGCTCCTTTGTACGCATACAAATCACCTCTTCAGCAAAAACATAACACAAAACAACAAATTCTTCAACAGCGAGGTATGCTTATGTATAAGCCTCTTGCAGACGAAATCCGCCCCGACAGTCTTGACGATGTTGTCGGTCAGCGACACATATTGGGTCATAACGGGATGCTCCGCCGCATTGTTGAAAGCGGGCAAATTCCGAATATGATTTTCTACGGCCCCTCGGGCACGGGTAAAACAACCGTTGCGCGCATTATCGCCGAGAAAACAAACCGCACCCTGCGCAAGCTGAACGCTACTACTGCGGGCATTGCGGACATCAAGGCGATAATAACGGAGCTTGACACTCTGCTGACTCCTAACGGCGTGCTTTTGTATCTCGACGAGATTCAGTATTTTAATAAGAAGCAGCAGCAATCTCTGCTTGAATTCATTGAGGACGGCAGAATTACGCTCATAGCGTCAACCACCGAAAATCCGTATTTTTGCGTGTTCAACGCAATTTTGAGCCGTTCAACCGTGTTTGAGTTCAAGCACGTTTCCGCGTACGATGTTGAGCCCGCCGTAAGCCGCGCCATTAACATTCTCGCGGAGAGGAACGGTCTAAACCCTGAGCTTGAGGACGGCGTACTGCGCCGCATAAGCTCCGCCTGCGGCGGCGATGTGCGCAAGGCGATAAACTCCGTTGAGCTCTTATTTGCCGCGGCAAAGCGCGAGGATGGTAAGGTTTATCTAACGCTTGAGGACGCCTCGGCTATATCTCAGCGCAGTGCAATGCGCTACGACCGCGAGGGCGATGAGCATTTTGACGCTCTTTCGGCACTTATGAAATCCCTGCGCGGCTCCGATCCCGATGCCGCCCTGCACTATCTTGCGCGGCTCTTGGAGGTCGGCGACCTTGTGGGTGCCTGCCGCAGAATTCTGTGCTCCGCAAGCGAGGATATAGGGCTTGCCTATCCGCAGGCTGTGCCCATTGTCAAGGCTTGCGTTGATTCGGCTCTGCAGCTCGGACTGCCCGAGGCGAGATTGCCCCTTGCCGAGGCCGTTGTATTCCTTGCAACCGCGCCGAAATCAAACTCCGCGCTCATGGGAATTGATGCCGCGCTTGCGGATGTTCGCGCGGGCAAAACAGGTCCCGTACCGAGACAGCTTCAGAATGTTCACGCCGACGGCACGGGCTTTGAGCGTGAGCAGGGCTACAAATATCCGCACAGCTTCGACAACCATTGGGTTAAACAGCAGTATCTGCCCGACGCGCTCAAAAATGCTCACTACTACGAGTACGGCGACAACAAAATTGAGCAGGCGGCGAAAAGCTATTGGGAGGCAATCAAAAAGTAATGGATATTCAGGTCGGAGATATTTTGACTATGAAAAAACAGCATCCCTGCGGTGAAAAGCGCTGGCAGGTGCTCAGAACGGGCGCCGATTTCAAGCTCCGCTGTCTCGGCTGCGGGCACGAGGTTATGGGTGCAAGAAGCAAGTTTGAAAAAAACATACGGGCAGTTGAACGCGCTGAAAAATGATGGTAAAATATAAAAATGTAATTGTCGTTGCTCTGACTGTTCTGTTTGTGCTTGCGGGTGCCCTGCTTTTGATTAAGCGTGACGGCGGCATGGAGTTTGAAAAGCTCGCCGAGCCCGTAAGTGTCACCGAGAGCACTGACCGCGAATTATTTGTCGGCGAGAGCATAAACATAAACACAACATCAAAAGCAGAGCTTGAAAGGGTGCCGAATATCGGTCCCTCGCTTGCCTCGGCGATTATTGAATACCGTGACAGGCACGGAGCTTTTTCGAGCCTCGATGAGCTTGTAAACGTAAAGGGCATAGGCGAGACAACGCTCGATAATATCCGCGGCTATCTTCGCACGGAGGGATAGATTTGAACAATATTCAAAGCATAAGAGACAGCCTCATTGCCTCGGGGCTTGACGCTGTTTTAATTACCGATGAGAAAAATCAGCGTTACGCAACGAGCTTCGATTTCACCGACGGCGCTGTTGTGGTAACGAGGAAATCCGCGTTTCTGTTTACGGATTCCCGCTATATCGAGGCGGCGGAAAAGACTGTTGACGGGGATATTTCCCTGCGGCTTTTCGGTGCGGGTAAAAAACTGACCGAGCTTATTAAGGCCGAGCTTGACTCAGAGTGTGTTGAGTGCTTAGGCGGCGAGGATGGCAAGCTTTCTCACAGTGCCTACCTCAGCTATGAAAAGCTTTTGGGCAGACAGCTTATTCCGTGTCAAAGCATTTTCAGTTCCCTGCGAGCCTCAAAGAATGCGCAGGAGCAGGAATATATGCGAAAGGCTCAGCAAATTGCAGAGCTTGCACTTGAGGATGTGCTCGCAATTATTAAACCCGGCATAACCGAGCGTGATATTGCCGCGGAAATAACCTATCGACTGTTAAAGCACGGGGGCGAGGGCAACAGCTTCGACCCCATTGCCGTGACGGGCAAAAACTCGAGTATGCCGCACGGCGTGCCGAGTGATGCGCCCGTTAAAAACGGCGACTTTGTGACAATGGACTTCGGGTGCATAAAAAACGGCTACTGCTCGGATATGACGCGCACCGTTGCTGTCGGCTATGCAAGCGATGAGATGAAAAATGTATATGATACCGTGCTGAGGGCTCAGCTTGCGGGCATAAAAGCTGCCCGTGCGGGCGTGACGGGTGCTGAGATTGACGCCGCGGCAAGGAACATTATTACCGATGCGGGCTACGGTGATTATTTCGGTCACAGCTTCGGGCACAGCCTCGGGCTTGATATTCACGAATCCCCCTCGGCATCACCGATGTCAAACACGCCAATGCCCGTCGGCGCCGTAATCTCCGCCGAACCGGGAATCTACATTCCCGATAAGTTCGGTGTCAGAATTGAAGACGTGATAATACTAAACGAGCATGGATGCGAGAATATTACGCACGCAGACAAGTCGCTCATAATCTTATAATCGGAGGAAAAAACATGGCTAAAAAGAATACTGCTCAGAAGACAAAGAAGGAAACGAGAAATATCTCCTTCACACCTCTGCTTTATGCGGGCATTATTGTTGTATTGGTCACTGCCCTGCTCCAGAATATGCTCCCCTCCTTCCCCGAGGCGGTCAAAAATGTGCTTTATTTCATCGGAGTTCTGGCACTTATAGTGTATATGTTCCAGATTGCCTTTGAAAAACGCACGGGAAAAAGCGAAAACGGAGCAGAAAGCAAGGAAAATCGACTTAAGAACAGAAAATAATCTTGCATTATGGCGTTATATAATGTAAAATATTTAAGCTAATTTATTATCAAATTGAAAATTTACATAGGAGGATTTACCTATATGATTACAGCAGGCGATTTCAGAAACGGCGTTACCTTTGAGATGGACGGTCAGGTTATGCAGGTCGTAGAGTTCCAGCACGTTAAGCCCGGCAAGGGCGCGGCATTTGTCCGTACCAAGATGAAGAACGTCATCACCGGTGCCGTTACCGAAACTTCCTTCAACCCCACCGCAAAGTTCGAGAGTGCTACCGTTGACCGTCAGACCATGGAATACAGCTATGCAGACGGCAACCTGTACTACTTCATGAACCCCGAGACCTACGAGCTCGAGCCCGTTGACGAGTCCGTTCTGGGCGACAGCTTCAAGTTCGTCAAGGAAAACATGCAGTGCACCATCTACTCCTACAAGGGCAAGGTATTCAATGTTGAGCCTCCCTTCTTTGTTGACCTTGTTGTCACCGAGACCGACCCCGGCTTTGCAGGCAACACCGCTACCAATGCAACCAAACCCGCAACCTTGGAGACCGGCGCAGAGGTTAAGGTTCCTCTCTTCATCGAAGAGG
>DCHB01000006.1:17260-17831 GCA_002314685.1 Clostridiales bacterium UBA1763
GAGTATCTCGGCAGAGCAAAGTAAGTCAGTCAGTTCCCTTTAATCACGGAGGTTAGTGCCATGACCGCTTCGGAAAAAGTTGTTTATCTCAAAGGTCTTGCCGAGGGGCTCGGCGTTGATGAGGCGAGCAAGGAGGGCAAAATACTTCTTGCAATCGTTGATGTTCTCGAAACGCTGGCATCGGATATTGAGGACCTTGAGGCTAATTCCGCCGATATTGCAGACGCAATCGACGATATCGGCAAGGACCTTGAATATCTCGAGGACCTTTGCATAGGCGAGGTCGAAGAGGACGACTCCGACGAGTGCGGCGGCGACTGCGATTGCTGCAGCGGCTGTGGCGAGGAGTCTGAATATGAGGTCACCTGCCCGCAGTGCGGTGAGGTTATCGTGCTTTACAATGAAGACCTTGAATTCGGCAGTATCCGTTGTCCTAAATGCGATGCTGAGCTTGAATTTGACTTCAGCGAGGACGATGAAACCGACGAGGATTAAAAGCAAATAATTAAAAGAGTGCTTTGGCACTCTTTAGGCTGTCAAAAAGCCAAACTGTCGGCAGGAAAGACCTGCA
>DCHB01000006.1:17896-30974 GCA_002314685.1 Clostridiales bacterium UBA1763
TTTGATCGCCGACAACAAAAAGCCTCGTAAAACGAGGCTTTTTCAAAATGCACAGAGTTTTCTGTGCATTTTTTGGCGGCTTTTCAGCTTGTCAAAAAGTCCGATGGACTTTTTTGACAAGCTGAAGAGTGCTTCGGCACTCTTTTTTTATTGATTTAATTGTTGTTAAATCTTATAATGATAGCAGTAATTATTCTTTACGGAGAGCAAAATGAAAAAACTGCGTTTTTTACCGTTAATAATGGCTGTGCTGTTGCTGTTTACCTCTGTGTCGCCCTGCGCCTTTGCGCTTGAGGCACCTGTATTGAATTCTGCACGCAGTGTTATACTCACCGATGCCGACAGCGGCAGGATTTTATACTCCGAAAATGCCTACACTCGTAGCGAGCCCGCAAGCCTTACCAAGGTTATGACGCTTTTGCTCGCTGTCGAGGCAATCGAAAACAATAATGCTTCCCTCGACGACTCGGTTACCGCAAGCTCGCACTGTGTTGAGGGTATTGAAAACGACAGCAGCTCGCTAAACATCTATCAGGGCGAAACTATGAGCCTTGAGGATTTGCTCTACTGTGCCGCACTTGCATCCGCAGACGAGTCGTGCAACATAATCGCCGAGCACATTTCGGGCTCAATCGAGGATTTTGTGAAGCTCATGAACGAAAAAGCGGAGCAGCTCGGCTGTACGGGTACGCATTTTGAAAACACCCACGGTATGCCCGCTTCAAATCACTACACCACGGCATACGATTTGTCGCTGATTGCACACGAGGCTATGAGTCACGAGCTGTTTGAAAAGCTTGTGAGCACCGAGAAATACGCCGTCGGTGCGACAAACAACCACGCAAAGCGCGAGCTTGTCAACACGAATGCGCTTTTAACCGCCGACTCTCCCTACGGCTCAAAATATGTTTATGAGGGTGCAAAGGGCATAAAAACAGGTCATACGCAGGCGGCAGGTCTCTGCCTCATGACCTCGGCTGAACGCAACGGCATTGACGTTATCTGCGTTGTTCTCGGTGCCTCGGGCGATTCGGCTACGGAAAGCTATGACAGCTTTAACGACACAATCACTCTGCTTGACTGGGTGTTTGATAACTTCAGCTACCGCTGTCTTGCTTCGCAGGAGGATATAGTCGGCACACAGCCCGTAATTAACGGTGACAGACAGGGCAAAATTAACCTCTACCCCACCGAGGCATTAAACGCCCTTGTGCCTAAGGATATAAATGTCTATCAGCTCAAAAAGGAAATCACTCTATACAGCGACAGCGTTGAGAACACTTCCTCGGGCGCGGAGCTCGGCGAAATGACGCTGTTCGATGATAACGGAAATGAGCTCGGCACTGTAAAGCTCGTAGCAAAGGGCAATATTATTTACGAGCAGACCTCGCCCGATGAAACCGAGGTGCCGTCGGCATCAATCAGCGGAATGCAGAAAAACGCGATTTTCATTGCCGCGGCAATTCTCGCGCTCGTAGTATTCCTTGTCATTTTAGCCGCTGTGAGAAAGGTTCGCTTTGTCAAGGCAAGGAGGGCAGGAAAACGGTGAAAAAATTATTGAGTTTGGTTTTGTCGGCAGTAATGCTGTTTTCGGTCTGTGCCTGCTCCGTTGATGAGCCGACTGTGACCGCAACACCCGCACCGACTCCAACGCCGACGCCCGAGCTTGCGGGTGTCGTAACATGGAAGGAGCTCGCTACGAAGCTTTACAACATGGAATATGCAGGTCTTGCGGAATATTGGAGCTTAATGTGCAGTGACTATTTCGGCGATAACATAAATTCAATTTTGTCCGTATTGAGCTTCCCCGAAAAAGAGTATGAGATTGCACAAAAGCGTTTGCAGTACAATGAGAAGTACGGCGAGGATTGGAAATACGAAATAATCGAATGTGAAAAAACCGCCCTTGATGAAAAAGCCTGCAACGATTTTGCCGAGGAGCTTGAGGATATTTCGGACAAGGCGAGCGTGCTTGTAAACGCCGCAGACGAGTGGTCAAAGCAGGAATGGGATGACTTTGCGGGCAGCCTTGACTGCACCGCGGAGCAGGCAAAGGAAGTTGTGGCGGCGTATGAAAGCATAGCAAGCGCCTGCCATGAGGCGTATGTCGCCGAGGGCTTTGAGCTCACACTGACGCTCAGCTTTACGGGCAGTAAAACCGATACGCTGACGAGAACGGAAACCGATTGCATATATAATGTAAACGGAGTTTTTGTTTCGGAAATGCTTCTTGATTGCACTTATGCACTGATAAATCTTGTATATTAAAAAGAGATTACCGATATTTTTATCGGTAATCTCTTTTATTTATATTGACCTTTTCTTTGCCTCTTCGAATTTTTTGAGTGCCTCCTCGTATTCGCGGCGGGCATCCTCGTAATCCTTGCGGCGATTCTCGCTCTCTAAGCGCTCGGTTTCCTCGTTGAGACGCTTAGTCTGTGCCTGCATTCTTGCTATAAAGTCTGCGGGAACATCGGGCTGTGCCTTAACGGGCTCTGTCTTTACAGGCTCCACCTTTACAACAGGCTCTTCTATTACAGGCTCCGCCTTTATGACGGGCTTTTCTACTGCAGGCTCCGCCTTGACGGCAGGTTTTTCTTTTTTAGGCTTCTCCTTCTTGGGTTTGGGATCAATGTCGGCTATTACGGGCTCGGGATTTGCAACGCTGTCGGGTGCCCAGCCTTCGTCATCCTCGTCTTCGGTTTTCTTGACGCGCTCCTTCTTCGGCTTTTCCTCGTCGATAACCTTCTTCACAACATCGGAGCTTACACCATTCTTAAATGCCTTGTAGCATACGTATGCGATTATCACCGCTATGAGCGCAATAACAAGCAGTATTGCCGATGCGGTGAACTGCTTTGAGCCGTCTCCGCTGCCGTCACTCAGGCAGTAGGCGAAGTAGCGGTAATCATTTGCATAGCCGTAGAGGTTGAGTGCCGTTGCGGACAGTGCGGCGGCACCGTTGAGGACGAGTGCCATAAACACAGTGCCTGCCTTGGGCTTGAGTGCCGTATAAAATCCGACTGCACCTGCCGCGCCGCACACGAGGCACACTATCTTGAGCAGTGAGCAGAGCTTCTGACGAATTTCAAGCTCCTGCTGAACGCTTGCGGTTTCCTCATCGACGAACTCCTGTGCCGCCTTGATCACCTGCTCGCAATCACTTGTATCTGTTACCTTTTCTGCAATGCCTTCATTTTCAAGAAGGATTACTATGCCGCTATCTACTATATCCTGAGGCTCCTTCATTTCCTCGAGGTCCTCAAGCTTGTTTGCCATTTCCGTGCTGTTGTTTGCCATTGTGCGCTTGCCGTTTTCAAGCTCCTGCGCCGCGGAATTAAGCTCCGCCTTGCCGTTATCGAGCTGCTTCTTTGCATCGGCAAGCTGTGCATCGCCGTCGTCAAGCTGCTTCTTTGCCGCCGCAAGCTTCTTCTTGCCCGCCGCAAGCTCTTTTTTGCCTGCCGCAAGCTGTGCTTTGCCGTCGTTAAGCTGTGCCTCGGCATCGTCTATCTGTGCATTTGCATCGGCAAGCTGTGCCTTGCCCGCCTCAAGCTGTGCCTTGCCTTCCTCATACTCGGTCATGACCTCGGTCAGGTTTGTGTAGCCGTTTTCCTTTGCCAAAGCATTTGCTATGCTGCAAATCTCTTTATATGCCGCGCTGGACTTTTTCAGCTTGCTTATCTGATCGTAATAGGGCTTTACAGCGTTGTACGCGGGAGTGACCTCGTCAAGCTGCTGCTGTGCCTCGTCAAGCTGCTGCTGTGCGGCATCGCGCTGTGCCTTTGCATCACTTAGCTGCTTTTCGCCGTCGGCTATTTTCTTTTCCGCGGCGGCGATTTCCTTTTCCTTCTCGGCTATGAGAGCCTCAGCCGCGGCGTACTCCGACTTGCCGTCGGCAAGCTTTTTCGATGCGGCATCATACTCCGCCTGACCCTCGGCAAGCTGCTTCTCGCCTGCGTTATACTCCGCCTCGCCCTCGCTCAGCGCTTGATTGCCGTATTCATCGGTAACAAGGGCGGTGGCGTAATCCTTAGCGGTGTCCTCGCCGTTTTTCTTGATTATTTCATAATTTTCGGAAATAAGCTCAATAGATGCCTTGATGTCATCATTTTGCAGGTTGTTTTCACGGGTTATCTCCGTAATGTCGTTAAGGCCCGTATTGGCTGCAAAGAAGCCGAAAACAGATGCCGCTACAAGGCAAATGCTTATGACCATCATTGCAATTCTCTTCATTTTCTTCTTCCTTTCTCGTATATAGGCAGTTAAATCCCCCGATTATCTGCCCTTTTTATTTTTGCGTCCGATTTCCTCGAAGTCGTCCTTAAATATGGGCGGCACGCGGAAATGTATTTTCTTTGCAAGGGTTGTTTTTCTGATAAAGCCGTCGCCCCACAGCAAAAGCTGAGGCAGTACAAACAGCACCAAAAACAGTGATACAAAGGTGCCGCGTCCGATTGCAATACCGATTGATGAGGTTATTGCCTCGGAGGAAACGCAGCCGATAAGCAAGCCCGCTATTGCGAGGATACTGCCCGAGGTTACAAGGGTGGGCAGGGCACCGTTGAGTGCGCCAATTATTGATACTCGCTTTGAGTTATTCTGACGCAGGGTTATATAGCGGTTTGAAACAACGATTGCATAGTCAATATTCGCACCCATTTGGATTGCGGTGACTATGAGATAGCCGACAAAGAATATCGGGCTGTTAAACACAAAGTGCCCCGCAAAGTTTATCCAGATACTGCCCTGAATTATTGCTATCAGAAGCACGGGAAGTCCTGCACTGCGGAAGGTAAGCAAAATTACGAGTACAACGAACACTACGGACAGGACGCTGACCATTGCGTTATCCTTGGTGTAGGTCTCCTTGAGGTCTCTTGAGCAGGTCGCATCGCCCGCGACATATACATTTCCGTCGGGATAATAGTTTTCGGCAAGCTCGTGGATCTCGTCTATTATATCAAACGACTCCTGCGACTGAACATCGGTGTCGCAATAAACGAGCATACGGCTGTATTTTGTACCCTGAAGCTGTGCCGTTGCATCCTCAAGCTTTTCGTGAAGCTCGCTTATCATGGCAATCTGCTCGCTTGAAAGGGACATATCCTCGTCCTCACGGATGTCGTACAGGAACATGAACAAATCGAGGATTTTAACCTTATAATTATCGAGGTCTGTGCTTACCTCGTTATGGTCGCCGTTTGACGCGCCGTAGTAAGCAAACAGTGCAGACGCCGTCATTTCATCGACATCGGCGATTTTCATAAACTGCTTGAGATTTATCTCGTCAATAAGACGGTAGCCGTCCATTACCTCAGTAGCGGCAATGCCCTGCACGTCTATTACATGGTCAAGCTCTGCGATATCGTCAAGCAGATCAGCCTCGGACTCGTAGTCGCCCGTAGGCACGACAACCGCCATCATGTTGTTGTAGCCGAATGCCTCGGTTACTGCAACTCTCGCCTCCTGACGCTCGGTCAGATTAAGGGGCATCGCGTCCGTGTAGTTATATGAAAACGGACAGTTGAGAGAAAGATATGCCGCGATTACCAAAATAACGGCAAATATGGGCGGGATAATTTTTCTCGATTTCCACGCAAAGCGTCCGACAGCATCAATTCTCGGGATAAAATTGCGATGACGGGTTTTGTCGATTGCTTTGTTAAACATCAGCAGAAGTCCCGGCATCAGCAGGAACACCGACAGCATGGAGAACACGATTGACTTTATAAGCACTCTGCCGAGGTCACTGCCGAGACAGAACTGCATAAACGCCATTGCAATCAGTCCGCCTATTGTCGTAAGACTGCTTGATGCTATCTCGGGGATGCCCTTCTGAAGTGCTGTGGTCATTGCCTCTACGGGCTCATAATACTGCTTTTCCTCAGCAAAGCGGTTGCACAAAATGATTGCATAGTCTATTGCAAGGGCAAGCTGTAGAATAAGCGTTACCGCATTTGAAACATAGGATATTTCCTTGAACAGGAAGTTTGTGCCGAATTGCAGGAGTGCCGCCGCAACGAAGGTGATAAGCAGTACGGGCACCTCGGCATAGCTTCTTGATGTGAGTGAGAGCAGGGCAACGACGATAATTACCACTATTATTCCGACAAGCGTCATTTCCTTTACGATTTTAACCGCAGGATTATAACCGATTGTCGTGTCAAAATATGAGGTGTAGTGTCTGACAAGGTTTTTTACCTCGTTAATCGCATTTACGCTGACCTCATCGTTATCCTCACCCGCAACTGTTACGGAGAACATTGCGTTGCCGTCTTTATAATGGGTTTCGGTATCATCGAATACTACGGATTTAACCCCGTCAATTTCGCTTATCTCATTGTATATTTCAAGGGCATCGTCATAGCTTATATCCTCTACCATGACCTTTGCCGTGCTGTATGTCACGAACTGCCCGTCCATAACATCAAGTGCCTGTCGGGTTTCTGTGGATTCGGGAAGGAAGCTATACAGATTGCTGTTTACCTTTACAAGTCCCGAGGTGAAGATTGATATTACCATCGCAACGGCAAATACAACCATTATGAAATTTCTGTTGTTAACGATGAACGCTGAGATTTTGCGCATTTAGACGACCCTGCTTTTTTCAAAAATGTTGTTATGGTTTCAGCATCATATAATATAGCAAACAGAGCCGAGTTTCAAGGCTGTTTGAATACTTTAATACAAATTTAACAATTTGGGCGAAAATATGGTTGAAGTTTTTTTAACAAAGTATTATAATTCAGTGAATTATATTTTCGGAGGCAAAAAATGGTCTCATTTCTTGCAAAAATATTCATAAAAAACCCCAATGACGTCACCAATCCGACAGTGCGCAAGGCATACGGCTCCCTGTGCAGTATTCTCGGCATTGCACTGAATGTTCTGCTGTTTGCAGGCAAGTACATAGCGGGCGTCATTTCGGGCTCTATTGCCATAACCGCAGATGCCTTCAACAATCTCTCCGATGCGGGCAGCTCTCTCATTTCGCTAATAGGCTTCAGACTTTCAAGCAAAAAGCCCGACCCCGACCACCCCTTCGGTCACGGCAGACTTGAGTACATCTCGGGACTGTGCGTTGCCGCACTCATTCTGCTTATGGGTGTTGAGCTTCTCACGAGCTCCGTCGAAAAGATTATTACCCCCGAGCCTATCGAGGCGGGCATACTCCCTGCGGCGATTTTGATTGTTTCCATACTCGTCAAGGTCTATATGTGTCTGTATAACCGTTCTGTCGGCAAGAAAATTTCGTCCTCCGCTATGCTCGCAACTTCTACAGACAGCCTTTCCGACTCCGTTGCAACAACCGTCGTTCTCGTCAGTATGCTGATAAGCTATCGCTTTAACATCAACATAGACGGCTATGCGGGTGTTCTTGTCGCTCTGTTTATACTCTTTGCGGGCTACAATGTCGCAAAGGATACCCTCTCCCCCCTGCTCGGTCAGGCACCCGACCCCGATTTTGTCCGCAATGTTGAAAAGCTCGTTATGGGGCACGGGGATATACTCGGTATCCACGACCTTATAGTGCACGACTACGGTCCCGGCAGACTTATGATAAGCCTGCACGCCGAGGTTGACGGCAGAGGGAACATTTTTGACCTTCACGACGTCATAGACCTTGTGGAAAGAGAGCTTGAAACCGAGCTCGGCTGTGAGGCAACTATCCACATGGACCCGATTGTTTGCGACGATGAGCTTGTCGATGCCGAATACGCAAAGCTCAAGCAGGTGCTTGCTAAAATAAGCGGAATCAGCAATGTTCACGATTTCCGCCTTGTTGCGGGACCAACGCACACAAATCTCATCTTCGACGTAGTGGCAGACTTTGACTCGGGCAAATCCTTAAAGGAGCTTGAGGAGGAAATCTGCACCGCAGTGCAGATTGAGATGCCCGGTCACTTTGCCGTTGTTAAGGTCGATAAATCCTATGTAAAGCTGTGATTAAATGAAAAACAAATTTGCAAAACTAAACATTTTCCCGCGCTATTCCTATCTCCCGTTTGCACTCATCGTGCTTGTGCACATGGCGGTATATTTCGGCACAAAGCCGCTGACCGCAAATGCTGTGCATCGCTCGGTAGCCTTTGCGATTGACAGTCTCATCCCCTTTGCGCCCGAATGGTCGCTTATCTATGTCACCACATTTTTCTTCTGGATGATAGGCCTGCTTGTGATGATGCTTCAGGACCGTGAGGTTTGCTTTAAGCTATTCACTGCCGCTATGATAGGCGAGCTTATCTGCGCCGCATTTTTCGTGCTTGTACCGACACAGATTGCCCGTCCTGCAATCACGACAGATGCTTTTTACGAGCAGATATTGGTTCTCGTATATTCCTCGGATGAGCCTGTAAATCTATTCCCGTCCATGCACTGTATGTTCAGCTATATGATTTTCCGCGGGCTGTTCTACTGCAAGGGCGTCAGCAAAACGAACATTGTCTTTGCAGGTATATTCACCGCCTTGATATGCGCTTCGACGCTGTTTATAAAACAGCATTTTGCAGTTGATGTCGTTGCGGGCATTGTATTGGGCGAGATTTCGCTCGGCATAGGTCTCAGAACCGAGGCTTGGCGGGCTATCGACTCGCTTGACGACTCAATCTGTCAGTATATTGTTTAAGACGAAAAAGCCGCTGTGGAGTTCCCACAGCGGCTTTAATCGTTTATTCGCTTTTAATCCTCGCCATAAGCACAGCGCCGTTTTCCTTGAGCCATTTTGCGCACTGCTTATAGTCGGGATATACTCTCAGTACCTCGGCGTAAAACGCCTTCGAATGATTCATCTGCTTAATATGGCAAAGCTCATGCACAACAACGCCGTCAAGCACCTCGGGAGGTGCGAGCATCAAAAGGCAGTTGAAGCTGAGATTGCCCTTTGACGAACAGCTTCCCCACCGTGTGCGCTGAGTGCGGATTGAAATGCTCCCGTAGCTGACGCCGACAATCGGCGCATAGTACGCAACCCTTTCGGGAATTACCTTCTTTGCGCTTTTTGCAAGGGCTTTTATGTCCTCGTCACCGAGAGGCGGAAGCTGTGCGGCTATGCTTTGCCGTGCCTCGGCTTTGGCAAGCTTTTTTTCTATCCACGTCGAGTGCTTTTTTACAAACGCCTCTATCTCCGCACTTGTCGCCCATATCGGTGCGCGGACTATGACCTCGGCGTTTTTTATTTCAAGTCCGAAGCTTTTTCTTCGGCTTTTGATTACCTTTATCTGCATTTTCAGTCACTTTCGGCAAGCGCTTTGAGGGTTTCGCCCGCAATGCGGTAAACCGTCCAGTCGCTCATAGGCTCAGCACCGAGGGAGAGGTAAAAATCTATGCTCGGCTTGTTCCAGTCAAGGCACCACCACTCGAGTCTGCCGCATCCGCGCTCGACTGCAAGCTCGGCAAGCTTTTTTATTAGCCCCTTGCCGTAGCCTCTGCCGCGGTATTCGGGCATTACGAATAAGTCCTCGAGATATATGCCCGCCCTGCCGAGGAAGGTGGAGAAATTATGGAAAAACAGCGCAAAGCCGACTTCTTTTCCATTATCCAAGGCAAAGATTACCTCTGCCTTTTTCTCTCGGAATATCCATTTTTTTAGCTCCGCCTCATCTGCAACAACCTCGTCGAGCATATTTTCATACTCGGCAAGCTGTTTAATAAAGCTGAGTATCAGCGCGGTATCCTCTTCCCGTGCAAATCTGAACTGTGCCTTATCCATTTTCGTTTCTCCCGCTTCTGTTTATGCTGAAATTGTAGCATATCCGAGGGCTTATCTCAAGTACGGAGGCACTGTTTTTCGGGTAAATACTGCGCCTGCACTTGCAAGGACGCCAAAAGCGTTTTATAATAAGACAAACACTCCCGTATTCAGAATGGAGAATATATGATGAATGACAGTAAAAAACCGTTCGGCTTTTTAGGGCGGAAAAACAGCTTTCTTATCTGCTCTGCCGCCGCAGTGCTGTTTTCAGCCGCGACTCTTGCATACGGCATAACCCTGCACGACGGCAGTCTTATAGTACAAATTCTCGGCTTTGCCTTTGCGGCATTTTTGCTTTTGGGAATGCTTGCCGCTTATGAAAGCGGACGCGAAACGCTCTCCTGCAATCTGCTCACGGCGTTTCTTGCCGCCTGCGTTTTTATTCAGTTCGCTGCCGAGGGCTTTAATATCTCGCACGGTATTCAGCTGCTTGAAAGCGGCTCTTATGCCCTTATGGGCGCGGATATTTGTCAGATACTGCTGATTATTCTCAGCCTCTCTGTATTCGCCTGCCATATTATTTCGGGCGGTGACGGTGTTTGCAACAAGCCGCGCTGTTTTAACAACGCATCTCTCGCTTTCGCATCGGTGCTTATTCAGCTGATTGAGGCTGTTTTCCTTGCAATCGCTATGATTGGCGGCGGAATTTCCTTTAATCTGTGGATATTCCTTGCAATGCTGAGCTATGTGTTCATGCTAAGCTCCGCTGTCTGCGCAGAGAAGCTTTTTAACTGAAAAGGGTATAAAAATTGACCGTATCACAACAGTGATGCGGTCAATTTTATTTGTCAGAGGGTAGCCTCGTATTCGGTCACATTAAGCACGGTTTCGCCGTCTATCTGCGCCGCGCAGGGGCGGGAGAATACGACCTTTATGCTGTTGCCCGTATGGATTTTAACCATGTCGGTGTTGCTTATATGCTCGCCCTTGAAGATTGAGGGGAACTGCATAAGTGCCTTGAGCTTGCACTTGCTTCTGTATATTACGAGTGTAAGCTTGTCGGAGCATCTGTCCTGTGCGGGTGCCATCATCATGCCGCCGCCGTAAAATCTGCCCTTCATTGTGGGTGCAATCCAAACATCGTCGTACTCGAAGGTCTCGCCGTCAACACAAACCGTCGCATGGCAGGGCTTGAAGTGGAACAGCAGACCCTTTATTGCGATGCCCGAGTAGTTGATTTCCTTGGTGGGTGTTTTCGCCTTAATCTGGTCTGCGACCTCACAGCAGTAGCCGTCGATGCCGAAGCCCATGTTGTTTATGAAAAGCTGTTCTATGCCGTTTACCTTTACGGTGGGCAGATTTGTGAGATACTCATTCACGAGCACCTCATCGCCCGCCTTTTTGCCGATATCGGCAAAAAAGTCGTTGCCCGTGCCGCTTCCGAGAAGATAAACGTTATTCTTGATTTCACAGCCCTTCATGTGATTGATGAAGTAGTTGAGTGTGCCGTCGCCGCCGACGAGTACGACCTCGTCCTCGGCATTAAGACCGTCAAAATACGCCTTGTAGTCAAGCCCTACCGCGTCTATTAGCTCAACGCCCTCGCCGACCTCGGGTTTAATTCCGTTGTTTGCCTTTGAGTTATAAAGATAGTATTTCATGACTTAGCCTCCGAATATTATATCAGACCTAATACAATTAACAGCTCGCCGATTGAATATGTAAGCATAACGAGGAAATGGGTTTTTATTCTGCTGTTTTTATTAAAGCGCACGAAGAACAGCGTGCTGTCGGAAATGAAGAACAGCACGGCACCAATGCAGGTGAGTGCGGTTGCGGTGCAGGGGTTTGAAAGCATACGCAAAATCGCAAAGCAGTTCATCGTGCCGTTAATGAACAGATAGAAGAACATGGGGTAAAACAGCTTCTTGGGCAAATGCTGCTTGAGCTTTGTAAACAAAACCGTGACTATTGCAAGGAACACAAGCTCCATGCCCGCTATAACCCACGCGGATACAGTATCGGGGATAATATCCTGCGCATAGCCGAAGATAAACAGGACATGGCTTACCATAAACGAGATGCCGCCTATTGTAAACCACTTTACCCCCTTGGGTATAAGCAGAACATCGCCAAACCAGCTGAACACAAGTGCAAGCAGAATAATCAGCGCAAAGGGCTCCGCCGCGGCAAGATAAAATACAATCAGCGACAGAAGAATAAAGGGCTTTGTTTTGTTTCTGAGCTTTTGATCGGTTTTATAGGATGCGTATAAATGAATTGATGTAGAGATAAAGAATATTATCAGTGCAGCTGTTGACATTGAAAATCCTCCGAAAGATATTTAAGGCAAGCTCCTTGCCCTATGAAAATAATAGCCACTAAGGCAAATTTAGTCAATACTAATCGAGAAATGCCGCAACCTTGTTCTGAAAAGCGTTGTGATACGGCTTTTCGAGCATCATCGCGTGTGCCGCGCCGCTTATTACCTCAAGGCGTGAGCCAAGCGGAAGCTTATCGGGAGAGGCATACACGAGCTTCATATCAAGATACCAGTCTCTATCGCCGCAGATTACGAGTGTGGGCGTTTGTATTTTTTCAAGCCCGATTAAGATTTTTGTGCTGTCCACGCAGATGTCGCGTCTGCCGCCGTTGGGACTGCCGTGCCCGTCATAGCGCCAGCTTTGTGCCGCCTTGAGCCACAGCAGCTCGGGCTCAACGGTATTAAAGTCAAAATCACCGTTTTCATCACGCTGAAAATCCTCGAGCGAGTCCGCCCAATCCGTTTTGTGAAAAGGCTCTGTCACATTCTGCTCACCGAGTCCGCACAAAATGGGTGCATACAGCACAAGCTTATTGAGCTTTTCGGGGTGCTTTGCGGCAAAGCGGCTTGTTGTGACCGTGCCCCAGCTCCAGCCGAGAAGGTCAATTCTGCTCTGTCCCGTAACGCCGATTATCTTGTCAACCGCGGCATTTATATCCTCTGCGGCATATTCGGAATCGGGCATATAGCCGTCGGGCACCGCACCCGACTTGCCGAAGCCCGCAATGTCGAGCCTCCACACCGCATAGCCCTGACGCGCTAAAAATCGCACGAAGCTGTAATCCTTGTAATCGAGGTCAAACTGGAATGTTGAATATGTAACTCCGTGAACAAGAAGTATGCTTTTTGCGGGGCTTTCTCCCTCGAGTGAAACACAGTCAAGGTGCAGATTTATTCCGTTTCTTGCAAGCGGATAATCGGTATAGGTATATTTTTTCTCCATAATATCTCCCCCCCCGCGCACCATTATAATGCAAAAATCCGCACTAAACAAGAAAAAATCCGCAATCGTCAGATTGCGGATTTTTGAGACTGATCCAAAACTAAACTGTCGCAGGAAAGAC
>DCHB01000014.1 GCA_002314685.1 Clostridiales bacterium UBA1763
TGCCACGGCAATATTTGCAGGTCGCCGATGGCGGAGTTTGTCATGAAAGACCTTGTGCGCAGGGCGGGGCAGGAGCAGAGCTTTTATATCGAGTCCGCCGCGACGAGCACAGAGGAAATCGGCAATCCCGTCTATCCGCCTGCACGCCGAAAGCTGAGCGAGCACGGCATTGACTGCGCGGGCAAGACCGCGAGGCAGATTACAAAAGCCGATTATGACAGCTTCGATTATATAATCGGTATGGATGAAGCAAATCTGCGAAACATGAAAAGAGTCTTCGGCGGCGATAAGGAAAACAAGCTGAGCTTGCTCATGGATTACACCGACTGCCCGCACTCTGTCGCCGACCCGTGGTACACGGGCGATTTTGAGGCGACATGGCGCGATGTCTCCGAGGGCTGTGAGTGCCTATTGAATAAGATAACAAAAAAGACATGCTGAGCATGTCTTTTTTCTATATATTTGCCTCAAACCATTTGACAGCATACTGCACGAAGCGCCCGACAGCGGGGGCTGCGTGCTTTAACGAGGGAATTGCAATGCCTAAGGTGATACTCCTCGGCGGGTCGAGTGGGACTTTTGCAACTTTCCACGGCCACTTTGTGGTGATGAGCTCGTTCATAACGCTCATGCCGAGCCCGTTTTCAACCATTGCAAGCGATGAGGATGTCTCACTTGTCGCATATTCAACATCAACATTGACACCAAGCTCATCAAATAAGGTCAACACATCGTCATCCTGACCGAGGCAGGGGAATATGAGGTGCTCGTTTTCGCATTGCTTAATAGGAAATTTGTCCTTGCCTGCATAGGGATGATTTTCGGGCAGTATAGCAATCATCCTGTCCTCTTTAACGGGAATCCAATCATATTTCATCTGAGGCTTGTAGCTGAAAAACGCAATATCCGCCTGCTTGTTGTCAAGCAGATGTGACTGGTCAGAGTGAGAGCCCTCGATTACCTTAATCTTAATATTCGGATAATCGCGCTGAAAATCCGCTATAATCTGCGGAAGCCAGCACATTCCGATGCTTGCGTATGTAGCGATGCTCACAGACCCGACGACAAGTCCGTTCATCTCTGAGGCAAGCTGAAAAACGCTGTTTTCCTGCTGAACATAGTCTCTTAAATAGGGAATAATCTTTTCTCCGTTTGATGTTGCGGCAACGCCTTTTTTCGTTCGGCTGAGAAGCTTTACGCCGAGCTCATTTTCAAATGCCGTAATAAGCTGACTGACACCCGAGGGCGTGTAGTTGAGAATTTCCGCCGCTTTTGTTAAACTTCCCGTCTCAGCCGCGGTAATAAACGCCTTGCATTTTGCTGTATCCATATAGCCTACCTCTATTAAGAAAAACTTAAAACACTCTTAACTAAACCTTGTTTGACATTTAACAAACAATATTCTACACTAAAAACAACAAAAGAAAAGACCAATATTTTCATATACCTATTAAAAAATGGAGGAACTAAAAATGAAGAACATCCTTTCTGAGCTTTCCATCATCTGCCTCTTTGCGGCGGCAATCCTCGGTGCATTCATGGGCAAGGCAACCGTAGCGGGCGCAGAGCTCGTATTCGGCATTGCGGCACTCGTATGCGCGGCAATATTTGTCGTATCTCTCGTAGTAAACGTATCAAAAAGAGCACACCACGCAAGCTGATTTAAGATTTAATCCCATCACTCTCTCTATCTTATAAAAAAGGAAGTACCGCAAGGTACTTCTTTTTTTTAGACTGACCAAAAACCAAACTGTCGGCATGAAAGACCTGCAAACAGCGGGGGAGCTTGAGGGGGCAAAGGCCCGCCTCAATTTGATCGCCGACAACAAAAAGCCTCGTTTCCGAGGCTTTTTCAAAAATGCACAGAGGTTTCTGGGCATTTTTTGGCGGCTTTTCGGTGCAGTCTAAAAAGTCCGAGGGACTTTTTGGACAAGCTGAAAAAGGAAGTACCGCGAGGTACTTCCTTTTTTATTCCTTACATTTGAGTGCGTGCATGAAGCCGTCAAGCTCCGCGGAGTGAACATCACCGCCGATTACGCGCCGCCCTTTAATATATAATGTTGCGTAAACAGTGGAGTCATGCGGATAATTTGTAATCACGTAGGTGTATTGCTCACACTCGCTTCCGCCGTAGGAGGAAAAATCATAGCCCTGCTCGGTCTGCATGGAGGCATAGCCGAGCATAACGCCCTCAAATGCGCTCGGCAATAAAACGGTTTTGCGCTCCTCGCTTGTTACCTCAATGTCCCAACCGAGCTCGTTGAGATATTTTTCGCGTCCCGTTGATGTAGAAACGTCAATAAGCTCAGATTTCCCGAAGCTGCAGCCGGGGGAGGCACAGAGTGCAACGGAGGCAAGCATAACAGCCGCAATAATGAGAATAATTATTACTGCGCTTTTCTTTGTTAACTTAAAACATTTTGTAAAATCAATCATAATATGCCCTTTAGGTGTTCAAATATTCCTCGGTTTGTGATATAATCATCAAGGTGATTTTATGTTCTTAATGAGACTTGATAAGTACATATCGGAGTGCGGCGCGGCATCAAGACGCGAAATTAAGCTCATTGTAAAGTCGGGCAGAATAAGCGTTGACGGGATAGTAGCGACAGCACCCGAGATGAAGCTCGACGCTGAAAAAGCCGTTGTGCGCCTTGACGGTACTATTCTAAAATATGAAAAATACCACTATTTTATGCTCAATAAGCCCGAGGGAGTTTTGTCCGCAACCGATGACGGCAAGCAAAAAACGGTGCTTGACCTTTTCCCACCCGAGTTAAGACGCTTAAAGCTTTTTCCTGTCGGAAGACTCGACAAGGACACAACGGGGCTTTTGCTTATTACCGATGACGGCGACTTTGCGCATAAGGTAATATCGCCGAAATCGGGCATAGTTAAGACCTATCATGCCGTGACAGAGGGCACGGTAACTGCCGAGGATACTGCCGCGTTTGAGCAGGGAATAGTGCTTGCCGACGGAACAAAATGCCTACCCGCAGAGCTTGAAATTTTGCCCGACGGAAGCTGTCTTGTCAAGGTTATGGAGGGGAAATATCATCAGGTAAAGCGTATGCTTGCCGCCTGCGGAAAGCCCGTAAAAGCGCTGAAAAGAATAAAAATCGGCGGGCTTGAGCTTGATAAAAGCCTTAAAGCGGGTGAATTTTCGGCACTTTCACAAGAACAGTTGTGCAGAGTGATGATGGGAAAATAACCAATTTTTTGAGATTTTTTTGTTCATAATAGCAAATAAAAACGCGCTTTTTTTGGAAAATACACAAAAACAGCATATTATTCTATTGAATTTCGCACAAAAAAGTATTATTATGTTAAAAGCATAATTGAAACTTTGTCGTTAATTTACCCATATACAGGGGAGGAATAGTAATGTCCAGCAGGATTTTCCAGAGTGTTATTATTCAAATCAAGGAAGCAACCGACAGATGCATCGGCGTTATTGACGAGCAGGGCTTTGTCATTACCTGCAGTGAGCTTCCCATGATAGGCTCTCGCCTTGACGATTTCCAGAGCCTTAATTTTGACAGCGCAGAGCCCGTTTTTGTCAGCCATTCCCGTACATATAAAATCCTCGGCGCGAGTAACGCAAAGTTTGACTATGCCGTTTTCGTTGAGGGCTGTGATGAGCTTGCAAAGGTCAGCTGTATGATGGCGGCTGTCGCATTCAACGAGGCTAAGACCAATTATGAGGAGAAGTTTAATAAGGCTTCCTTCCTCAAGAGCATTATTTCCGATAACATCCTGCCCGGTGACGTGTATGTCAGAACAAAGGAGCTTCACTTCGTCCCCGATGTTCCGCGTGCCCTTTTCCTTGTGCGTCAGGTTGAGCATACCGATGTCGCCGCGGTTGAGGTGCTTTCCAATATCTTTTCCGATAGACAGCACGATTTTGTCATCAGCGTAAATGAGGCTGACCTCGTTGTAATCAAGGAGCTACCCAACGGCGACAACAGCAGCGAAATAAAGGCTATTGCCGAGAATATCGAGAGAACTCTCGATACTGAGCTGCAGATAAAGTGCATTATCGGTATCGGCACAACAGCGAGACATTTAAGAGAGCTTGCCGACCGCTATAAGGAAGCACAGATTGCAATTGATGTCGGCAGAGTTTTCGACTCGGACAAGACCATAATAAGCTACGAAAATCTCGGCATCGGCAGAATTATTTATCAGCTTCCGACCACTCTTTGCGAGATGTTCCTAAATGAAGTTTTCAAGAAAAATCCGCTTGAAACTCTCGATGAGGACACCCTCGACACGATAAATCAGTTCTTTGAGAACAACCTCAACGTGTCGGAGACCTCCCGCAAGCTGTATGTCCACCGCAATACGCTGGTTTACCGTCTTGAGAAAATCAAGAAGATTACGGGACTTGACCTGCGTGAGTTTGACCATGCAATCGTGTTCAAGGTTGCAATGATGGTCAAGCAGTATCTGGACTCTGTAAATAACGGTCGTTGAAATTAAGGCGGGAAGCCTTCCGCTGTAATCCTCAGGAGGAAAATCAATGGTTCAAATGAACAATGTCACGATGGTCTATGACAACAGCGATGTTGCCGCACTTGACAATTTCAGTCTGACCATCAATGAGGGTGAGTTTGCCTTCCTTGTCGGACCCTCCGGCTCGGGCAAGACCACCATTATCAAGCTTCTCACGGGTGAGATAAGACCGTCCGACGGCAAGGTAGTCGTCAACGGCTTCAATATGAGCAATATGAAGCAGAGAAAAATGCCTCAGATGCGCAGAACCCTCGGCGTCATTTTCCAGGACTTCCGTCTTATCGACAAGATGACGGTTTATGATAATGTCGCATTTGCAATGCGCGTTGTCGGCGCAACAAATAAGCAGATAAAGGCAAGAGTGCCTCATGTGCTTGAGCTTGTCGGTCTTGAGGGACGCGAAAAGCGTCTGCCCGCTGAGCTTTCGGGCGGCGAGCAGCAGCGTGTCGCAATAGCAAGAGCCTTAGTCAATAATCCCACCATGATTATTGCCGACGAGCCTACGGGTAACCTTGACCCCGTGCGCAGTCTTGAGCTTATGCTTCTGCTTGAGAAGATTAACGAGATGGGTACTACGATTTTGGTAGTTACTCACGAGAAGGAACTGGTCAATGCTTTCTCCAAGCGCGTTATCGCCATTGACGGCGGTCATCTGATCAGTGACGGAATGGATGGGTATTACAGCTATGAAATGGAATAAATATGCGTATCTCATCGGCGAGGGCTTCCGCAATATATTCACACACGGCTTTATGTCCTTCGCATCGGTCACTATTATCATCGCCTGCCTCATCGTTATGGGCAGCTTCACGCTTCTTGACATCAACATCAATAACATAATCGACGATATAGGCAATCAAAATCAAATTCTTGCCTATGTTGACGAGACTCTGTCGGCAGAGGATGCCTCCGCAACAATTCAGACCAAGATAGCCGCTATTGAAAATGTCGCGGATGTTCAGTTTGTAAGCCGCACAGAGGCAAAGGAAAACTTCATGGAGAAGTACGACAAGAGCCTCATGGAGGGCATTGACGACGAGGTTTTCCGTCACCGTTTTGTTGTTCAGCTTAATGATCTGAGCCTCATGGAGGAAACTCAGAGCGAGTTAAGCGAGATTGAGGGCATCGTAAAGGTCAACGCACCCCTGGACTATGCGGATAAGTTCGTATCCGTCAGAAACGTTGTCAGCGTTGTATCGCTTGCACTTATCGTAATCCTTGTTTTCATCTCACTGTTTATTATGTCCAATACCATCAAGCTTGCAACCTTCGGCAGAAGGGAAGAGATTGCAATTATGAAGATGGTCGGCGCATCCAACGGCTTTATTCGCTGCCCGTTTATTATCGAGGGTCTTATCCTCGGCATAGTCGGCGGCGGTCTTGCCTTCCTCGCACAGTGGGGACTTTACGGCGCACTTCAATCAAAAATAGCACAGAGTCTGGCAATTTCCTTTGTTACGATAGTACCGTTTGCTGAGCTTTGGCCCGCTGTCCTCGGCATATTCCTTGCCGTTGGTGTCGGTGTCGGCGCATTCGGCGGTGCAATCGCAATAAGAAATTACCTCAAGGTCTGAGGAGAGAAAAATGAATAGAAAATTAGTTGTATCAATTCTTGCCATACTTCTTGTAGTCGCAATGGTATTCAGCCTGCTTTTGTCTGTAATTCCCTTTGCAACGGGCGTTGTCAGCAGTGACGTGACAGTCAGTGCGCTTAAAAATGTATTTTTCTCCGCATTCAATGTATTTGCAGGATGATTTGACAAAGAATAAGCTTGACTGGCAATCATAAAGATTGCCAGTCAATCGTGTTGTATAAAGGGAAAGGGGAAAACAACTTGAAAAAATTCAAGCTGCCTGATTTCAACAAAAAAATCAAGCTCACTCACCTTATAATAGCTTGCCTTGTTGTTGCGGCACTGACAGCAGTGCTGACCTATATGGCGGCAATAGGCGGCTTCGGCTCAAGACAGTACCTCAACGATGCAAAAAAGTATGTTGAAATCGAGAAGATAATAAACAACTACTACATCGGTGATGCAGAGGAGGGCACACTGTATAATTCCGCGGCGGCGGCAATGGTGCAGAGCCTGAACGACAAGTGGAGCTACTATATGAGTGCCGAGGAATACGAGGCATATAAGCTCAATACAAGTAACGAATACACGGGCATCGGCGCCAGTGTAAAGATTAACAACCACGGTGAGTTTGAGGTGTTCGCCGTTGAATCGGGCACACCTGCCGCGGAAGCGGGTATAGAGGTCGGAGACCGCATCATTAAGGTTGACGGTCAGGATGTCAGCGACTTAGACCTCGAGGAGCTCAGCACCCTCATCCGTTCCAAGGTAAACAAGGACTTCACAGTTGTCGTTGCCGATAAAAAGGGCAATGAGTCCACCGCAACATTAGCCTGCGAGAAGATTTATATCAATCCCGTCAGCTCGAGCCTTATTGACGGCAATATCGGCTATATAAAAATCAAGAATTTTGAAGCAGGCGCGAGTGAAAACACACAGAAGGCAATAGAACAGCTCATTTCCGCGGGTGCGACATCCTTCATTTTCGATGTCAGAAACAACCCCGGAGGACTGCTGAGCGAGCTTGTTGATCTGCTTGACTATATTCTCCCCGAGGGCGAGCTCTTCATAAGTATCGACAAGGAGGGCAACGAGAAGATTGAAACCTCCGATAAGGTCAGCCTCAAAAACGAGATGGTCGTGCTCGTAAATGCCGATACCTACAGCGCCGCAGAATTCTTTGCCGCGGCACTTCAGGAGTATAATTGGGCGACGATAGTCGGCGACCATACAACGGGCAAGGCGCGCAGTCAGGTCACGATTGAGCTTTCAGACGGAAGCGCAGTACACATCTCAACCCGTAAGTATCTCACCCCGAGCCGCGTTGACCTCTCCGAGGTCGGCGGTATCTCACCCGATGTTTCCGTCGCGCTTGACGGCACGGATACGGATGCACAGCTTGAAGCAGCGAAAAATGCACTGAGTTAAAGCTCGGTGATAACAATAAAAACCCGATAAATTGATTATAAAGGAGACCGTTATAATGGCTACCGAAAGCAGATTCAAAATGAGTCAGGAGCGCTATGACGCACTTAAGCAGGAACTTCAGTACCTTGAAACCGATAAGGCTAAGGAGGTTTCCGAGCAGATTAAGGAAGCACGCAGCTTCGGCGACCTTTCCGAAAACAGCGAATACGATGAAGCAAAAACCGAGCAGGGCAAGCTCTATTCCAAGATAGCAGAGATTAAAAATCTTCTCGAAAACGCAGAGATAGTCGATAAAATCGACAATGACGTACCCAAGGGCGCAGTAACTCTCGGCAGTGTTGTCAAGGTGCGCGACCTCGAGGAGGATTACGTGGAGAGCTATACAGTCGTCGGCTCACAGGAGGCAAACCCCATGGAGGGCAGAATTTCCGACGATTCACCCTTCGGCAGAGCACTTTACGGTCATGTTGCAGGCGACAAGGTCTGCGTTGATGCACCCGCAGGCGAGCTGCATTTTGAAATTATTTCAGTAGAAAACAATTGATTTGAGGATTTAACATGAGCGAAAATAAGACAAACGAGGCACCCGTGCAGGAGCAGGAGCTTTCCGAAATACTGCAGATACGCCGCGATAAGCTTGCAAATCTGCAGGAGGAGGGGAGAGACCCGTTCCAGCAGACAAGATTTTTGAGAAGCGCTTATTCTGCCGAGATAAAGTCCGATTACGAGGCTTTTGACGCAAAAACCGTGCAGGTAGCGGGACGCATAATGTCCAAGCGCGGCATGGGCAAGGCGATATTCTGCCACATTAAGGATGACAAGGGACAAATTCAGCTTTACATCCGCAAGGACGCAGTCACAGAGCAGGAATTTGCCGATTTCAGAAAGTACGATATAGGCGATATTATCGGTGTAACAGGTTATGTGTTCAAGACCAAAACCGAGGAAATTTCCGTGCACGTTGAGGGTGTAACTCTGCTTTCAAAGAGCCTTCGCCCCCTGCCCGAGAAGTTCCACGGCATGACAAACACCGAGCTTAAATACCGTCAGCGCTATGTTGACCTTATCATGAGCGATGAAAGCCGCCGTAATTTTAAAATTCGCTCAAAATTTATAAGCTATGTACGCTCCTTCCTTGACGGCAGAGGCTATATGGAGGTTGAAACCCCCGTTCTCAACACCATTTCGGGCGGCGCAACCGCGCGTCCCTTCATCACACACCACAATACGCTTGATATTGATATGTTCCTGCGTATTGCAACCGAGCTCAACCTCAAGCGCCTTATAGTCGGCGGCATTGAGCGCGTTTACGAAATCGGTCGTATTTTCCGCAACGAGGGTATGGACACCAAGCACAACCCCGAGTTTACAACCGTCGAGCTTTATGAGTCCTATGCCGATTTTAACGACATGATGGATTTGTTCGAGGATTTGCTCTCGGGCGCGGCACAGAGCATTTTAGGTACATACAAGTGTCAGTGGCAGGGCGAGGATATTGACCTCACTCCGGGCTGGGAGCGCCTTACCATGGCAGAGGCTGTCAAAAAGTATGTCGGCGTTGACTTTATGGCAATCGAGGACGATGCCGAGGCTGTCAAGGCGGCAAAGGCGGCAGGCGTTGATATGGATAAGATCGAGCCCACATGGGGACACGCTCTTTACGAGGCGTTTGACCAGCTCGTCGAGGATAAGCTCATTCAGCCGACCTTTATAACAATGCACCCCGTTGATGTATCACCGCTTGCAAAGCGTTCACCCGCAGACCCGCGCCTTACAGAGCGCTTCGAGCTGTTTATCTGCCGCAGTGAAATGGGCAACGCCTTCTCCGAGCTCAACGACCCGATTGACCAGAAGCAGCGCTTTATGAAGCAGGTCGAAATGCGTGCAAAGGGCGACGATGAGGCGGGCATGATGGACGACGATTTCATCAACGCACTTGAGTACGGTATGCCTCCCACGGGCGGACTCGGAATCGGCATTGACCGCTGTGTTATGCTCTTAACGGGTATGAACTCAATCCGCGATGTCATCCTCTTCCCGAC
>DCHB01000015.1:0-1577 GCA_002314685.1 Clostridiales bacterium UBA1763
GTGGATGACGGGTACAGCGGCACCACCTTCGACCGACCGGACTTCCAGCGCATGATTGCCGAGATGGATGCAGGCCGCATCGGAACGGTCATCGTCAAGGATATGAGCCGCTTGGGGCGTGATTACCTGAAGGTCGGCTTCTACACCGAGGTAGCATTCCCGGAGGCAGATGTCCGCTTCATCGCCATCAACAACGGTGTGGACAGCGCCAATCAGCAAGAAAGCGATTTGACCCCATTCATCAACATTTTCAACGAGTTCTATGCCAAGGACACCAGCAAGAAAATCCGTGCAGTGTTCAAGGCAAAGGGCCAGTCCGGCAAACCGCTCTGCACCAATCCGCCCTACGGCTACAAGAAAGACCCGGATGACAAGACCTGCTGGATTGTAGATGACGAGGCCGCTGCGGTAGTCAAGGAAATCTTCCACCTTTGTATGTCCGGCTATGGCCCGACACAGATTGCCAAGGAACTGCGCAAGCGCCGCATCGACACCCCGTCAGAATATGGCAAGCGTGTGGGCGTGAATGTTCCATCCGCAAAGCTGCGTGAGGACGATGACCCGTGCCGCTGGACAACCTCAACGGTAGTCCACATTCTGGAGCGCAGAGAGTACACGGGATGTATCGTCAACTTCAAGTGCCACAAGAAATCCTACAAGTCCAAAAAGCGGGTTCCGAACGACCCGTCCGAATGGGCCATTTTTGAAGGAGCGCATGAGGCCATCATCGAGCCGGAAGTGTACGATACGGTACAGAAAATCCGTGATGGACGCAGGCGGCAGACCCCAATGGGTGAAATGCCAGCACTCTCCGGCATGGTCTACTGTGCCGATTGCGGCCACAAGCTGTACCAAGTCCGGGGCCGCTGCCTGCCGCAGAGCGAGTACATGGTATGCGCTACCTACCGCAAAAAGGGAAAAAGCGTATGCCCGTCACATCAAATCCGCAATTCAGTCATCGAGCAGCTTCTGCTTGAGGACTTGCAGCGGGTGACGGCATACGCCAGAAACCATGAGGATGAATTTCTCCGGCTGGTGACCCGCAATTCCGAAAAGGCCCTTGACCGGGAACTTCGGGATTGCCGGAAGGAGTACGAACAGGCCAAGGCCCGTATCGCCAAGCTGGACACGCTCATCCAGCGCATTTACGAGGATAATGTGGAAGGCAAGATATCCGATGACCGCTTCGCCAAGCTGTCCGGAAACTATGAGACGGAGCAGGCCCAGCTTCAGAGTCGGGTGGAAGAATTGCGGCAGTTCCTTGATGAGGCCACCGAAAAGAGCCTGAACGCCGACCACTTCCTTGCTCTGGTGCGGAAGTATACCGACATCCGGGAATTAGACGCAGAAATCATCCGGGAGTTCGTAGAGCGCATCAATGTGTTTCAGGCCGAGAAGGTGGACGGCCATCGTCAGCAGCGTATCCAGATTATTTATAACTGCATCGGCGCAGTTGACCTGCCTGATGCCGAATGACATGAAAAAACGGCATAGCCGCATTTCACGACTATGCCGATATTTTCAGGGATTGTGCATCCCTTAGACGCACCCACTTTGGTGTGGCTTTGAATTTTTGG
>DCHB01000015.1:1634-8968 GCA_002314685.1 Clostridiales bacterium UBA1763
CACGATTTCCAATCGTGCGCGCTCGGCCGGACTACGCGACTTCTCCGAGTAAAAATGTATTAACTTTGCTGACAATCAGCTTGCATATTATAATTCAGATTTTACTCAAAGTCAAGCACTATTTTTACCGTTTGCGTTCCTTCATTTTGCTTTTTCTCCGCACTGCTTGTAGAATTTGCTACTGTTGCGCCGCGCTTTGGGTGGTAAAATTATCTTGAACGGAGTTGATACTATGTCTCTTGACAGCTTAGATTATACAGAGCCCTGCTGCTGCTTTGATGCCTCGGGCTACACGGGCACGCCCGACACAGCCCCCTGCGCACAGCCGCTTGACATTAAAAGCATCATTTCGGAGCTTGACAGACTTCTTAATTCGGGTAACGAGTCCGAGGCGGGACGCTTTCTCGACCTTTGGTGCGGCAGAGCGCGGGATGCTGACGATTGGCGCACTGAGCTTTCTCTGCAAAGTGAGCTCATGGGCTTTCACCGCCGCACGGGTGACGAAAAATCTGCAATAAACGCAGTTAATCGCGGGCTTGAGCTTATTCGCGAGCATCATCTCGGCTCAACCGTATCGGGCGCAACCGTGCTGTTAAACGCCGCGACGACGCTTAAGGCTTACGGCAGGGCGGATAAGTCGATTCCGATGTTTATTCAGGTTTGCAGAGTGTTTTCCGAGAAGCTCGACCCCTTGGATTACCGCTTCGGCGGGCTTTTCAACAACATGGCATTGTCCTATTCCGATGTCGGCGATTTTGACTCTGCCGAGAGCTATTTCAAAAAAGCGCTCGCCGTTATTTCGCACTGCGAGCATCCCGAAAACGAGCTTGCGGTCACCTGCTGTAATCTCGCCGAGCTTTACGAGCGAATGGGGCGCGATGAGGATATTGAGCCCATGCTCGACAGAGCTTGGGAATATCTCAACTCCCCCGACCTGCCGCACAACGGCTACCACGCATTTACTGCCTCAAAGTGTCTGCCGACCTTTGAGCATTTCGGATTTTTTATCTATGCACACGAATTAAAAGCGAGAGTGAACAGCATTTATGAGAGGACTTGACGAAGCAAGAAAACTATATACAGAACGCGGCGCGCAGATGATACACGACTGCTTTCCCGAATACGAGGGGCGCATTGCCGTGGGGCTTGCGGGCAGAGGCTCGCAGTGCTTCGGCTTTGACGATGAGCTTTCCCGCGACCATGATTTTGAGCAGGGCTTCTGCCTGTTTCTGACCGATGAGGATGACGCAAAAATTGGCGTTGCACTCAGCCGCGAACACCGCAGACTGTGCGGCAAGGCGCAGACTGAGCACTCCGCGCTCGGTCATGCGGGCACGGGTGTTATACGCATAAGCGATTTTTACCGCGGCTGTATCGGCTCGCCCGACGCACCCGATTGCTGGCAGGCTTGGCTATACACGCCCTCCTCCGCCTTTGCCGAGGCTGTAAACGGTGAGGTGTGGAGCGATGAGCTCGGCGAATTTACGCGCATACGCAACGCAATTAAAAACGGTATGCCTGAGGATGTGCGCCGAAAAAAGCTTGCCGCGAGGATTGTTTTTATGGCGCAGTCGGGGCAGTACAACTACTCGCGCTGCTTAAAGCACGGGGAAAACGGCGCGGCGATGCTCGCGCTGAGTGAATTTGCGAAAAACACTGCCGAGGCTGTTTATCTTCTCAACCGAGAGCACGCGCCGTATTACAAATGGCTCCTGCGCGGTATGCGTGAGCTTCCGAGGCTCGGCACCCTCGCCGAT
The DNA here is from genome assembly GCA_002314685.1 of Clostridiales bacterium UBA1763. Lineage (GTDB taxonomy): Bacteria > Bacillota > Clostridia > Oscillospirales > Oscillospiraceae > F23-B02. The sequence continues at coordinate 3,392 of DCHB01000015.1, forward strand.
GCACTCGAATTTTTGCTCACCGCGGATAATTCCGAGGAGGGCGCAATGCTCAAGGCGGATATTATCGAGGATATTTGTGCGCAGACCGTCGCAGAGCTTAAAGCGCAAAAGCTCACCTGCGGCACTTGGGATTATCTCGAGCCGCACGCCTTTGACATTCAAAGCCATATTCAAAATGGCGAAATTCGCACCCTGCACATTATGGAAGGATAAGAAAAAGGACGTCTGTGACGTCCTTTTTTCCTGCCGACAGTTTAGTTCTTTGACAGTCTCATAAGCCGAGCTTGGTGAATGCCTCCCAAGACCTGTGCATATAGGTTTCGAGTCCTATGGGCTCGCCTATGTACCTTTCGTCTCTGCCGTCCTTCAGAAATTCATCGACAAATATCCTTCTGCCCGTCGTGTGCACAACGGGAATGCCCGTCATTTCGCTTGTCTGCTTTAACACCTCGTATCCCGTTCTTATATCGTCGGCGCTTGCATAGTTGAGCAGATTTGAGTTGTTTACAAAGCCCGTGACGCGCAGTCTTGCAAAGCCCTCCATCTCCTCCTTGAGCTTTACAATTTTTTCGGGGCTTTCGGACATGGGGCGGAACACATTTACAATGTCGTAAACCTCAAGCTGACCTTCCTCAAGCGCCGCAAAATCCTGATGATAGCGTCCGAGTGACATAGCACCCGCCGCATCGCCGCCGACATCGAACACGCACAAATCCCAGTCACCCGCAAACGCGGATGCGACTGCGGCTGACATATTACTCGGCGTTACGCCCTGCCCTGCAAAGGTCGGAGAAACAAGGTTTACCTTGTTTGTTTTCAAAACATCAACACGGTCTGACATACGGAAATAGTCGTTGACCTTATCAAGGTCAATTACAAGCGTATTAAGTCCCTTTGCCGCGGAGTTTACGGCGAGGTTTATTGCAATCTCAGTCTTTCCCGAGCCGTAGTTGCCTATGAGAACGATAAATTTTTTCATTTACTTCTCCCCTTTTGCATTGACCTTTGTGAGAAACTTCTCATTATTTATAATAAACCTCTCGTGTCTGCCCTTGCCTATTGCTCCGCATTCATCGAAGGCACAAACCTCAAAAACGAGTCTGCGGCGATCAAGCTCAACAAGCTCACTTTCCGCCCACACCTTCATGCCGAGGGGCGTTGCCGCATCGTGAGTCACGCTTATCATCGTGCCGACAGTGCCCTGCCCTTCCTCAAGATACGGTGCAACAGATGCCTGTGCCGCCTGCTCCATGAGGGCTATCATATTGGGTGTCGCAAAAACATCAAGCTCGCCCGAGCCTGCAAATTTTGCGGTATTTGAGTGGTCAACGACAGTCTCTACCCTGCCTTTTATTCCGAGTTCCATACTTTTCTCCTTATTTTTGATAAGCACATTCTATCATACACGCCAAAGCTTTACAAGAAAAAAGGAAACCCCCGAGCTCCGAAGACCTCAGGGGTTGACCGCGGGGGGACGCAGTCCTTTAATTGTGTTAATAATATATCATTCTAATGATAATTGCAACACTTTTTTATATTTGTCTAAACTTTTTCGGCAAATAAGTCGAAATGCCGTATTTTTATCAGCCGATACCGCCGACTATTGCACCCGCTATGAGGGCGATAAGTGCGCAGGCACAGTAAACATACTTTGAAAGCGGGAAGAACAGCTTGCCGACGGGCTTGCCTGCTCCCATGTTGACATTTTCAAGCACGACCTTTTTACCTGCAATCCAGAAGAACATGATTGCCGCAAGCAGTGCACCCAGCGGGCAGATATAAATTGAAACAACATCCATCCACTGCGAGACGATTGCCTGAATGCACAGTGCAACGCTGACACCGACAATGTGGATAACTGCGGTTGCGGTTACGCGCTTGAACTTGAGCTTCTCCTGCAGGAAGGCTACGGGAGCCTCGTACAGATTGATAATTGACGATACGCCTGCGAAGGTTACGCACAGGAAGAAGATTATGCCGACAATTCTGCCGCCTGCCATGCCGTTCATTACATTGACAAGGTAGATGAACATGAGTCCGGGTCCGCCTGCATCAAGCTTTGCGCCGCTTGTTGCCATTGCGGGGATGATTACGAATGCCGCGAGCAGTGCAGCCAAGGTATCGAACAGTGCGACATTGCGGGCAGAGCTCGGGATGCACTCGTTATCGCTCAGATATGAGCCGTAGATGACACTGCCGTTACCTGCAACGGACAGGGAGAAGAACGCCTGACCGAAGGCAAACAGCCAAACCTGCGGATTTAACAGTCCCTTGGTATTAAGTGTGAAAATGTACTTATATCCGTCGGATGAGCCGGGAATAGTCAGAACATACACGCCGAGAGCGACAAACAGGAAGAACAGAACGGGCATCATAACCTTGTTTGCCTTTTCGATGCCGCCCGAAATGCCGAAGGACATAATCGCAAAGCTTGCAATAACGGCGACGACAATCCATGCGTTTGCGCCCCATGCACTTGCAGTTGCACCGAAGGTGATGCCGATGATGTCCATATCCTGTCCCATGGCGAAAAGGTCGCCCGAAAGGGACATGAAGAAGTACTTGAAGATCCAAGCCATGACGCAGGTATAGCCGATTGCGAGGGCAAGTGAGCCTAACACGGGGATGTAGCCAATGCGCTCGCCGAGCTTGGGCTTTCCGAGTCCGACCTCGGTGCACTTTCCGAATGCGCCGACGGGTCCCGCCTTGCCGAATCTGCCGAGGGCAAATTCACCCATAACGCCTGTGGATGCAATAAGCAGAACAAAGATAAAGTACGGGATCAGGAATGTGAGTCCGCCCCATGTTGAAACGAGCATCGGGAAACGCCAGATGTTGCCCATACCGACCGCGGAGCCTATGCAGGCAATAATAAATCCACTGCGGCTTCTGAAGCCGTCACGGGTCTGATTAAGTTCGTTTTTCATTCTCTCTTCGCCTTTCACAAGGTTTTTCGTATAAATACTCAACAATTATATATTATAATTGTTCATTCGGCAACACTATATTGATAAAAACTCCCTACAATTTTGTAGGGAGTAATAATTTTATTTGAATATTTCGAGAGGAATAAGCGACACAAGGTTCTCCTGACCCGCTGTATTGTGGTGGATGCCGTCGGGAGTCTGGTCGGGGATAAGCTGAGTTGCATCGGCGGGGTCTGCCATTGCCTCGAGGCTTATATATCCGTCTGCCTTGCAGTCATCGCTCGCAAACCACTCGTTTATATCCAAACGAAGCTGGTCTATCTCCTCTGTCCACTGAACATCGTCGCCCGCGCCGAATACGTTGCGGGTGTAGCCCTTCCACGGGGTATTCTGGCAGAAGTAAATCTCAACACCTGCCGCGTGTGCCATTTCAATGAGCTCGTTGTAGCCTGCGATCATATCCTCAAGGCTTGCATAGGGTGCCGCGCCCTTCTTTGATTCGCAATGCGGATGAACAATGTCGTTAACGCCGAGCTTGACTATTACCTTTGTTACGCCTGCCTGCTCGAGAACATCCTCGGTGAAGCGCTCAACACCTGCACTGCCGAGAAGCTTTGCCGCCTTGCCTACGCCGTCGGCAACGAGGCGGTTGCCCTTGATTGCCTCCTGAGTCACGGACACATTGGTAATGCCGTTTTCTCTGAGTCTTTCGGCAAGAAGACGGGGAATTTCATTTGCAAGAGTGGAGTCTCCGAAGAATACGCAGGTCTCGGTATCTGCCGCCGCCTTGACATCCATTTCCTTGAGGGTTGTAATAACCTCATAAGAGCCCGAATCCGCCTCATACTTGAGGGGGATACCGATAACAGCATTTGAGTAGGTTGTGTTGCCTATGCCGATATAGGAATTTGCACCTATAAGACCTATTGTGCGCACAGCGGTGACATCCTTATAGTAAATGTTGACACAGAGCTTTTCGCCCGCAGTAACATTTATGCTGACGGGGTCGGTTGTGACGGTTTCGCCCGCGGGAATCGTGAAGCTTGCCTTGCCGTCAACGCGAACGGTCTTTGCCGACAGTACCTTCATCATGCAGTCGGAAATGCCGAGGCTTGAGAGCTTGCCTACACTGCAGGCGCCTATTTTCATCGGTACAAGGCTGTATTCGTTTGAGAGCACAAATCTGACCTGTGAGCCCGTTGCGGTTGACTCAATAACAAGTCTGTTTGTTATTGCGCCGACGGGGATTGCGAGCTCGTCAAGTATGCTGAGCTCACTCAGGCTTGCATCAATGGGGCTTGTGCTCCATGCGCTGACCCATTTTGTGTCCGACTGTGCGGATGCTCCCGCAATGGGCATAATGCCAAACAGCATTACTACTGAAAGAAGCATTGCAAACAGCTTTTTTGTCTTTTTCATCAGATTGTCCTCCGATTATTTGTTACACTTCCGTAGTATATTCACCGCTTGTTAATTTGTCAACATACTATGCGTATAATTATCCGTTTTATCGCACGAACATTTGACAGCAGTCAAGATATAGCGTAAAATCAGCTCATAGCATTAAATGAGGACAGATAAATGATAATTATACTCAGACAAAACGCCCCGACAGGTGAGCTTGAAGCCATGCTCAATGTCGAGTCGGCGCAGTACGATATTTTCCGCGGCAGTGACAGAACGCTCGTATCCGTTTTTGGCGATACCTCGGGCATCGACTCAGGGCGGATAATGCGGCTTGACGGTGTTGTATCCGTAAGCAATGCTTCCGAGCCGTACAAGCTGTGCAGCCGTAAAAATCATTCCGACGACACCGCCGTCAAAATCGGCGATATTAAAATCGGTGCGGGCGGATTTGCCGTAATCGCAGGTCCCTGCTCAGTTGAGAGCAGAAAGCAGATTTTATCGGCGGCAAATGCCGTCAAGGCAAACGGAGCTGATATTCTGCGCGGCGGTGCCTTCAAGCCCCGCACCTCCCCCTACGGCTTTCAGGGCTTGGGCGCCGAGGCTCTTGAATACCTCGGCGAAGCGAAAAAGCAGACGGGGCTTCCCCTTATTTCCGAGGCAATGGGCGTTCGCGAGCTTGAGCTTTTTGAGGATGTCGATATTATTCAAATCGGTGCGCGGAGTATGCAAAATTATGAGCTTTTGACCGAGGTCGGGAAGCTTAATAAGCCCGTTTTGCTGAAGCGAGGTACAGCCTGCACTATAAAGGAGCTTTTGCTCAGTGCCGAGTACATCGCCAAATCGGGAAACGGCAATATAATCCTCTGCGAGCGCGGAATACGAGGCTTTGACGACTGCACAAGAGCTGTGCTCGACATTTCCGCCATACCCGTTCTGCACGAGAAAACTCACCTGCCCGTTGTTGTTGACCCGAGTCACGCGGCAGGAAACGCAAAATACGTTCAGTCGCTTGCCCTTGCCGCAGTCGCGGCAGGTGCCGACGGTCTGATGCTCGAGGTGCACGAAAACCCGAAAGCCGCCTTGAGCGATGCAATGCAGGCAATAACACCCGAGCACTTAGGTGAAATTTGCAAAAAGGTCAACGCAATACGTCCATATATAAAATAAGACGAGGATTTTTCCTCGTCTTATTTTCAGCTTGCCAAAAAAGTCCCTTGGACTTTTTGACTACGCCGAAAAGCCG
>DCHB01000015.1:9091-17110 GCA_002314685.1 Clostridiales bacterium UBA1763
CCCGCTGTTTGCTGGTCTTTCCTGCTGACAGTTTTGTTTTTTGACGGTCTCAAAATAAGACAGGGCAAAGCCCTGTCTTATTTTTATGGGTTCATTATTAAATTTCTGCTTCGGGCTCCTCAGTGGGCTCGGGGAAATGCTCCGCCTTGAGCTCGAGGTAAATCTGAGTTTTTGAAGCATAGTAGTAGGGCTGAACATACAAAACGCTCAGTATGCCGAAGGTGAGCAAGCTGAGTATCCACCAGCCGATGAAGGAAAGGTCGAATACAAACAGCTTCCACTTGCTTCCCTTTGTAAGAGTCTTGCTGACTGAAAATGCTTCCTTGCGGTCAACCTCGGGGTTGTCGGCGAGGATGAAGGGAATCATGGAGTACTCGTAGCCCTTGATTATACCGGGGACGATGAGAAGCAGAGTCCACAGAATTGTGAACAGTCTTCTCAGGAACATGGTTACGAGGTTTCTGCCGTAGCTTTTGCCCTTGAAGCCGTCAAAGATAACGCCGACCTCGGCATCCTCCTTTGCTTCAAGCACGAAGAACTTATAACAGCCGACAGCGACAATATTAAGCACCAGTATATTGAGCAAGAAGCCCGGGATAGAGCTTGTTGTTGTCGTCGTTTCGCTTTCCTCAAGGATTGTTTCGATGTTTAAGGAGTTAGCATCGAGCTTCTCCATTGTGCTTGTGGTGGTCTCATAAATTGTTACGCCGTGCAGGCAGATTACGAGAACAACTGCAATAAGCACGCACATCCAGTAATTACGCTTGAATGCCGCCTTGCCGTTTGCTTTGCACGCTTTTCTATCAAACATTGTTTTTCTCCTTTTATTAAAATTTGCTGAAGCTGAAATTATTGTAATATATCTTCAGGCAAAATTCAATATTTAATGTGAATTATTTATCACTTTTCAATACTCATTTGCTATGCTATACTGAATTATACTATGTATTCAGAGGTATTTATATGGAAAAGAAACTCACAACATGGGAAGCGGCGTGTATAATCACTGGCTACGGCATAGGCGGCGGAGTTATGTCCCTGCCCTACCTTGCGGAGAGAAACGGCATTGTGATGTCTATTTTCATTCTCTCCCTCGCATTTGTTGCGAGCTACATTCTGCATCTTATGATTGCCGACCTCGCGCTTAAAACCGACGGCGGCGGGCAGATAATCGCCTGCCTCTCAAAGTTTTTGTTCCGCGGCAAGCTCAAAAATGTGCTGACCATTTCGTTTTTTGTGCTTATGCTCGCGATACTTTGCACAAATCTCACGGGCTACATATCGGGCGCAGAGGAAATACTCATCGAGCTTTTTGATATTTCCGCACTTACCGCAAAGCTCATTTTCTATGTCGTTGCGGCGGCAGTTGTGCTGTTCGGCTTGAAGGCAGTCGGCATTTCCGAAAAGATTGCCATGGCGATTATTTTTTCACTTATCGGCGTGCTTGCCGTGGCTTCCCTCTTCTCCGACGGCAACAGAGTTCCGCTTGTTAAGCCCGACTTAAACGGTGCGCTCGCCTTCTACGGTATGGCGATGTTCTCACTCGCGGCATTTTTCTCCGTGCCGCAGGCTGTTGTCGGTCTCGGCGGCGACACGAAAGAGATTAAAAAGGCAATATTCGTCGGATTTCTAAATAATTTTATCATTATCTGCGTCATCTGCTTCTGTGCACTGTATGCCTCGGATGAGGTGACCTCCGTTGCTATGGTCGGTTGGTCAAAGGGCATCGGTCTGTGGGCGCAGATAGTCGGCAGTGCCTTCACCGTGCTTGCAATGCTCACAACCTATTGGTCGCTGTCGCTCGCCCTTGCCGATATAGTGAGAGAGACTGTCGGCTGGGGACACCGTCCCTCTTGGCTTGTCGCAACCGCACCCTCGCTTGCGCTTGCGCTGTTTAACCTCGGCAACTTCATGGAGTTTATGCGTCTTGCGGGCGGGCTTATCTCTATAATAGTCGCGGTTATGACTATTCCCGCATTCATGAATGCACGCAACGAGGTGCCCGGCTCTATTATAAAGCGTAACGGCAATATTGTATGTATTCTCACAATTATCGCCTATGTTCTTATGGGCATCGGCAACATTGTTCCCGTATGAAAATGAAAAAATCGGTTTTTTACAACGGAGTATTCCACTCCATGCTGTCTGAGGCTGACAGCTTCTACGCCATGGAGGTAACAGACGGCAGAATAAGCCGCGTTTATCCCTCAAAGGACAGCTTTCCCGACAGCGAAAAAACAAACGGCACGGATTTGTGCGGCAGGCACGTTTATCCCTGCCTTATTGACGGGCACACCCACATGCTTCTGACTGTCTCGGTTATGGCAATGGGCTTCAGTGCCTGTCAGATTACGCCCGAGGGCATATTCCCGAACACAGTTGACGGTGTGGGCAAAAGAGTGCGCGAATATGCCGAAAAGCAGAAGAAAAATGCCATAATTGCGATAAATAACTACATTCTTACCGCGATCGACGAGCGCAGGATGCCGACGAAGGACGAGCTTGATGCTTGGGGCGGCGGCAGGGCTGTTGTAATATACAATATTGACGGTCATTCAACCTCGCTGTCAAGCAAAATGCTCAGCATGATAGGCATTAGCCCCGAGGGGCATGACGGCATTTTGCAGGGCGAGGCAAATGAGCGTGCTCAGGGCAGGATAATCGACGCTGTCGGCGCAACGCTCGGGCTTTCGGATATTGCAAAGGGCGTCGGGCGCTTTCACAACTACTGCGCGGAGTACGGCATTAACATTGTCGGCGCGCTTGAGGGCAACGGCGACAGCAAAAACGACATAACGACAAAGCTTATCATTCACCTTGCGCGGCACTTTGACATGAAGGTGCGTCTTTATCTGCAATATACGGATTTTGACCGCATTAAGCCCTACGCTAAGATGATGAAGCACCCTCGTGTCGGCGGATGCGGCGACTGGGAAATGGACGGCGCATCGGGCTCACATTCAGCAGCGTTTTACACTCCCTACACCGACACGGGCATGACCGCGCCGTGCTACTATGAGCAGGACTTTGTGGATAAGATCACCGCACAGTTTGATGCCGAGGGCTATCAAATTGCCTCGCACGCTATCGGCGAGGCGGGAATTGACCGCATACTGTGCGCGTTTGACAAGCTGCCCGAGAAAAACGAGCTCCCGTATCACCGCATTGAGCATTGCGAATTTCACTCGGATGAGGCACTTGAAAAGCTCAAACGCGGCAGATACGCCGTTATGATGCAGCCCGGCTATGCGTGGATTGACAAGCGCTATCTTCACTCCTACGAGCAGGTTTTGCCCGAGGAGATAAGAAGCCGCATTAAGCTCAAATCTCTGTTTGACGCAGGCGTGTGCGTTTGCGGCTCGTCCGATTCGCCCGTGCAGGATATGGACCCGTATCTGCAAATGCTCGGCATGGTGCAGTTTTACAATGAGAATGAGAGCGTTTCGCCCTACACCGCGTTTTGCTCCTACACGAAAAATGCCGCCGCCGCACTGTTGGAGTCGGACGATTTCGGCACCCTTGAATGCGGAAAAATCGCAGACTTTTTCACTGCCGACTGTGACTTTTTCTCGCTCCCGCCCGAAAAGGTCGTCGCCTTCCGCCCTGTTCAGACCTATTACGGCGGCAAGGCATATAAAAACAAAAAAGGCTCCGTCGCAGAGCTTATCAAAATGCTGCTGACAAAGCCTAAGCTTATATAAAACAATAACCGCCGTGGGCGGTTATTGTTTTATATTTATTACGCATATTTCGGGGCGGTTAAACACGCGGGGGATGAAGTAATAGCCCGCTAAGCCGCCGTTTATTATAATGGGTGTTTTGTCATCGACTGAAAACAGTCCCCTGTCGTATTTCGGAAACAGCCCCTCGGCAGGTGTCATCACTCCGCCGATTATCGGCAGACGCCATATCCCGCCGTGGGTGTGCCCGCTTAAATACAAATCCGCCGTCCAGCTTATATGCTCCTTTTCAAACAGCACATTTTCGGGCTGATGAACGACGGCGATTGACGGTGCTTCGCTTTTTCCTATTTCTTCGAGCATTGAAAAGGTTATTTTGTCCCGTTCACTGCCGTCAAAATATCTGCCCGATGCCGCACCGATGCGCAGGGTGTTGCCGTTTATGCTCGCCTCGGCATAGCTGTCGTAGAGGACTTCTGCACCTGTTTTTTCAACACTGTCAAGCAAGCTCATACCGTTCACGGCGAGGAAATCAGCCTCGTGATTGCCCGTTGCATAATAAACGGGAGCAAGCTCTGTGAGCTTTTTTATTAGCTCCGTGCTTTTTTGCACCTGCTTATTCGAGGCTCGGCGGGTTATCATATCGCCCGCAATAACAATCGCATCGGGCTTTTGCTCAGATACGAGCTTATAAAGCTTGCAGTTATCTCTGCCGTAGCTCCAGCAGTGCAGGTCGGATATGCACACGAGCCGCGCAGTGCCGCAAAGCTTTTTCATCGGCACCGTGTATTGCACTACATTTATATTCAGTGCGCAGTCAATAGCAGAGCACAGCATAAGCACCGCCGCGACACCTATGATTATCAGTAAAGCTATCATACCCTTCGCTGTTAACCTCTCTCGCCCTCATCCTCAGCCTTGAACGCGAAAAAGCGCTGTCCGAAATAGTTGAGAATTATAAACAGTCCCATGCCGACAAGCATCGCTATATTTTCCTGAATATTCACCGTATATCCGCTTAAGACCGCCATTGTCAAGGGCTTTGCAATTCCGTATGCAATACCGTAGCAGACCGCGATGTTGGCTGTAAATCGCAACACGGGCTTCCATCCGCGTTCCTTGTTTTCAAAGGTGAAGTTCTTATTGAGAATATAACTCACTATGCTTCCGACAATGTAATTGAGTGCCGAGGACACCCAATAGGACAGCCCCGCCCAATTATATGCGGCAAACATAACTCCCGTGCCGACCACAGTATTTACAGCCCCCACAAGCACATACTTGAGGAAGGTTTTGTCGAACAGCTTTTTAATCAATTCCGCCTCCGTTGAGCATCATCTGTATTCTAATGTGCATAGTATCATATTTTGCGTTCAATGGAAACAGATTTGAGTATATTTTTCTGTTGCAAGCGCGGTTTTATTTTGATAAAATCTAAGAAAATCATCAACAAGGAGTATTCCCCGTGACAAAAAAGAAGTTTTCAACAGGTGCATTGATTATTTGCTTCGCTCTGTGCATTGCGGCACTTTTCGGCGTTATTGCCTTTGCAGACGGTGTCAACTCTCCCGAAAAGGTGACGGGCTTGACCGTTACGGGCGGGGAAAATATGCTCACGGCGCAATGGGACGAGGTAATGGGCGCAGACGGCTACCGCGTTACAATCGTGAACGCCTCAACGGGTGCCACAGCACGCACCGTCAACTGCACCGACACAAAGCTCGATGTAAAATCGCTTAACGGCGCATACGAATACTCCGTGACCGTCACCGCCTACACGCTTAATCTCGGCGTAAAGAGCTACGGCGATCCCTCCGATGCGGCTTCGGCTCAGCTTACGAAAATTTTCCCGACCAAGGCAAAAAATGTTGAGGCAAGCTCGGGCACACTTTCCGTCAAGCTATCGTGGACGGCGGGCAATTATGCCGACGGCTATATCGTGTATCTTGCCGAGGGGGACAGTCTGACCGAGCTCACAAAGACCACATCGACAAGCTTTGAAATCACCTCTTTAGAGCCGAACAACACCTACACGATTAAAATTCGCTCGTATCATACGGCAAACGGCTGGACAACCTACAGCAGCTATGTCACCGTGACGGCGACGCCGACGCTTTCAGTGCCGAGCAAGGTTTCGGGGCTTAAATGCGGCACAAAGGGCACTGAGGCATACCTCACATGGAATAGCTCTGATAATGCCGATTACTACATAATCCTCCGCTACAACAGCAAGAAGAACGCCTACGATAAATTAGGCACAAGCACAAAATGCTCCTACACCGTTACGGGACTTACAGTCGGCACAAAATACACCTACAAGGTGCAGGCAGTCAACACCGAGGGCGAGTTCAGCACAATGGGCACACGCTCATCGGCAGTAGCCGCAACGCAGTTTAAGACCAAAAACGGCTGGTTTAAGGAAAACGGCAAGTTGTATCTCTACTTGAGCGACAAGAAGCTCAAGGGTTATCAGAAGCACAGCGGCAATTACTATTACCTCGACAAAACGACGGGCGCAATGCGCACGGGCTGGATATATGTTAACGGCTACAAGTACTGCTTCGGCAAAACCGCGGGCACACGCTTAAACGACACATGGAGCCTCGTTAAGAACAACGGCTCATATCTGATAAAGGTCAACAAGACCGCAAACACCGTCACAATCTACGCAAAGGACGGCGCAAAGGGCTACACGATACCCGTCAAAGCCTTCGTCTGCTCAACGGGCGACAGCACTCCCTCGGGCAGCTTCTCCCTCGCATACAAGTGGCGTTGGCTGTGCATGGTGGACGACAGCTACGGTCAGTGGGTGTCGCAGATAACGGGCAACTATCTGTTCCATTCCGTGCCGTATTGGGGCGAGAAGGACAACAATCAGCTCGATGTTGACGAATACAACAAGCTCGGCACGACCTGCTCTCACGGCTGTGTGCGTTTGCAGGCGGCTGACGCGAAGTTCATTTACGACAACATACCAAGCGGCACAACAGTTACGATTTATTCCGACAGCTCAAACCCGGGTCCCTTCGGAAAGCCCACTGTCGGAAAGCTTGCCGCTGACCATACATGGGACCCGACAGACCCGAATATGTCCTATAAATGCGACGAATTGGGTTGTCACTGATATAAAAGCCTACGCAGAACAGATGTTCTGCGTAGGCTTTTATCATATATTGTAGTGCTCCGCTATTTCGCGGGCACTTTCCGCCATTCGCTGACGCACAAATTCGGGTGAGAGTATCTCCGCCTCCTTGCCGAAGGCGAAAACCCACGCGAAAAACTGCGGGCTTACGGCGACCTCAACGGTCACTGTGAAATGCTCGCTGTCGCTTGAGGTCAGAATAATATCCCTGCCGAAGCGGTCAACGACTGCACCCGAGAGATGATTTGCAAACCTAAGCCTCACCGAGCACAGCTCACCCGTGAACATTCCGAAGGTCTGCTTTGAATACTCGGACATATCCACAAGCGCAAACTTATCCTTGCCCTCGCGGAATTTATCCGTTGCGCTAATCGCGCTCATTTTATCCACGCGGTAGTGCTTGAGCATATCCGCCGCGGCATCGTAGCCGACCATGTAATAGTTTTCATCGTCCCACATGAGGGCGAATGGGCTTATCTCGTAAAATTCGCCGTTCTTGCGGTAGCAGTGATTTTTCGAGACATCAATATCAAAATACTTGAATTTAATCGCCTTATCGCAGGTTATGGCGTTTGAGATTTCATCAACATTATAATAAACGCTCTCATTCATGCTCTTGACGCGATTGCGGACATAAACCTGCCGCTGTAAAAGCTGACCGTCATATACGCTCGCAAGCCCCTCAATCTTCTTAATGAGCTCAAGAGTTTTCTTCTGCGTGACGAATTTTGACGACTGCACGCTGTCAACAAGCAGCTTAAGCTCGGGCAGCTCAAAATCCCTCGAGCCGACATAATAGCCCGTTGTTCTGCTCTTTATCTGTATAATGTCCAAGCCGAAAACGCGCAGGGCCTCAATATCGTCGTAAATGCTCTTTCTCTCGGCACTTATGCCGTGACGCTCAAGCTCGGTAATAATTTCGTTTACCGTTACGGGGTGGTTTTCATCGGTGCTTCTGAGCAAAAACTGCATCAGATACAGCAGCTTTAGCTTTTGATTGGGTGATTTAGCCATTGTCATCATCCTCACTGTCATCATCGTCATCGGGATTAAATGTCTTGCCGTCGTTCATCACCTGGTCAAACTGCCAGAATTCGTCAAGAAAATCATCGGGATTGCCGAACATATCAGTCACCTCTTTTTTTAGTATTTTAGCACATTTTTATTGCTTTCGGTAGCCTATTCATGGTTGAATGA
>DCHB01000015.1:17163-17481 GCA_002314685.1 Clostridiales bacterium UBA1763
CCGTTCTGTGGCTCATTACAGAGCCGAATTTGTCATCTAAAACCCCAAAAAGGGCTTGTCTACGGGTAAAATGCGTATGACAAAGCAGACAGCTGACGCCTTCCATTGTCAAAGTGAACATCACCTGCCGTAATGGCATATGGGCGGTCACTCCCTGCAATGCTCAGTTATTTTCTGATGTTAAAAAGCCTGGGGGTAAGGTTTATCTCGTCTGCAGGTATAAGCTCCAGTCCGAGTCTCTGCTTTAGCTCCTCAAACTCAGGTGAGATGGCAACCTCATAGGGCGCCTTGCCGCCCAGCTTCACACGCTTTGTGCTG
>DCHB01000015.1:17628-18267 GCA_002314685.1 Clostridiales bacterium UBA1763
GTCACAGTAATATACCCTCGTGCGCCTTCTACCGTCTACCGTGAATTCCAGCTCTTTTGTGTGTTTGAATTCTCCGCCGTTATCTGTTAGAATAACGGGGAAGAGCCTTCTGAAGGTTTCAAGACCAAGCAGTGAAGTGAGCAGGTCCATTTGCTCTACCACCGTGTCCGCTTTGCCGTCGACCATAAGAATCATCAGCATCAGATTCATCTCGACGAAATTCAGGGTGAGCAGCCGCTTGCCTTGTTCACGGCAGCCCTTTACTGTGTCCATTTCTACATATGCTGTTTTAGGATTGGCGGCCATGTAGCTGAGGAAATCCGCATAGGTGCGATCTTTGCGGAATTGTTGGTTGAGAAACCCTTCGGAAGGCTCTTTTTTCTTCCTTCTGGGTCTGTAACCAACCTTCCGCCGCAAATCTATGTTACCTATGCTGAATTCGCCGCCGTCGATGTACCTGTACAGAGTGCGTTCTGAAACGCTTATCTCCTCTCTGTGTTCTGCGAGAATATGAGTCAGGGGCTGTCCCTTCTTAATAAGCGGGGATACTATGCCGTCGAGCTTTCGCATTTCATCGTCTGAAATTCTTCTGCCACGACGAGCCTCTGCGTATCTTCGCTTTGAGGCGGCATCTGCCTG
>DCHB01000034.1:0-16238 GCA_002314685.1 Clostridiales bacterium UBA1763
TGCGCCCCTTGTCCGTGGGCGGCTGAACTCTTGCCTGCGCATCGGCGAGAACATTGTTGAGCATACCCGTGGTGATGCGCATATTGCTCTGATCGTTGACGAAGTTTACAAGCTCGAAAATTCTGTCTGTGCGCTGACCTGTGACGGCGGAGATAAACAGCACGGGCGCATAGCTCATGAAGCTTAAATCGCGCATGACATCCTTGCGCATCTTTTCAAGTGTGCCCGTCTCCTTTTCGATAAGGTCCCACTTGTTAACGACGATTATGCTCGCCTTGCCCGCCTCGTGTGCAAGACCTGCAATCTTAGTGTCCTGCTCTGTAACACCCTCGCGGGCGTCAATCATAATAAGGCACACATCGGCACGCTCAATCGCCATCTGAGCACGCATGACGGAGAACTTTTCAACACGCTCATCGACCTTGGATTTGCGGCGAATGCCCGCCGTGTCGATGAAAACATATTTGCCGTACTTATTATCAATCTCGGAGTCAACCGCATCGCGGGTTGTGCCCGCAACATTGCTGACAATAACGCGCTTTTCGCCGAGAATGTGGTTTATAAGCGAGGATTTGCCGACATTAGGCTTGCCGATGACGGCGACCTTTATGCGGTCGTCCTCTTCCTCCTCCTCGGATTCCTCGGGGAAGTATTTAACGCACTCGTCGAGCAAATCGCCCGTGCCGTGACCGTGAACGGCGGATACGGCGATGGGGTCGCCCATGCCGAGCTCGTAAAACTCGTATATTGCGGGGTCAACGCGACCCGTTGAGTCCATTTTGTTGACGGCGAGCACAGTGGGCTTGCGTGAACGCAGAAGCATATTCGCAACATCCTTGTCCGCGGCGGTGACACCCGTGCGTACATCGGTTACGAGCACGATTACATCTGCGGCGCTTATGGCGATATTCGCCTGCTCGCGCATGAACATGAGTATTTCATTGTCCGTTGTGGGCTCGATACCGCCCGTATCGACGATATCGAACTTGTGCCCGCACCATTCACACTCGGCGTAAAGCCTGTCGCGGGTGACACCGGGGGTGTCCTCGACAATGGAAAGGCGCTGACCGCAAAGCTTATTAAATAGCATTGACTTGCCGACATTAGGTCTGCCGACAATGGCAACGAGAGGTTTGGACATTCAGGTTAACCTCCATTCTGATTGTATTTGTAAAATTGCTCTCTTTCGGGGCAACGCTCGGGGATTTTGACCTCGGGCAGAGCATCACCCGATATGGCATCCCATAAATCAAAGCCGTCCTGCTCAATGGGGTAAATGGGCACGCCGAGGGCATCGGATGCCTCCTCGAGCAGTACATCGTCGAGAAAATCCATTTCCTCGCGGCGAAGCATATTTCGGGAGATGAACAGCCTTTCGCCGAGATTTTTGCCCTTGAGCTGATTTATAAGGTCCTGTCCTGTTATAAGACCCGTGACATTTATGCTGTGACCGAAGAAGTCGTTTTCAATAGCATAAACCCTACCGTCTATATTATCATACTTTTCGTGCGCCGTACAAACAAGTTTTTCGAAAAACGGCGCAACCGAAACTCCGCAGGCAATGGAAAACGGCACTCCGTCGGGCTTATCCGACAGACTGAGTGCGGACTTAAACTCCGTCTCAAGCAGGCGAATCATGCCGACACCGTTTTCAAGCTGAGTGTGCTCCTCAAAAAATTCATCCTCGGGAAGCTCGCGCTTTGCGCAGATATAAAGCTCATCCGAGCAGAAGAATATCCTTGTGCCGTGCTTTTTGATACATTCATCGCCGAAGGATGTGACCATGTCAATCGTTTCGGCGGCGTGCTCGGGCGTGAAGGGCGTAAGCTCAAAAAGCCCCTCGCGGTATTTTGTGAGTCCTACGGGCACGATTGAAACGCTGTGCACGGCGGGGTGCATCGCCTCAAGCTCACGCATTGTGCGCATAAGCTCCTCGCCGTCGTTAAGCCCGGGACAGCAGACGATCTGACAGTTCATGCGAATGCCGCCGTCTGCAAAGCGGCGCATAATCTCAACGCACCTGCCCGCGTTTTTGTTGCGCAGCATTTTGACTCTCAGCTCGGGATTTGTCGTGTGCACGGATACATTTATGGGGCTTATGTGCAGGTCGCAGATGCGCTGAATTTCGCGCTCGGAGAGATTGGTCATCGTCATGTAATTTCCGAGCAGGAAGCTTAAACGGGCGTCGTCGTCCTTAAAATACATCGTGCGGCGCATTCCGCGGGGAAGCTGGTCGATAAAGCAGAAAACGCAGTTGTTGGCACAGCTTCTCGGCTTGTCCATGAGATAGGTCTCAAACTCAAGACCGAGGTCCTGCCCCTCAGCCTTAGAGATATGCACGGTTCTTTCAACACCCTCGGGTGAGCAGAGCGTTATGCTAAGCTCGGTGTCATAGCCGAAGAATTTATAGTCAAGCACATCGTGTATAATATTGCCGTTAATGGCAATAAGCCTGTCGCCTATATGTGCGCGGTGTCTTAGCGGACTTGTATTTTCAATTTTGGCGATAACATTATCCATAATAATACCCGTTAAGCAAAAAGAGGAAAGGTAAGTCCTTTCCTCTTTAAGCATTTCAATTACTCTTCTACCTTCAGAACCTGACGGCCGTTATACATACCGCAAGCCTGGCAGGCACGATGAGGCATTTTGAAAGCACCACAGTTGGGGCACTTTACGATACCGGGAGCCTCAAGCTTCCAATGAGAGGAACGTCTCTTGTCTCGTCTCTGTCTTGATACTTTTCCCTTAGGGACTGCCATGGTGACACCTCCTGTAAATAGCTGTTATGAGCAGCCTGTTTCTTATTTATCCAAAAGCTGCTCAAGCACAGCAAGTCTTGGATCAATTTCTTTCCTGCAGCCGCAGGGGCCCAAATTCAAATCAGCTCCGCATTTGGAGCAGAGTCCTTTGCAATCCTCAGAGCACAAAAATTTTGTTTCCATGTCGAGGATGAAAAGGGTGGAGAGCGTTTCGCTTATATCGAGGCTGTCTCCTTCGAGAACAAATGCCTCGGGGTCATCGGACTCTCCGTCGGAAATGAAGGCGCTTAGGTTCATTAACTTGACGCTGTCAAACTCTTTACCACATCGGTCGCAGACGCAAGTCATATCAGCGGAAAGAGTACCCTCGAGTGTCAGGATACCCGCTGCATTGAACACACGGCCCTCAGCTATCGGAGCAGACTTGTATGCTCTGATTGATTCATTCAAAAGCTCCGCGGCATCGAGCTCGCACTTGAACTCAACGCTCTTTCCGGGGACTTCTATTATTTCTCTCAAATCAAGAAGCATAGCACACCTCTCCATAGTCGCTTGAATATTATAGACGAATAAAACTTAGTTGTCAACTCAAATTTGAAGGTTTTTCAGCATAAAAACGATATAAAAAGCAAATAAAAACAGCGTATAGGCGCATAGTCGCTTATACGCTGTATTATCAATCGACAAGCACCCAGCATTCGGTGTCGGGCGCATCTCCCGATACCATGGGCACATAGCGGAATTTTGCCTCGCCGAGGGTAATCTGCCCTGCGATTGCCTCAAGCTCACCCGATACATTCTCGGCAGAGCTTGTGCGGTAAACGCGGTCAAACATCTTGAGAAACAGCCCTGCACTCTGCCCCGTGACGGTGTCAACAGAGCTCATCGCACTGTCACTGCCGACCTGAACGGAGAGGGTAACGCCCGCACTTCTGAGGCTTCTCGCAACGGATATTGCAAAGGCGGAGATAACCGTCTGTGGAGTCTGCTCGGCGGTGGATGATGCCGAATAGCTGAAGCTTGCACCCTCCGTCTCGGGCATTCTCATGCCGTTGAGCACGATTTCGTCAACGCCCATATCGGCAAGCTCCTTGCAAATATCTACGATATATCCCTTGACAATGGTATTGGTCGGGTCAAGCCACGCGCCGTTTTCATCGGAAAAAGCGGTGCCGTCGGCAGTTTTCAGCGCAAGCTGAGAGTAGCGGGAGGCGAGGGTGTTATCCACGAAGCAGCAAATACGAGCCGCAACGCGGATATCCTTATCCTTGAGCGAGGACACGATTGCGGCAAGGTCAACACTGCCCGCCGTGCCGTAGCCTGCGGCAAGCTCAACCTTTGAATTCCACACGAGCATACCCGTGACGGTCTTGACATCCAGCAAAAGCGTGTCGCCCTCACCGAGCGATGCCGCGTAGGTCTCAACGCTCTGTGCGTTTATCGAGTCCGCAGGTACCATTACAGCCTTCACAGCCGAGAGATTTTCACCCGCGGTTGCCTTGATGTTCGTGTAGTCGGGCTCGCCGACTATAAGCTCCGCATCGACCTGCTCAAACTGCCTTGTTACTGTGCCGTCCTCATCGGTGTCGGTGATTTTAGTTCCCGAAAGAAGCGGAATATCGAGATAAAGCCCGTCACCCGTTACCACTATATACTTTTGAAGACCGTAGAAAAGCAAAATCACAAAGGCAACGAGCGAGAGCACCACAATGGATGCTATAAGCGCAGGACCCGTGCGTTTTTTCTTTCCGCGGTAAAATTCGGAATTATTGCCCGTCAATTAAATCAATCCTCTATCATGTTAATGCGGCGGAGGTGACGCTCCTCATTTGAGAAGGGCGTGTCAAGGAAGGTATCGACTATTTTAAGCGCGAGACCTGCGCCGACAACTCTTGCACCCATTGCAAGAATGTTCGCATCGTTGTGCAGTCTTGTCATCTCTGCGGAGAAGCAGTCAGTGCACAGTGCTGCACGCACCCCGGGAATTTTGTTCGCGGTAATGGAAATGCCTATGCCCGTGCCGCAGATGATAATGCCCTTATCGCATTCGCCGTTTGCAACGGCGTGTGCGGCTGCCTTGCCGTAAACGGGGTAGTCACAGCTTGCGTCGGAATATGTGCCGTAGTCCTTATATTCAAGACCTCTTGCCTCGAGGTGCTTAATAATCTCCTGCTTCAGTGCAAAGCCGCCGTGGTCAGAAGCGAGTGCAATCATTTCAAATATCCTCCGAAAAAAAGTAATAAATCAATTATACAATACGAAAAGCGAAAATTCAATGTGTTTGCTTAAAAAGGCCATGTCGGAAGCCACTGCAAGAGACTCGAGGCAAGCTCGGCATTTACAGTCAAGCCCGACAAGACGGGATAGAACACGCAAAACAGTATGAGCGAAAGCGCGGTAAGCCCGTAAACATTTGCCCGCCAATATTTTGTGTGTGTACGCATGAGGCTGAATATTCTGCACAGTGCAAGTGTCAGAAATACTGCCGAGGGGAAGTAGTGATACTCAAAGGTTGTGCGGGTTATAAATACCCACGGCAGAAGCTGCGCAAGATAGCCGATGAGGATGAAAAGACTTGTTTTGTCCTTTCGGAAGAAGGCAAGATATGCAACGGGGAAGAGAGCGATAAAGCCGCCCCAGCACAGCACGGGATTTAAGAATGCGCCGAAGGATGAGCGTGTGCCGTCTTCAAAGTACAGCAGATAGTACAAAATCGGACGGACATCGAACATCCACTGATACCAGCGCGAGGAATAGGGATGCTCAGAGTGCACTCCAGAGTGATAGGAGAACATAAACTGCTGATTATTCAGCACAATATCGGCATATTCTTTAGAAAAGAGCATTTTAATGCCGCTAAGCCCGCTTGCAGTGCCGTAGGCAAAATAGCTCACATAGTAGACAGCCGCGGGGATAAGCACAAAGAAAACCGTGCAGAACAGACAGTTTTTGATAAAATCCCAAAAGCTCTCGCCGTTTTTAAGCCGCTTTATGCGGTAGATAAGCCATATTACCGCAAGCCCCGCGCCTGCATAGAAGCAGGTCCATTTGCACGCGGCACCGATGCCGAAGAATATGCCCGACAGTGCAAGATGACGAAGTCTGCCGCCCTCAATGTAGAGGTACATGAACAGATACATGAGCAGGATGAAGAACACGGCATAGGTGTCGATAGTCGCAATTCTCGTCTGCGTGAAGTGCATGAAGTCGAAGGCGAATATCGCAGTGCCGCAGGCGGGCACGGCTATACCGCCGAACATACGCTTAATAAGCGTATAGAGCACGGGGAGCATCGCAATTCCGAACACAACGCCCGAAAAACGCCAACCGAAGGGTGTCATGCCGAAAAGCTCGATGCCGATTGCAATAATCAGCTTGCCGAGTGGGGGATGCGATACCTCGTAGGGATAAACGCCCTCAAGGTGCTCATAAGCCGTGCGGGCGTGGTAAATCTCGTCAAAATAGGTGCTGTTGAGATAAAACTGATAATCGGGGACAATAGACTGCTCGTCGCATATCCTGTCAGCATCGCAGGTGTAGGAAATTAAGCCGCCCTCGGCATTTTTGAGAGCAAGCTCACCGAGATAGAGCTCCTCATTTGCGGTAATGCGGATATACCGTGTATATTTGTCGGCACCGTCAATAAAATCTGCGCTTTCCCACTTGAACAGCGCGGCATAATTCTGGTCGAGCAGGGCAGATTCCTGCCATGATATGCCGTCAAGTGAAAAATCGACGGTGTATGAGCCCGCATTAAGCCCCGTGTAGAACATTATATCGTCAATATCCCTGCATTCTCCGAGGTCGAGCACGGTGCTCTCGCCGCTTTCAAAATGCTGAAAGCTCTCGGGTGCTGTTTTGTCGCCGAGATTATAAAATGCCACGGCGGAGTATAAAATTACAATAAGCCCGAGGACAAGCAGGTCGCGTTTATTAAATCTGCGTTTACCCGCGGATTTGAGGCTGACGCTTTCAATGTGCGGACAGCCCGCGAAAAACAGCAGGATAAAAAGCAGTGTAATTACGGGGAAAACGTATGTAAGCCAGCTCGTGTTTGCCACCTCCGAGAATTGTATAACAGCAGTTTAACCCAACGGATAAAAAAATTCAATAGTAAAGCGGCGGAGTACTTGACATAATACCTCATTAGAGATAAAATAAATCGGATAATACTTAGGGTGCCGGGGAGGCATCTTTAAGATATTAGTTTTCAATTCTACGGACGGATACGCTTGATGGTCCGTCTTCCCTTAGATTCAAACCCCCGGCAGACAAACCACCGCAAAATTCTAAAAAGAATGGAGGTGTGTTTACTTTCTATGGACTTATGGTTAGAAATCGTTTTAATTGTTTTAGCTTTTGCAATAGCTTTTGTTTTAGGCATAACTTACCGCAAAAAAGTCGCAGAACGCGAGATAATGAGTGCGGAGGATGAAGCAAAGAGGATTATAAATGAAGCCATAAAAAACGCCGAGAGCAAGAAACGCGAGGCTCTCGTCGAGGCAAAGGAAGAAATACACAGAAATCGCTCTGAATACGAGCGTGAAGAAAAGGCACGCCGTGCCGACCTGCAGAAGCAGGAAAGAAGACTTCAGCAAAAAGAAGAAAATCTTGACAGGAAAACCGATTCTATCGAACGCAAGAACGAATCGCTTGCTCAGAAAATCGCCGCAGTTGAAGCTCAGCAGGCTGAAATTGCTCTTATCAAGAAAAGCCAGCTCGAAATGCTTGAAAAAGTATCGGGCTACACCGTTGAGGAGGCTAAGGCTTACCTCATAAACGCCCTTAAGGACGAAGTAACGCACGAAATGGCCGTTAAGGTCAAGGAAATCGAGGCTCAGTACAAGGAAGAAGCGGAGGAAAGAGCAAGAGAAATCATCGTAACCGCAATTCAGCGCTGTGCCGCCGACCATGCAAGCGAAGTCACCGTCTCCGTCGTACCTCTCCCCAACGACGAGATGAAGGGACGCATCATCGGCCGCGAGGGCCGCAACATCCGCAGCATCGAAACTCTCACAGGCTGTGACCTTATCATTGACGACACTCCCGAGGCAATCACCGTTTCCAGCTTCGATCCCGTTCGCCGTGAGGTTGCCCGTCTTGCACTCGAAAAGCTCATCGCAGACGGCAGAATTCACCCCGCACGCATCGAGGAAATGGTTGCAAAGGCACAGAAGGAGGTCAATGCAACAATCAAGGCAGAGGGCGAAAGAGCCGTGTTTGAAACAAACATCCACGGCGTCAATCAGGAAATCGTCAAGCTCCTCGGCCGCATGAAGTACCGCACAAGCTATGGTCAGAATGTGCTCAACCACTCAATCGAGGTTGCCCACATTGCAGGACTTATCGCATCCGAGCTCGGTGTTGATGTCAACACCGCAAAGCGCGCAGGACTTCTCCACGATATCGGCAAGGCAATCGACCATGAGGTCGAGGGAAGCCATGTCACAATCGGCGTCGATGTCGCAAAGAAGTACAAGGAAAACGAAGCAGTTATCCACGCTATCGAAGCCCACCACGGCGATGTTGAGCCGCGCACAGTCGTTGCCTGCATAGTTCAGGCGGCTGACGCAATCAGCGCCTCCCGTCCCGGTGCAAGACGCGAGAATATCGAAAACTATGTCAAGCGTCTTGAAAAGCTTGAGGAAATCTCAAAGAGCTTCCCCGGTATCGCAGGAAGCTATGCAATTCAGGCAGGCCGCGAAATCCGCGTAATGGTCAAGCCCGAGGAGGTTCCCGAGGATAACATGGTGCTCTTAGCCCGTGACATCGCAAAGAAGATTGAAGAAGAGCTGACCTACCCCGGTCAAATCAAGGTTCATGTTCTGCGCGAGACAAAGGCTGTCGAGTACGCAAAGTAAAAAAGACAATAAAAATCCCGTACAGTTTAGCTGTACGGGATTTTTCTGTCAGCCGCCGAATACCGAAAGCAGGAAGCCTGCCGCAATCGCGGAGCCTATAACACCTGCAACGTTCGGCCCCATGGCGTGCATGAGAAGATAGTTTGACTTGTTGTATTTCTTGCCGACATCCTGCGAAACGCGTGCCGCCATAGGAACGGCGGAAACGCCTGCGGAGCCGATAAGGGGATTTATTTTGCCACCCGAGGTCTTATACATGATAATGCCGCCTAAAAGACCGCCGACAGTTGAAATGGCGAAGGCAATAAGACCGAGGAGGATAATGCCTGCCGTTTTCAGATTGAGGAAGTTTTGCGCTACCATTGTGGCACCGACTGAGGTGGAGAGGAAAATGGTGACAATGTTCATCAGCGCATTTTGTGCCGTGTCGGAAAGTCTTTCGGTCACACCGCACTCACGGAAGAGGTTGCCGAGCATGAGACATCCGATTAAAGGCGCGGTTGAGGGCAGAAGCAGAATGACGAAGGTTGCAACAATAATGGGGAAGAGGATTTTCTCCTTCTTGGAAACCTCGCGTGACTGCACCATTTCAACCTTTCTCATTTCCTCCGTTGTCATCAGCTTCATAATGGGGGGCTGAATAAGCGGAATGAGCGCCATGTACGAGTAAGCGGCTATTGCAATGGGACCTAAAAGCTGAGGGGCAAGCTTAGTCGTGAGGAATATTGCCGTCGGGCCGTCAGCACCGCCTATGATGCCGGTTGATGCCGCCTCGGGACCTGAGAAGCCGAGAAGCACCGCACCAAAGAAGGCAAAAAATACGCCGAGCTGTGCCGAAGCGCCGAGCAGAAAGCTCTTGGGATTTGCGATAAGGGGACCGAAGTCGGTCATAGCACCTACACCGAGGAATATAAGCGAGGGATAAATGCCC
Source organism: Clostridiales bacterium UBA1763 (assembly GCA_002314685.1). GTDB lineage: Bacteria > Bacillota > Clostridia > Oscillospirales > Oscillospiraceae > F23-B02. Next base: position 9,555 of record DCHB01000034.1, read on the forward strand.
GCCTTAACGCCGATATAGAAGAAGTCGAGCAGACCTGCATTGCTCATTATGTGCCCGTAGCTGTGGTAATAGGGGCTTGCCTCATCTAAAAATGCCGTCCACAGCTCGGGATGATATAGCGCATTCTCGCCCATGCCGACAAAATAGCTGAGATTGGTAAGCAGACAGCCGAAGGCTATACCGCAGAGCAAAAGCGGCTCAAACTTTTTCGCGATGCCGAGATATAACAGAACGAAGGCTATTATTATCATGACAAGATTTTTCCAGCCGCCGTCTGTGACAAAAAATGCCGCAAATCCCGATTCCATCGCAAGGTTACGCAGAGTATCGAGAATATTCATACGAGCCCTCCTTATGAAATCACGACAAGAGGTGCACCCGACTGAACAACACTGCCCTTTTCAACAACAATCTGCGAGACTGTGCCGCTGTATGTGGACACGATCTCGTTTTCCATTTTCATTGCCTCGAGAATGAGCAGAACATCGCCCTCGCTGACAACCTGACCGACGGCAACGTTGATTTTGAGAATGTTGCCGGGCATGGGGCTCTTGACCGTATTGCCCTCTGCAAGCGGTGCCTGCGCGGCAGGTGCCGCCGCGGGTGCGGCAGCGGGCGCGGGAGCAGCTGCGGCGGGAGCCTTTGCCGCGGGTGCATACGCATCGTATTCATCGATTATCATCGCCTGACCGAGCTCGACCTCGACCTCGTAGGTTTTATCTCTGAGTGTTACCTTATACTTCATCTTCCTTTACCTCCCTGATAGAAATAAAGCGGAGTTCATTAAGCGGCTTGCCGAGCGTGTCGGCAACTATTGCCATAATCATTGCGGCGTCGCGCGGGTCTGTGTCGTATAGCTTCAATTCACCTGCACTGCCGGGTGCGGGTCTGCCTGCCATACGCGCTGTGGGCTCGGACACTGCGGCGGGCTGCTTCTTCGAGCTCAGAATTTTGCCCGAAAGTGCAATAACACCGCACAAAAGCACAATGCCGAAGAACACGACGGCATAGCCGAGCACGGCAGTCAAAGCCGCATTTCCGACGGAAATATTGACTAAATCGCTCATCGTGTGCCTCCTTATGCCTGGGTTATCGTGTAGCGCACACGCTTTTCTTCGTTCTTCTTACGCTCATCAAAGAAGCGCTCCGCAACCTGCGGGAAGGCGATGTAGCTGAGCACATCCTCCTCACAGCGAGCCTTGTCACCTAACTGCTGCTGAGCCTTTTCAAAGGTATCGGCAGGGAGAGAGGCGGCATAGCGTCCCTCAATCGGCTTCTCATCGCCGAGGATTTGTGCGCGGATAGCCTCGTCAATGGGTGCGGGTGTCTTGCCGTATTCGCCGCGGCAGTATGCCTTGAACTCTGCGCCGACATTCTTGTAGCGCTCGCCCGCGAGCACATTCTGCACCGCCTGCGAGCCGATAATCTGACTCGTGGGGGTGACAAGCGGGGGATAGCCCATGTCCTTGCGGACTCGGGGAGTCTCGAGCAGTGCCTCGTCAAACCTGTCGAGGGCGTTCATCATTTTAAGCTGACTCAAAAGGTTGGACAGCATTCCGCCGGGTATCTGATAGGTGAGGCACTGTGTGTCGGTTGTCATGGATATGGGGTTTATTGTGCCGTCCTCAAAATAGTCGTTGCGAATGGGCTTGAAGTGGTTTGCAATTTCAAAAAGACTGTTCTCGTCAAGCGAAACATCGTAGCCGAGCTCCTTGAGCGCATAGAACAGAGTCTCGGTAGCGGGCTGTGATGTGCCGCCCGAGAAGGGAGATATAGCCGTGTCGATTACGTCTGCACCCGCCTCGATTGCCTTGAGATAGGTCATAAACGCAAGACCCGTTGTCGAGTGCGTGTGAATGACGAGGGGGAGGTCAACGGCATCCTTAATGCCCGAAACGAGGTCGTAGGCATTCTGCGGAGTCATGATACCCGCCATATCCTTAATGCAGACGGAGCTGACGCCCATCTGCTTGAGCTCGCTTGCAAGCTCGACATATTTTGAAATCGTGTGCACGGGGCTTATCGTGTAGGATATTGTGCCCGAGGCATGAGCACCGCATTTGACGGTCTCCTCGATCGCGACCTTGAGGTTTGTCATGTCATTGAGTGCGTCGAAAATGCGGATAATGTCAATGCCGTTTTTAACCGCGCATCTTACAAATCTGCGGACAATATCATCGGGGTAATGCTTGTAGCCGAGGATGTTTTGCCCGCGAAGAAGCATCTGAAGCTTGGTGTTGGGCATCTTTTCGCGTATTTTACGCAAACGCTCCCACGGGTCCTCGTTCAGATAGCGCAGACATACATCGAAGGTTGCACCGCCCCAGCACTCAACGGAATAATATCCCGCCTTATCCATGGTTTCGAGAATGGACTCAAATTTTGAGTACGGAAGTCGGGTTGCCATAAGAGACTGATTTGCGTCACGCAGTACAGTCTCGGTAAACTGAACTTTCTTCATGCTTTATCCTCCCTGAATAATTATCTCAAGTGCATTATACCACAGCACAATATAAATTGTATATGAGTTATAGTTAACAGATATCGGCTTTATATTCCGTTTTTTCAAAAGCTTGCTTATGCAGGATAAATAAAAATGCTCTCTGACAAAGAATTGTCAGAGAGCATAGTAATATTACTGAGCAAGTGCTCTTTCGAGCCATACGCTTGCAACGTCCATTGCCGCCCAAAAGCCGTCCTTCTCGCTCTTCTTAACGATGCGGTCGCGGGATTTGACGGTGGGGTCTGTCAGCTGAAGCTGAACGGAAACCTTGGTTGCAACATCGAGGTCCTTGACCTTCTTCGTCTCCATTATCTGAAGCATGATGATGTACTTGTCGCTCATGCTGCCGTAATATACGATGTTGCCTGCACGCTGCAGGGGATGTCCCTTGTATTCCAAAGCTTTATTTGCCAAAATATTTACCTCCAAAAATTTGCTTATGCGGCAGAGTCGGTGACTACGGGAGCCTCGGACTGCTGTGCGGCTTTTTCCTTTGCCTCTTTTTCAGCCTTCTCCTTAGCTTCCTTCTCCTTCTTTGCCTTACGCTCTTTTTCGCTCAGTGCCTGGTCCTCAAGCTCATCCTTCGTACCGAAGATGCCTGTCGCACTTCCGCCGTAGGAGATGTTGAAGTCCTTATATTTGAGGTCCTTATGGATAGACTCCATAACATCCTGCCATATCTGAGTTGCGGGGTTGCCCGAGAAGCTCATGTACTCGGGAGTGTCGTAGCCCGTCCAAACCGCGCAGGTGTAGTAGGGGGTGTATCCGCAGAACCAACGGTCCTTGTTGTCGGAGGTTGTACCCGTCTTACCTGCAACGGGCATATTGCTGAGTCTTGACTCGTAGCCCGTGCCGTAGGTGGCGGCATTGTTGAGCATATAGGTCATCGTTCTCGCCGTCTCCTTGGAGAATGCCTCGGAGGTCTCGGGCTGATTGTCAAGAACGGTGTTGCCGTCGCTGTCCTTCACGAGAGTGTAGGTGCGGGATTTCGTGAAGATACCGTCGTTGGCAAGCGCACAGTAAGCCTGAGCCATTTCCCTGACGGTGATGCCGTAGTGCGGCTGACCGAGGGCGAGTGCGGCGTAGTCGGCGTCCTCATCAATGAGACTCACGATACCCAAACGCGATCTGAGGAAATCAAGCGAGGTTGCGGGGGTTAGCTTGTCCATTATCTGAGCAGAAACGGTGTTTTTAGACTCCTGCAAAGCCTGCAGAATAGTCATAACGCCGTTGTAGGTGTTCGGGGAGTTTACGGGGAACCAGCTTGTTCCCGAAAGCTTAATGTGCTCTCCGTCAGCATCAAGCACGAGTGTTGACGGGGAGATGAGACCGTATTCAACGGCGGGACCGTAAACCGCGATGGGCTTGATTGATGATCCGGGAGGTCTTGTGGTGTCGGTAGCTCTGTTGAGTCCGTAGTTGATGGTCTTCTTGCCCGTGCCGCCCGACAGTGCGACTATCTCGCCCGTGTACTGATTCATTATAACAATACCGCTTTGAAGCTGAGATGAGGTATTGCTGTTGCTCTTAGGCAGGGCACTGAGATTTTCGTAAATCTTATCGACCTTGTCCTGAATGTCCTTATCGAGACAGCAGTAGATTTCGTAGCCTGCGTTATAGACAAGATGCTCCGCCGTGGCAACGGATATGCCCTTTTCCTCGGCGAGGTCGTCGATAACATCGCTTATAACCGTCTCGGTGTAGTAGCTGTTAATGGTCGAGCTTGTCGGCTCGTTTTCGCCGCGGACAAATTCGAGCTCCTCGGCGACAGCCTCCTCATACTCAGACCTGTTTATATAGCCCTGGTCGTACATACATTTGAGAACATTCTCCTGGCGATTCTTGTTGTTCTCAACACTGTAAAACGGGTCGTAGTAGGTGGGGAGGTTGGTAATACCGACAATGGCGGCACATTCTGCGAGCGAAAGCTCGGAAACATCCTTGCCGAAATAGGTCTGAGCCGCGGTCTGAACACCGTAGCAGCCCTCACCGAAGTAAACGGCGTTGAGGTACCACTCGATTATCTCATCCTTGTCGTGCTGCTTTTCAAACTCAAGCGCCTGGAAAATCTCAAGCATCTTACGCTGAACGGTTATATCGTCCTGCTGAGTGAGGTTTTTTATTAGCTGCTGAGTGATAGTCGAGCCACCGAAGGTGTTTTTCATTCCGACGAACATATTTACAAATGCGCCCGCGGTGCGATACCAGTCAACACCGTTGTGCCTGTAAAATCGCTTGTCCTCGATTGAAACAAGCGCCTTTTCCATGTAGGTGGGGATGTCCTCATAATCAACCCAGATACGGTTTTCCTTGCCGTGCAGGGTGGTAAGCACCTTCCAGTCGTCACCGTCCTGATAATAAATGGTGCTCGTCTGATTGAGGGCATAGTCGTCAAGGTCAAGCTGTGAGTTGGGGATTATACAGGTCTTGATGTAAAATGCGAAAATGCACAAAAACAGCAGTACCGCAAGTATGCAAATCAAAACGATAGTGCCCACTATCAGCATGCCTTTTCCGCGCTTAGGAGCCTTGGCTTTTCCCATTAAACGGTCACACCTCCTTAAGTGTGATGAAATAAGCTGAGAAGCTTCAATAATCAAATTTGATACAAGTACCGATTATATGATTATAACACATTATGTCAAGTGCGGGTATATAAATTATGAATTTTTTTAAGTAATACTAATTTTTGCATAGAAGGGCAATAATAATCGCAAAAAGGAGCTGATGAAAAATGAAAAATGCAGTCAAAGCCGCCCTTGTAGGCGTGCTTTTTATAGGCGCGGCAGTAATGGCGGCTACGGCGGTTAAAAATGTTGCACAGCAGGGGAGTGCGGAGAACGCTGAGGATAATTACGACTACGCCGCCTTTATCGGAGAAAAGGGGGATGCCGAATACTATCTGCGCGATTGCTCGGGATATGTTGCCGTGTTTAAGGGTGAAAGCACCGACACACCCATTGAAATTACGGACATAGAAACTCAGACGCTCAACAATGTTGACCGCAGACTTCTCGCTGACGGCATTCCCGCCGAGGATAAAAATGAGCTTCTTATGCTGCTTGAGGATTTAAGCTCATAACATTGCTAATAATCTTGATTTATGCCGCCGTATTGTTTATAATGAGATAAACTAAATCAGGAGGAAAATACAATGAGCGAAGAATACGGCAACGATTTTGTGACTATAATAGATGATGACGGCAACGAGTTTGAGCTTGAAATGCTTGACAGCATCGATTATAACGGCGAAAGCTATGCGGCATTTTTGCCCACGGATATGGACGAGGATGACCCCGACTACGGTCTTATCATTCTCAGAATAGTCACCGATGCAAACGGCGACGAGCTGTTCGAGTCTATTGACGATGACGACAAGCTTCAGGAGGTCTATGAGATGTTCATGACCATTTTTGAGGCGGAAGAGGAATAATTCTCTTTTCGGGGTAATAAGCTTAAGTAAGAAATGTGTCCTGCGCTGTGCGTGGTGTCATTTCTGACTTATAGGTCCGTTAAACCCACATCTTTAATAAGGGATGCCGATTTGCCTCTGCGGATTGCAGGCCTCCCGACCTCGGTCGGACGTTGGAAGCAGCGAAACAGAGCTTAGGCGACCCACCTGCCTGACTGTGCAGGTTATAACCGGACCCCAACGGCAGCAGCGGGACAGCTGCGGCATCTTCGGATGCCGCAGTTTTTTTACACTTCGCAAGCTATACAAAAACAATAAAACAGTATAATTTACGGACCTTTTTACGCAAAAACGAAAAATTTTTCGTTTTTGCGTTTTTTTGTTGTACGCAAACGTACAAGTTTTGCCCAAATGCGGCGTATGGGTGAGAGGTGATAGGAATGAAGAAAAAAGCAAGGTCCGATTCTCCGGACGCACTTCTTGAAAAGCTGGCGGTGTCCTCGCCCAATGACGCCGTAAAGCTCCTGTTCCTCGATGAGGAGGATTTGTCACTGCTTGATGAGCTGGATTTGTCATTGCTCACGGAGATGAAGCGGAACGCAAACGGGACTGTTGAAATTAAGCTTTTGGACAAGCTGGAGGTAATAAGACAGCTGAACGAGCTTAAAAAATGCGACGGAGTCGGGCTGAATGCTTCATCGAGCTTCTACACGGCACTCGACAGGGCGGCGGGCAAGCTTTCGGATAAGGCGGCGGACGATGAGGTTTG
>DCHB01000034.1:16256-18994 GCA_002314685.1 Clostridiales bacterium UBA1763
TTGAGAATTTTTCCGAAACTCAGCTTAAAACTCTGTCGTGGTGGTCGGACAGCTCAGCCTACCGAAATTGCGATGCGGTAATCTGCGACGGCGCGGTTAGAAGCGGCAAAACCCTGTGCATGGGAATATCCTTTGTGTGCTGGGCGATGCGCCGCTTTGACGGCGAGCACTTCGGGATATGCGGCAAGGCAAAAACGAGCATAAGGCGAAATATGATTGAGCCGCTTTTGCCCGTTTTGCGCGATATCGGCTTTGAGGTGAGGGATAAGGTGTCAAAGGGCGTAATCGAAATTTCCTACCGAGGCAGAAGCAACAGCTTCTGGCTTTTCGGCGGAAAGGATGAGGGCTCGCAGTCACTCATTCAGGGCGTAACCCTTGCGGGCATATTAATGGATGAGGTCGTATTGATGCCGCGTTCGTTTGTCGAGCAGGCTTGCGCACGCTGTTCCGTAACGGGGAGCAAAATATGGTTTAACTGCAACCCCGAGAGCCCGCATCATTGGTTTTACCTCGAGTGGATTAAGAAATCCGCCGAGAGAAACGCCCTGTATATCCACTTCACGCTCGAGGACAATCCCGCACTGTCGCAGAGCATAATCGCCCGCTATAAGCGGATGTATAGCGGAGACTTTTACCGCAGATTTATTCTCGGTCAGTGGGTATTGCCCACGGGCAGAGTATATGACTTTTTTGATGAGTCAATGCTCTGCTCACAGCCCGAGACCTGCACGGAGTACATTGTCTCCTGCGACTACGGCACAAAAAATCCGAGCTCCTTCGGATTTTGGGGCAAAAGCGGCGAGGTGTGGTACCGCCTGCGCGAGTATTACTACGATTCACGCAAGATGCAGGAGCAGAAAACCGATGCCGAGTATGCCGATGCACTTACAGAGCTTTGCGCGGGCATAACGCCATCACGGGTAATCGTTGACCCGTCGGCGGCAAGCTTTATAGAGGTGCTGACTCGCCGCGGCTTCAAGGTCGAAAAGGCGGATAACGATGTTGTGTCGGGCATAAGACTCACGGCGAGCCTGCTCAAAAGCGGCAGACTTAAGATTTGCCGCGGATGTGACGACGCAATAATCTCGAGGATTACCGTCACAAACCGTTCAAGCGGCGGAAGCTACACCCTAAACAATCAGGCGTTTATAAACCGCGGCGGAAGCTGTCGCCGCTATTTATACACGGACAAATTCGAGCAGGTCGTATCAAACCCCTCGCAGGCTGACGACACCTTCACGGGAGAGTATCAGATACAGCAGTCGAAATACGGCAAAAACGTTATCGAAATTACAGTAGCTGAGCAATTCGCCTGCTTTCCCGGGGACACCGCGGTATTCAGCAGTACCGCCGTGGGTATTACGAAAAACTGCAAGGTGATAAAAACGCACTGCTGGGCAGATGCCCTCAGCGCGGGAACAATAATAACTGTGGAGGCTTGATATGTGGCTTTCGGAATCAAAAAGAAAATATGAAAATGCTGTGTGCGAGGCATCCGTCTGCACGGTTGAGGATACCGACGCGGAGACAGTAAAGCCCGCGAATATTCTCCGCGTGCCCGTTGAGGGCGAAACACAGCTTATGCTGTATTGCTCCGACGGCTCAAGCATTTTGCTCGGCACTGTCGGCGGCACTGTACCGAGCGATCTCAACGAGGGCGAGATATACATAGAGACGGAAAACGCCGCAATAACAATAAAAAACAACGGTACCGTAAACATTACGGGCACCGTTAATATAACGGGCTCACTGACCGTCAACGGCGTGAGCATATAAAAAACAGAGAGAGCAAAAGCTCTCTCTGTTAATTTGTTGTGAGTTATAAATCAGACAACACCCTGTGCCATCATTGCATCAGCAACCTTCAGGAAGCCTGCAACGTTTGCACCGAGCATGAGGTTGCCGGGCTGGCCGCACTCGACGGATGCATCGTAGCATGCCTTGAAGATGTTCTTCATGATGCCGTGAAGCTTCTCATCGACTTCCTCGAAGCTCCAGCTCATGCGGATGGAGTTCTGAGTCATCTCGAGACCGGAGGTTGCAACGCCGCCTGCGTTGGAAGCCTTGCCGGGGCTGTAAAGGAGACCGTTCTTCTGAACGATTTCGATTGCTTCGGGGGTAAGAGGCATATTTGCGCCTTCGAATACTGCCATGCAGCCGTTATCTACGAGAGCCTGTGCGCCTGCAGCGTCCATCTCGTTCTGAGATGCGCAGGGATGTGCGATGTCGCACTTTACGTTCCAGATGTTCTTGCAGCCCTCAACATACTCGGAGCCGGGAACTTCCTTGACGTACTCGGAGATACGAGCTCTTCTCTTCTGCTTGATGTCGAAGAGAACTTCGAAGTTGATGCCGTTGGGGTCATAGATGTAGCCTGCGGAGTCGCTCATTGCAACGACCTTGCCGCCGAAGGATGTAGCCTTCTGTGCGCAGAACTGTGCAACGTTACCGGAACCGGAGACAACAACGGTCTTGCCTTCGTAGGTGGTGTTTGCAAGATACTTAAGAGCTTCAACAGAGTAGTAAACTACGCCGAAGCCGGTAGCCTGGGTACGTGCGAGGGAGCCGCCGTAAGGAATGCCCTTGCCGGTGAGAACGCCGCCGTCGAAACGGTCAACAATTCTCTTGTACTCGCCGAACATATAGCCGATTTCACGTGCGCCGACACCGATGTCGCCTGCGGGAGTATCGGTGAACTGGCCGATGTGACGGTACAGCTCGGTCATGAAGCTCTGGCA
>DCHB01000038.1:0-29427 GCA_002314685.1 Clostridiales bacterium UBA1763
TACATTATCTAATTTTCAAGGTACACTTTTACCTACCGCTCTCGCGGTGAGCTTTTTTACTTTAGCACATTGAGCATACTTTGTCAAGAACTTTTTCTAACTTTTTTGCAGTTTTTCAAAGTTCTTTTACAGTATTTCGTCCTATGCCGAAGTGCTTTGTTAGAATAGCACTCAAATCGACCTTTGTCAATACTTTTCCTTAACTTTTTTGCTTCTTTTTTGATACTTTTTGAGGGCTTCAAAATCTTGTGTTTTTAAGCTTATTTGAGTACCAAATCTGCCGCAAAAAATTACTCACTTAAGTATGCTGATATTAAGGCTTCCAACTATGGGAAGCGGTGTTTTTGACTTTGCTACGGCGTTCTTCGCGCCCATAAATGACAAGAGCATAATTGCCGTTGCACCGAGTCTCTTTATTATGCCGCCGACGACGGGAATTTTGCCTGCCATGTTGTTCAGCATCGAGCAAGCAAATAGTATGCACGCCTGGTTTGCATGGTATGCAACGAGCTCGTTATCCTTATTCTTCAGATATGTATAAATGAACATCGGTCCGAGGTATCCTGCCGCGGCAGTCCAGCCTGAATTATCGTGCTCAAATCCCTGCGAGTCCTTCGGAAACTCGTTGACCATTGTATCCATTACCTGCTGGAGATAGTTTATATACGGATTATCCTTTGGGAACAAATCCTCAAACATATTTCCTTCTGTTTTTTCGGGCTTCCAGCCGCAGGCGAGGCATATTGTTCCGCCTTCGGGTATGTACGCTCCGCAATTCGGGCAATTACTCATAATCTTTACCGTCCTATGTACGGCGGTTTTGCCGCCTTGGTGTGTGCGTTATATTTTATATTTATGCTTCTTAATAGTCAAGCGCAAAATCTGTGATTTCCTATTACAAGCAACACGGGGCGTGACCATATCCACGAGCTTGTTGCTGTTGCGGGGTTAAAATAGTATATTGCGCCGCCCGTCGGGTCTGTTCCGCTTAACGCCTCCTTTGCCGCCTTATACGCACTGTCGGTTATCGGTTGATTAAACTGTCCGTCATCGAGACAGGAGAAGGCTCCCGACTGATACACAACGCCCGACAGTGTATTCGGGAATGATGAATGCCTTACTCTGTTCATGACCACCGCGCCGACTGCGACCTGCCCGATATATGGCTCTCCCCTCGCCTCTGCGGATATAAGTCTTGCAAGCAAATACACATCTCCGCTGCTTGATGAGCTGCTTTGCTTTACATATATGCCCATCGCGGCAAGGGTTTTATCCCCTGCCTGACCGTCAACGGCGAGTTCGTTTGTTCTTTGAAAATACTTCACCGCATTTTCGGTTTTACTGCCGTATATTCCGTCGATGCTTCCCGTATAATAGCCCCAGCTTTTCAGGCGTGTTTGAATTTCGGTCACTGTTGCACCGCTTGATCCCTTTTTATACAGCGCCGCATCAGCCGACTGTGCAAGGGCAATAATAAGGATATTGACGGCAAAGATAAGTGCCACTGCCAATATAAGCTTCTTCCTCTTTATACTCACGCAAAATCACTCCATGTTTTTCGTATAGCTTTTGCGGAAATAAAATGCTTATACATGAAAAAACTGCCTGAACGAAAATCGTTCAGGCAGTTTTGAAATTAAAAATAATCAGATCTTGTACTGGAACTTGATTATGTGGCGCGGGCAGATGTCGGCGCAGTGACCGCACTGTACGCACTTGGAAATATCGATCATCGCAAGGTTGTCTGTTACAACAATTGCATCTGCGGGGCATTCGCGCTGGCACTTCATGCAGCCGATACAGCCTGCTTCGCAGATTTTGTTGACAGCGGCGCCCTTGTCGTGGCTTGAGCAAGCGACTTCGACGAACTGATCATAGCGGACGAGCTTGACGATCTTCTTGGGGCAGGCGTCAACACAAGCGCCACAGCCGACGCACTGTTCACGGTCAACCTTTGCAACACCGTCAACTATCTTCATGGCGCCGAACTGGCAGGCATCGGCACAGTTGCCCAGACCGATACAGGCAAAGCGGCAATCCATGTTGCTCTTACCGCCGAACAGCATTGCTGCCTGGCAGTTCTTGGGTCCGTCGTAGTTAAAGCGCTTAACAGCGTGTCCCTCGGTGCCTGAGCAGGGTACGAATGCAACCATTTTGACTGCTTCGCCTGCGGCAACGCCCATAATCTCAGCGATTTTTTCTGCTGCTTCGGGACCTGCGGCAACACACTTATTGACAGGTGCTTCGCCATTTGCAACTGCGGCGGCATAGCCGTCACAGCCGGGGAAGCCACAGCCGCCGCAGTTTGCGCCTGCGAGACACTCGCGGACAGCAGCCTGCTTGGGGTCAACTTCAACTGCAAAAACCTTGGATGCGATTGCGAGGATGGCGCCGAATACAGCACCGAGAATGCCGAGGATGGCAATAGCGTAAATTACATATGTCATTACATTGCCCTCCTATCAGAATATCTTCATGCCGCTGAAGCCCATGAATGCAAGAGCAAGCAGGGATGCGGTTACAAGACAGATCGGGAAGCCTTCAAAGCTTTCAGGATACTCAGCGAACTGAACGCGCTCACGGACGGATGCGAACAGTACGATTGCAAGCAGGAAGCCGAGGCCGCCGGTGATACCGTAAACTGTGGACTCGATGAAGTTGTAGCTGTTCTGAACGTTAAGAAGAACAACGCCGAGAACTGCGCAGTTGGTAGTGATAAGGGGAAGATAGATACCAAGTGCGGAGTACAGGGAGGGGATTGCCTTCTTGAGGAACATCTCAACGAACTGTACGAGTGCGGCGATTACGAGGATGAAGGTCAGAGTCTGCAGGAAGCTCAGGTCAACGCCGAAGATGCTGGTTTCAGCAACGAGTATGTAGGTGTTGATAAGTGAGCAGATTGCAGAAGCGAGACCCATAACGAAGGTAACTGCGAGGCCCATGCCGACTGCAGTGTCAACCTTCGAGGAGCAGCCCAGGAACGGGCAGCAGCCGAGGAACTGGGAGAAGATAAAGTTATTTATCAGAATTGCACCCAGAGAAATGGACAGAATACTTGTTAACAGACCCATTACTTATCTTCCTCCTTTGCTTTCTTTTCCTTTGACTTACGCAGAGCATACTGCATAAGTGCAATCAGGCAGCCCAGAGTGAGGAAGCCGCCGAAGGGCATGGTGAGAATCATTGCACCCTGGAAGTTGGAGCCGAACAGTGCGATACCGTCGCCGCCATTGAGGATGCCGCCGCCGAAGGTGCCCTTGCCGAGCAGCTCACGGATGATGCACATTACGCAAAGAACTACGGTGTAGCCTAGGCCCTGGAAGATACCGTCGAGTGCGGATGCCGCGACGGAGTTCTTAGCCGCAAAAGCTTCGGCACGGCCGATGATGATGCAGTTAACAACGATCAGGGGAATGAAAACACCGAGAGATTCGCTCAGTGCGGGGATATATGCTTTAAGAACGTAGTCAACGATAGTAACGAAGCCTGCGATGATGACAACGAAAACTGCGATACGGATATCGTTGGGGATTACCTTACGCATTGCGGAGATAACTACGTTACAACAGGTCAGAATGACCAGAACGGAAATGCCCATACCGATGCCGTTGAAGAGGCTTGTGGTGATTGCCATGGTAGAGCACATACCGAGAAGCTGAACAAGAACGGGGTTATTGGTGATAAGGCCGTCCTTAAACTGTTTTTTCACATTCATTTCGACAACCTCCTTAACCCATATTCATGACATAATCAATTGCGGCGGCTGCCGAATTGGTTACTGCCTTAGATGTAATTGTTGCGCCTGTGATAGCCTCAACAGTGCCGCCCTGCTTGGTGATGTGGATAGCGGTTGTATCACAGCCGACGAGTTGGTCCTTGAAGAAGGGCTTGCTTGCCTCAGCGCCGAGACCTGAGGTCTCAGAGCTTGCGATTATTGCTATACCTGTGCAGGTGCCTGTCTCGGAATCAACGCCGACTGCCATGCTGATTGTGCCCTGGGAGCCGACAGCGCTTGTCTCGACGACATAGGTCTTGCCGTCGTCTGCGGGAGTTACGCTTACGAGTGTGACGGAGTTGCCGCTGTTGTCAACGGTTTCGCCTATTGCCTCGGAAGCGGTGGGATCTGCGGCTACACCCTCGGGAAGAACCTCTGAGTAAGCCTTTGCAGTTGTTGCTGCATTGTTTGCGTCAATGGTGGGCTTGGTGACAACATATATGCCGCCGAGAACACCTGCAACGATTGCGGAAACAAGGAACAAAATAAGTGCGAGTTTAACTATCTTATTCATGCCTTCGCCTCCTTTGCTGCCTTCTTTGCCGCCTTGATGTCTTCCTTAGTTACGCCGAACTGTCTGTTGCGGAAGCCCTTATCAATTGCCCATGCGCACAGGTTCATGATGAGGATTGCGTAAGAGACGCCTTCGGGGAAGGAGCCAAAGTAGCGGATGAGAACGGTAAGAGCACCACAGCCGAAGCCGTACAGCAGCTTGCCGTTGAGGGATGTCGGGCAGGAGGAATAATCGGTTGCCATGAAGATAGCGCCGAGCATCAGACCGCCGGACAGGAGGTTGTAAACCATGAACTCAACATTGGAGTAGCCCTCGTGACCGAAGATAAGGGTCAGGACTGCAACAGTGCCGATGAAGGATACGGGAACACGCCAGCTTATTACCTTGCGGGCAATAAGATAGATGCCGCCGACAAGAAGTGCAAGTGCGCTGACCTCGCCGATACAGCCGGAAACATTGCCGATGAAGAGATTGCAGAAGGAGAAGTATTCGGGCATTGCTTCGGTGCCGTACAGGTAGGACAGAGGAGTTGCGGCGGAAACGCCGTCAATTCCTGCGAGGCTGTTGGGAACAGTCCATGTCGTCATGATTGCCGCCCAGGAAGCCATCATAAATGCACGGCCTGCAAGTGCGGGGTTGACAAAGTTCTTGCCGATGCCGCCGTAAAGCTGCTTTACAACAACAATTGCAAAGAAGGTGCCGACGACCATCATCCACCACTGAGCGCTGATCGGGCATACCATTGCAACAAGAACACCTGTTACGCATGCCGACAAATCGCCGATGGTGTCGTGCTTTTTCATGAGCTTGCGGTATCCCCACTCCCAGAAAACTGCGGAAGCAACGGATACAAGCAGAAGCAGAAGTGCCTTTGCTCCGAACATGAGCACGGAGACTATCATGGCGGGAACAAGTGCAATGATTACATCCAGCATTATGCGGGAGGTATCAGTGTTTGTTCTTACCTGAGGCTGGTAGGAAGCGTCAAATGTGTATTCTTTTGTTATCATTTGTTCTCTGCCTCCTTTGCTGCTGCACGAGCCTTCTCATCTGCCGCCTTCTTAGCAAAGAGGAGCTTTGCGGTCTTGAAGGAGTGAGTAAGCGGCATTCTGCCGGGGCAGTTGTAGGAGCAGCTGCCGCACTCGAAGCAATCAAGAATATGGTACTTCTTCATGTTCTCGAAGTCACCCTTCTTGAAATACATATACATGTAAAGCGGTTCAAGTCCCATCGGGCAAACGGTGAGGCACTTGCCGCAGTGGATGCAGGTGGGATTTTCAACCGTCTTATCCTCTTCCTCGGTGAAGAACAGGATGCCTGCGGTGCCCTTGATATTGACTGCATCGAGGCTTGTTGCGATAAGGCCCATCATGGGTCCGCCGAGAACTATCTTCTTGGGGGTCTTGATGAAGCCGCCGCACTGCTCTGCAATGTAGCTGAAGGGAGTACCGATACGGCACTGAAGGTTGTAGGGCTTGTTGACAGCGGAGCCGCCGACTGTGAGAATACGCTCGTAGCAGGGGATGCCGAGATAGCATGCCTTGTAGATTGCGTATGCAGTCTGAGTGCTGATAACATTGCAGCCTACGCCTGCGGGCAGACCGCCGGGCTTGACCTCACGGTTTGTGATGACCTTAATCTGCATTTTCTCAGCGCCCTGAGGATATTTGACCTCTTCGGGAACAATCTCGACACCGTACTGGGCAGGATTCTTGGAGTTGAGAAGGTCGATGGCGTCCATCTTATTCTTCTCAATGCCGTAATATGCCTTGTCCAGTCCGCTTGCAATGCGTGCCAGCTCAATACCCTTGAGCAGCTCTTCGGGATGAAGACGCATTGTCCAGTGGTCGCCGTTGAGGTAAGGCTCACACTCTGCACCGTTTATGATGAGAGTATCGACCTTGCCGAGACCGCCGCGGATTTTGAATGCGGTCGGGAACATTGCACCGCCCATGCCGACGATGCCCGCCTCACGCAGTCTGGTGAGGATGGCTTCCTGGTCCTTGAGCTCTTCTTCTGTAAGAGGAGCCATGTCGGTGCAGGGGGTATCCTGGAAGTCGTTTTCGATTACGACTGCCATGATCATGTCGCCCAGAGGATGGAGTCTGGGTTCGACTTTGATTACCTTGCCGGATACGGGAGAATGCACAGGTGCAGAAACAGTGGCGGGATTTTCGCCGATTTTCTGTCCCATTGTGACATAATCACCGACCGCAACCAGCGGCTGGCAAGGTGCGCCGATGTGCTGTGCCATCGGAACTACAACCTGGGGCGGCGGGGTAATGACGACTACGGGTTCTTCCGGAGCCTTCATATAGTTGGGATGTACGCCGCCACGGAACTTATAGGGCATTTGCATCACCTCTCTATTTTATGACATCCTTAAATATAACATAAACTATGTTTTGTGTCTATAATCAATGACTCGATTTTTAGCATTTTTTCGTATATTTTAGCCCGAAATCCTGTCAAATGATTAACAATTGTGTGCAAAATAACGCAAAAAACGAACTACCATACATATTTTATATATATTTACTGTTTATCTAATTTGGGGCTTATCAAATTCAATTATATGCTGTATAATTTATATATATTAAATGTATGGAGGAAAAGCCATGTTGACAGTGTGGGGAGAGAAGCTCGACAAGAGCAATGTTCTGCCGGAGTACCCCCGTCCGCAGATGCGCAGAGACTCTTTTATAAACCTTAACGGTCTGTGGGATTACGCATATACGCCTGCGGGCGAAAAACAGCCCGAAAAATGGGAGGGCAAGATACTTGTCCCCTTCTCGCCCGAATGTGAGCTTTCGGGTGTAGGCAGAGCAACACAGCCCGACGAATATCTTTGGTATCGCCGCGAGTGGGAGCGTCCCGAGTGCTCTGGCAGAGTTATACTGCACTTCGGTGCAGTTGACCAGTCATGCACAGTTTACATTAACGGAATGCGCGCCTACCGTCACATAGGCGGTTACCTCCCCTTCGATTTTGATGCCACGGGCTTTCTGAGAAAAGGCACAAACGAGCTGTCCGTCAGCGTCCGCGATTTGTCAGATACGAGCTACCACTCAAGAGGCAAGCAGAAAACAGAGCGCGGCGGAATATGGTACACTCCGCAAAGCGGAATATGGCAGAGTGTGTGGGCTGAGTGCGTGCCCGAGGCGTGCATTAAAAGTCTTAAAATCACCCCCGATTTCGACAACGCCTGCGTTGAGGTCATAGCCGATACCGTAGGCGAGAAAAAGCCCTCCGCGGTGTTTAACGGCAAGACCTATCCCCTGCCCGCTAAAATCCCCGTGCCCGATTTTGAGGCATGGACACCCGAAAATCCGAAGCTGTACGATTTCTCCGTCATCTGCGGAGAGGATAAGGTTGACAGCTACTTTGCCATGCGCAAATTCTCTGTTGAGAAGGATGAGCAGGGCGTAAAGCGCCTGTTCTTAAACGGAAATCCGTATTTCCACAACGGCTTGCTCGACCAGGGCTACTGGTCGGACGGTATGTATACCGCGCCGAGTGACGAGGCAATGATATTCGACATTCAGACCGCAAAGGACATGGGCTACAATATGCTCCGCAAGCATATTAAGGTTGAGCCTCTGCGCTGGTACTATCACTGCGACAGACTCGGTATGCTCGTATGGCAGGATATGGTCAACGGCGGCGGCGAGTACAACACCGCGCTTGTAACGGCGCCCCTTGTCACGGGTATTCATCTGAGCGACAAAAACTACAAGCTCTTTGCCCGCGACGATGTTGACGGCAGAGCCCGCTACGAAACCGAGCTCAACGAGATGATTGACACTCTTTATAACTGCCCGTGCATTGCAATGTGGGTGCCGTTTAACGAGGGCTGGGGGCAGTTCGATGCCGCGAGAATTGCGGCAAAAATCTCCGAAATGGATCCGACACGCACGGTTGACCACGCCTCGGGCTGGCACGACCAGAAGGTCGGCGATACTAAGAGCCTGCACGTTTATTTCAAGAAGTATTCCTTCAAGCCCGATAAGCTCGGCAGAGCCGTGCTCCTCTCCGAATTCGGCGGCTACAACCTCAAATGCAAGGGGCACGCCTTCAACGACAAGGATTTCGGCTACAAAAAGCTCAAATCCGCCTCTGAGCTTGAAAAAGCACTGCGCAAGCTGTATTCCGACGAGATCGCCACCGCTTATAAGCAGGGCTTAGCCGCGGCAGTATATACCCAGCTTTCCGATGTGGAGGACGAGGTTAACGGTTTAATCACTTTTGACCGAAAAGTGGTGAAAATCAAACCCGAGACCATGAAATCAATCACAAAAGTGGATTAAACAAAACAAGTCTCCTCGTTTTGAGGAGACTTGTTTTATTCTATATCGTCGGGTACGTTGGCTATCGCCTTGAATGCCTTGAGCTCGTATTCGGGGAAAAACAGCTCATATTCACCGAAAACATCGGAAATCTGTAAGGCATAGTATTTTACGTGCAGACTGTCATCGTCTTCGGCTTTTATTCTGTACTGCTTGTACTCGCCCTTATTGAAGGGCTCATCCTTGTTCCATGTATCGACATGGGCTCTGCGCTTTTTGAGTATGTATTTTTTGCAGTCGGAAATCGGTATCGAATACACTGCCTGCATATCTGCAAGGCAGAGATTATCGCCCTGCTTAAAAAGCTTCATCTCATCGTTTGAATAGCTGTAGTATATCTGATCTCTCAGCTTTTCCTTGCCGTTCTTCACGGTGTATTCAAACGACAGCACATCGACCTTGACATAGTCTGACGGCACATTGAGCTCTTTTTCGCTTCTTGCGTTGAGCTCATCAAAGCTGTGCTCAACCTGCTTTAATTCTGCACTGCTCATCACCCGTTTGAGCTTTATCCTTTCATAAACCGACAAGGCAATCCACAGAACCGCCGCGACACTACAGCTTGAGAGCAATACGGGTGCATTATGAAACATTTCGGCAAAGCTAAGCTCACCTATGTTTTTTGAAATGCTCAAAATAAGGCAAATTCCGCCGAAACAGCATATCCCTCTTATTATCTGCAGCCATAATGGGAGCACGGCACTCTCTGCAACATCGACAGCGTCGCTTGAAAACGCCTCAAGCTCTTTATTGAATTGCAAATCCGTGCGGGCGGTTATAAATCGCTCGCCGTCGCATCGGGTGGTATCTCTGCTTTTATCATAGAGATTGCCGAACACGTTTTTCATTGCAGCTTACCTCTCTTTAAAAAATGTAGGTCTGTCCCTCTTGCTTGTAAATCTTCTTTTTCCAGCAGCGGTGGCACATAGCAATGTAGCTGTCGTTGCCGCCGAGGAACACCTGCGCACCCTCGGTTATAACTCTGCCGTTTTCGTCAATTCTCGCGTTTACGGTTGCCTTTCGTCCGCAGGCGCAGACGGTTTTAATCTCGGTTATGGAGTCCGCAAGCTCCATAAGGCGCATTGAGCCGGGGAAAAGATGCGTCAAAAAGTCGGTGCGCAGTCCGAAGCACAGTACGGGAATGTCCTCAAAGTCAACAAGCTCACGAAGCTGGTCAATCTGCTCGGGAGTGAAAAACTGCGACTCATCGGAGATAATAACATCGTGACAGCCCGCCTTTGCATACTCCTTCACTATATCCTGCTCGGGGGTTATTATCTGCGCCTTGCGCTCTAAGCCTATGCGGCTTTTTATTATATCGGCACCGTCGCGGGTGTCAATGCTCGGCTTAATCATCCAAACAGACATACCGAGCTCCTCGTAGTTAAACTGTGTAATAAGAGCCTGAGCCGATTTTGACGAGCCCATTGCTCCGTATTTGAAATACAGCTTTGCCATAGTCTTCTCCTACATTATATAATATAGCGCTTATTTCGACAGATGCGCCCTCACCCGTTCAAGCACCATTTCAAGTGCGACCTGATTATGACCGCCCTCGGGGATTATTATATCTGCTCTGCGCTTTGAGGGCTCAACATACTGCTCGTGCATGGGCTTGACGGTTGTCAGATACTGATTTACGACGCTTTCAAGGCTTCTGCCCCTGTCACGTACGTCACGCACTACTCTGCGCAGTATTCTTACATCGGCATCGGTATCGACATAAATCTTGATATCCATAAGCCTACAAAGCTCCATGCTTTGGAAAATCATTATGCCCTCAAGGACAATAACCCTCGCGGGCTTTATCATCACGGTTTTTTCGGAACGGTCATGAATTGTGTAGTCATAGACGGGACAGCGTACCGCTTCACCGCGACGAAGCTTTTTGAGGTCCGCTATTAGAAGGTCTGTGTCAAAAGCGTCGGGATGGTCATAATTGAGCTTCGTTCTTTCATTATAGGTCATGCCGTGATGCGCTTTATAGTAATTATCGTGGTAGATAACGCTGACTTCGCCGCCGAAATTCTGCATAATTTTTCTCGTTAAGGTGGTTTTGCCGCTTCCCGTGCCGCCCGCAATACCTATTACAATTACATCGTTCAAATTTCTGCACCCCATTTTTTCTATATATGAAAAATATATCACAAAAATCGCCCGTATGCAATTTGACTTTTACATTTTGTTTGGTATAATTCAAGCTGTAGAAAAAAATCAGGAGGAAAAAACATGCCTATCCCCACTCCCCATATAAACGCTAAAAAAGAAGACTTTGCAAAAACCGTTCTTATGCCGGGCGACCCCCTGCGTGCAAAATTCATCGCAGAGACTTTTCTTGAAAATCCCGTGCTTGTAAACAATGTTCGCGGTGTGCAGGGACATACGGGTACATGGAAGGGTGTTCCCGTTTCCGTTATGGCATCGGGCATGGGCACTCCCGCTATCGGCATTTACAGCTATGAGCTTTATAACTTCTATGATGTTGACAATATTATCCGCATAGGCTCGGCAGGTGCACTGAGAGATGACCTGAAGCTTATGGACCTCGTGGCAGGTCAGGGTGCCTGCACGGACTCAAACTACATTCATCAGTTTGAGGTCAACGGCACCTACGCACCCATTGCAGACTACACGCTTTTGAGCACTGCCGTCTCCGTGGCTAAGGAGCACGGTATTGATATGAAGGTCGGCAACATCCTCTCCTCGGATGTTTTTTATGCTCCCGCGGGCTGTGACAGCAACGATAAATGGCGCAAAATGGGCGTAATGGCAGTCGAAATGGAGTCGGCAGGGCTGTATCTGAATGCCGCGGCCGCGGGCAAGCGTGCTCTTTGCATCTGCACAATTTCCGATCATCTTTACAGAGGCGAGGCTCTTTCACCCGCCGACCGTCAGCTTTCTCTGACTCAGATGATTGAGGTTGCTCTCGACACCGCCGTAAAAATGTCTGAAATAGACTAAAACCTCTAAATATAGCTTGATTTAGCGTGAAAGCTGATATATAATCAATATGTGGTGTGTATAATCACATCACCCAACAAATGAAGCGCAATATTAAAAGAATATTTACGGAGGAAAAAACATGAAAAGATTTCTTGCACTGATGCTCGCTCTGTGCATGGTATTCGCTCTGTGTGCCTGCGGCAACACCGACGACAAAAGCGGCGATACCGATGCAGAGTACAAGGTAGCTATGATTACCGACTACGGCGACATCACCGACCAGTCCTTTAACCAGACCACCTACGAAGCCTGCAAGGCTTACTGCGATGAGAACGGCATTGAGTTCACTTACTACAAGCCCACCGCAGACAGCACCGCAGCCCGTATCGAGATGGTTGACCAGGCTGTTGCAGAAGGCTTCAACGTCATCGTAATGCCCGGCTACGCATTTGCAGGTACAATTGCTGTTTGCCAGGACACCTACAAGGACGTTAAGTTCATCGGCCTCGACGTTTCCGAGTACGACCTCTACGACTCCTTCTACAATCATGACGACACAGGCGCTCAGGCCGGTCTGATTGACGAAAACAATCCCGAGCACATCAATGACAATGTTTACTGCGCAGTTTACCAGGAAGAGCTGTGCGGCTACATGGCAGGCTACGCAGCAGTTAAGCTCGGCTATACCAAGCTCGGCTTCCTCGGCGGCATGGCAGTTCCCGCAGTTATCCGCTACGGCTACGGCTTCGTTCAGGGTGCAGACGCAGCAGCTGTTGAGCTCGACACTCAGATTGAGATCAACTACATCTACGGCGGCCAGTTCTTCGGCGATGCAGACATCACTGCAAAGATGGATACCTGGTACTCCGCAGGTACTGAGGTTGTCTTCGCTTGCGGCGGCGGCATCTACGCATCTGCAGCAGAAGCAGCAGCTAAGGTTGACGGCAAGGTCATCGGCGTTGACGTTGACCAGGCAGGCATCATCGACGGCAGCTACGGCGAAGGCATGACCGTTACCTCCGCAATGAAGGGCCTCGGCGCAACCGTTAAGACCATGCTTTCCGAGACTCTCGCAGGCAACTGGGCAAACTACGGCGGCAAGATTGAGACCCTCGGCCTCGTTTCCGCTGAGACTCCCACCGACAACTATGTCCAGATTCCCATGGAGACCACTCAGTGGGCAGACGGCAAGTTCACTCAGGAAGACTACACCGCACTTGTTGCTTCCATGTTCAACGGCGATGTAACCGTTTCCAACGACATCACCGCAATGCCCGCAGTTGACGCAGGTCACACTGTTGTCACCGACCAGGGCTCCATCAAGTAATTTAAGCGTATAATAAGGAGCAGCATTGCTGCTCCTTATTTTTTTGAGGTTTTTATGACTAATCTGCAGGAAAAATTATTTGAGCTGTCCGAAGCGGAGTATGCCGCTTTCATCTCAAAGCTCAATCCGACTGTTAATCCCGAGAGTATTATAGGTGTGCGTGTCCCCATGCTCAGAAAGCTTGCAAAAGAATTTGCGAAGTCGACCGAGTGCAGGGATTTTCTCGATACCCTGCCGCACGATTATTACGAGGAAAATCTCCTCCATTCATTTATAATTGCGGGCAAAAAGGATTACAATACAGGTCTTACGCGTGTTGAGGCGTTTCTGCCCTATGTCGACAACTGGGCTGTTTGCGACACACTTATGCCGAGGGTATTTTCAAAGCACAAAACAGAGCTGTTTAATGAGATTAAAAACTGGATTTCGTCCGACAGCACCTATATTTGCCGCTTCGGTATAAATATGCTGATGACGCACTATCTTGATGATGCCTTCGATGCCTCGTATCTCGAGCTTCCCGCCTCGGTTAACAGCGAAGAATACTATGTCAAAATGATGATTGCGTGGTTTTATGCCACGGCACTTGCAAAGCAGTGGGACGATGCGGTCATTTATCTTCAGCAGAACCGACTGAGTGATTGGGTGCACGCAAAAACAATTCAAAAGGCGTGCGAAAGCAACAGAATTACGCCTTCGCAGAAGGCATATCTGAAGACCTTGAAGCGAAAAAGCAAATAATTCACTTCATTTAGTTATTTTATTTGAAATATGACTGTTTATATAGTATGATATATTCATCAAACAAGGGGGAGGTAGATTTATTTGGATGAGCAGTTCGCAATAGAAATGCTGAACATTACCAAAATTTTTCCCGGCATAATTGCAAACGACAACATCACCCTTCAGCTCAAAAAAGGCGAAATTCACGCCCTGCTCGGCGAAAACGGAGCAGGCAAATCAACCCTAATGAGCGTTCTTTTCGGATTATATCAGCCTGAGCGCGGTGTAATCAAAAAGGACGGCGTTGAGGTAAAAATCAATGACCCGAACGATGCAAATGACCTCGGCATAGGCATGGTGCATCAGCACTTCAAGCTCGTTGAGTGCTTCTCCGTACTCGACAACATCATTCTCGGCGTTGAGCCAGCTTCAAAGCTCGGTCTTCTCAAGAAGGACGAGGCTCGCCGCAGAATTGTAGATCTGAGCGAGAAATACGGTCTGCACGTTGAGCCCGATGCCATTATTGAGGACATCACCGTCGGTATGCAGCAGAGAACTGAAATTCTCAAGATGCTCTACCGCGAAAATGAGATACTCATTTTCGACGAGCCTACCGCAGTTTTGACTCCGCAGGAAATTGACGAGCTCATGCGCATCATGAAAAGCCTTGCCGCTGAGGGCAAGAGCATACTTTTCATCTCGCACAAGCTCAATGAGATCATGGCTGTTGCCGACCGCTGCACCGTATTGCGCAAGGGCAAGTACATAGGCACAGTCGAAACAAAGAACACCACCGTTGAGGAGCTTTCCGCAATGATGGTCGGCAGAAACGTAAACTTCCACGTTGAGAAAAAGCCCGCTAATAAGGGCGATGTCGTGCTTGAGGTTGAAGGTCTTACCGTCGCCTCCAAGGTGCATAGCAACGACGCGGTCAAGGATGTTTCCTTCAAGGTGCGTGCAGGTGAAATCGTCTGCATAGCAGGCATCGACGGCAACGGTCAAACCGAGCTTGTTTACGGCATTACAGGTCTTGAGCCCGCGAAGAAGGGCTCTGTCAAGCTCAACGGCAAGGACATTACAAAGGCATCAATCCGCAAGAGAAACACCTCGGGCATGAGCCATATCCCCGAGGACAGACATAAGCACGGTCTTGTGCTTGACTACTCTCTTGAATATAACCTCATTTTGCAGACCTACTTTAACAGTCAGTTCACCGACAAGGCGGGTTTCTTAAAGCGCAAACCCATCCGCGAATACGCCGACAAGCTCATTGAGATGTACGACATTCGCTCAGGTCAGGGTCCCATTACAGCAACACGCAGTATGTCGGGCGGCAATCAGCAGAAGGCTATTATTGCCCGTGAGATTGACAAAAATCCCGACCTGCTCGTCGCTGTTCAGCCGACAAGAGGTCTTGACGTAGGCGCAATTGAGTATATCCACAAGCAGCTTGTTGCTCAGCGCGATGCAGGCAAGGCGTGTCTGCTTATCTCGCTCGAGCTTGATGAGGTCATGGACCTGCCCGACAGAATTCTCGTTATGTACGAGGGTGAGATAGTCGGCGAGTTCAACCCGAAGGAAACCGATGAGAAGGAGCTCGGCCTGTATATGGCTGGTGCTAAGAGAAGGGCGGTGCAAGATGAAAACTAAATCCTCCCTTTTGAGAAACAACGCCGTTCAGTCTCTGATTTGCTCGCTCGCGTGCGTCATACTCGGCGTATTTATCGGCTATATTGTGCTTCTTTTCATTAACCCCAACGGTGCGGGTAAGGCTATATCCGCAGTTATTAAGAATTTCTTCTTCTACCCCGCAGGTCCTGCAAGATCCAAATACTTCGGCGGCACACTTGTAAAGGCGGCACCGCTTGTAATGTGCTCGCTGTCCATTCTGTTCGCCTACAAGGTCGGTTTGTTTAACATCGGCGTTGCAGGTCAGTATGTTGCAGGTGCAGGCATAAGCATTTACGCCGCACTCGCATGGCAGTGCCCGTGGATCGTCTGCCTGCTTCTCGCAATCGCGGCAGGTGCACTGTTCGGCGCTGTATCGGGCGTTCTCAAGGCATACTGCAATGTCAACGAGGTTATCTCGGGCATTATGCTTAACTGGATCGGACTTTACACGGTCAACATCATCCTTTCAAACGTAAAGGAATCCGCAAGCCCCTACACAAACAATATCTCAAGCTTCAACTCCGAGGCAATCCTGCCGACTATGGGACTTGACAAGCTTTTCGGCAACAATCAGTACGTCACAATCGCTGTTCCTCTTGCAATTATCGCCGCTATTGTTGTTAAAATCGTTCTTGAAAAGACAAAGTTCGGTTATGAGCTCAGAGCGACGGGCAACAACAAGAATGCCGCTAAATACTGCGGCATGAAGGAAAAGAGAAACATAATCGTTA
Source organism: Clostridiales bacterium UBA1763 (assembly GCA_002314685.1). Classification (GTDB taxonomy): domain Bacteria; phylum Bacillota; class Clostridia; order Oscillospirales; family Oscillospiraceae; genus F23-B02. The sequence continues at coordinate 16,031 of DCHB01000038.1, forward strand.
CTCTGATTATCGGCGGCGGACTCGCAGGTATGGGTGCGGCACTGCTGTACTTAACGGGTATGGAGCAGTGGTCCTGCTCACAGTCATCCGTCCCCGGTATGGGCTTCAACGGCATAGCCGCGGCATTCCTCGGCTGTCTTGACCCGCTTGGCTCGCTGCTGTCCTCGTTCTTCATTCAGCACATCACCAACGGCGGCGGCTACGTTGACAAGACAATGTACTGCTCGCAGATATCCGACCTTATCTCCTCGATTATCATTTACCTCTGCGGCTTCGTTCTATTCTTGAGACAGTCGATTAACTCGAGACTGTCAAGAGCTGAGGAACGCACTGCCGAACGCGAAAAGGAACTTGCCGCAGAAGCGGCACAGGGAGGTGACAAGTAATGTTATTGCTTATTCAGTACACTCTGATATTTGCTTCCGTTCTCATTCTTGTCGCACTCGGCGGCTGTATATCCGAGCATTCGGGCGTTATCAATCTCGGTCTTGAGGGCATAATGGTTATCGGCGCACTCGGCGGTGCTCTTATGATGAAATATATGCCCGCTGACGCTTCCGCTTTTGCCACGATAGTCTGCACTGTTGCTATGGCAATCCTTGCAGGTGTTATCTATTCTGCCCTGCTCGCAGTTGCCTGCATTAACTTCAAGGCAGACCAGACAATAGTCGGCACTGCGCTTAATATGCTCGGCGTTGCCGCGGCAACTGTCATCGTCAAGGCTATTAACACTGCTGAAAATCCCGACAATGTTTCCTCGGAAATTCAGTACATTGCTCAGAAGAAGGCATTTCTCGTAAACATCGGCAGCTTTGAGTTCAACTGGTTCATGCTGCTTGCTCTTATCGCACTCGTGCTTGTCGCAATTATGCTGTACCGCACCCGCTTCGGCTTAAGGCTTATGGCTTGCGGTGAGCATCCTCAGGCGGCGGCATCTGTCGGTATTGATGTTCTCAAAATGCGTTGGGCAGGCGTTCTGCTCTCGGGTGCACTCGGCGGTCTCGGCGGTCTTGTGTATATCACCGCAGGCGTCAGCCAGTGGAAATTCGAGGTCGGCGTTGCGGGCTTCGGCTTCCTTGCTCTCGCAGTTATGATTTTCGGTCAGTGGAAGCCTAAGCACATTGCATGGGCGGCACTGCTGTTCGGTATGTTCCGCGCTCTGTCGAACGTCTATTCGGGCTTCGACTTCCTCGCGGCACTGCACATCCCCAGCGGCATTTATAACATGATGCCGTACATAATCTCACTCGTAGTCCTCGCACTTACCTCCAAGAGCTCAAGAGCTCCTAAGGCAGAGGGCATCCCCTACGAAAAGGGAATGAGATAAAATAAAGTAAAAAAAGCAGGTGTGAAATTATTATTCCACACCTGCTTTTTTATATCATTGAGCCTACGGAGATTACTCCGCAGGTTACGGCAAGGACTATAAGTCCCGCCGCGGCAACGCCGAGTGCGATTGCGGGCATCGCCCTTTTAAGCCGCATATCCAAAAGTGAGGCAACAAGTGCGCCCGTCCACGCCCCCGTCCCGGGGAGAGGAATTGCGACAAGAACAAACAAGCCCCAAAAGCTGTACTTTTTGACCTTCTGCGCTTCCTTTGAGCCCTTATCCTCAAGCCAGCTTGTGAATTTTACGAGTATACTATGCTCCTTTAGCCACTCGATTACAAGCCTCGTGAGCAGTATCAAAAACGGAATGGGCAGAAGATTGCCCGCAAAGCCCACGGCAAATGCAAGCCACGGGTCGAGCCCTGATGCCACTCCTACGGGTATTGCTCCCCTTATTTCAAGCACGGGAAGCATCGCGGTTACAAAGGTTTTGAACATTTACACTCTCCGAAAATCAGAACTTTGCCATTGCCTCTCTGCAATAGTGATTAAAGCGTCTTTCGCGCTCAAGGCTCGATCCGTCCATGTGCCCCGGATATACCTCATAGTCGCCTGCAAGCATACAAAGACGCTTGAGTGACTGCATTTCCTGAGTCATATCGCCGCCGGGGAGATCTGTTCTGCCGCAGCTGCCTCTGAAAAGAGTGTCGCCCGTGAACAGTGCGTCGCCGCAGATAAGGCAGACTCCGCCCGGTGTATGTCCCGGGGTTGCAAGCACGGTAAACTCGAGCCCCGCCTCGAATATCTGCTGCCCGTCGTCATAGTATTTGCCGCCGTCGGGCATCTTGAACTTCATGGCGCTCATGCCGGGCTCATAGCCCTCATCGCGTTGATTTATATACATACAACAGCCCGTCTCGGTCATAAGCTCGTTTACCGCACCGACATGGTCGTAGTGACCGTGAGTGAGCATAATTGCGCGGCAGATAAGCTTGTTGCCCTCGATGTAATCGAGTATTGTGTTGCTCTCGTCGCCTGGGTCGATTACGACGCACTCGAGTGTGTCCTCGTTTACGACAACGTAGCAGTTTGTTTCAAGCTGACCTACGGGTATGGTTTTAATATTCATTATTACAGTTCCTTTGTATCGAGAATAATGGTTACGGGACCGTCGTTTATAGACTCGACCTTCATTTCCGCGCCGAATTCACCCGTACTCACCTCAAATCCGCGCTCACGGCACTGCTTGATGACAAGCTCGTAAAGCGGGATTGCGGTGTCGGGGCGTGCCGCCTTTGAAAAGCCGGGTCTGCGGGATTTGCAGTCGGCAAAAAGCGTAAACTGACTTATTATAAGAAGCTCGGCACCCGCATCGAGAGGATTGACGTTCATTTTGCCGTCAGCATCCTCGAAAACACGCAGACCGCAGATTTTGTCTGCAATTTTCATCGCCTCCGCCTCGGTATCCTCAGCGTGAACACCGAGCAATACGAGAAAGCCCTTGCCTATTTTGCTTTTGATTTCGCCTCCGATTGCTACGGATGCACTGTCAACTCTTGTTAAAACAGCTCTCATGATTTTCCTCCGTTTCTGTTTACCTCGACTACACCCTTTATGCCACGCAATCTGTTGATTACAGTCTGAAGCTCGTCAAGGCTCTTCGTTTCAAGTGTTATTACTACGAGGCTTTTATCGCCCGTATCTCTTGCATTTATTGTTCGCACCTTTGAATTGAGTGCGTTCATTACCGTTGCAATATCCATTACAAGCCCGCTTCTCTCGCGGGATACAACGGTTATAGTCGTTGTATAGGTCTCGCGTATCTCGTCAGCCCAGCTGACATCAATCCAGCGCCCTATATCCTCGGGCTTATCGTTTCTTCGCTTTGCATTCTCACAGTCAATTCTGTGTATTGAAACGCCCTGCCCGCGGGTAATGTAGCCGATTATGCCGTCACCCGGGATAGGCGTACAGCAGCGCGAAAACTTTATAAGGCAATTATCAATTCCCTCGACAAGCACACCGTGCACGGGCTTGACTGTTCTTTTTGCCTGCTGTTCTCTGCGCTCGGCTGCCTCGGTCACTTTATCGAGCACCGTGCGCTTTTCCGTTGAATGCTGAAGTCTTGAAAGCTCGTCCTTTATGCGGTTGACAGCTCTCGTAGCCGCCATTCCGCCGTAGCCTATCGCGGCATACATCTCATCAAGCGAGGCATAGGACACCTTTTTCAAAAGCTGAGGGAGAATATCCTCGCCCGTTATATCGTCCATGCGAAGCCCCTTGCTTTTCAGCTCGGCTTCAAACATTTCTCTGCCGCGGACAATATTTTCCTCGCGGCGCTCCTTCTTGAACCACTGCTTTATCTTTGTACGCGCCGATACGCTCTTTGCTATATTCAGCCAATCGCGGCTCGGTCCGGGGGCATTTTTACCCGTGCGCACCTCGACTATATCGCCGTTTTGCAGTACATGGTCAAAGGTTACGATTCTGCCGTTTACGGATGCACCCACCATGCTGTTGCCTACTGCCGAGTGTATAGAATACGCAAAGTCAATGGGCGTTGCGCCCGCGGGGAGATTTATAACGTCGCCCTTCGGCGAGAACACGAATACCTCGTCGGCGAACATATCAATCTTGAGATTGTGGAAAAAGTCTGTTGCGTCGGACTCCTGCTGACTTTCAAGCAGTCTGCGCACCCACGCAAACTTCTCCTCATCGCCGTTTTTTATGCCCGTATCGCCTATTTTATATTTCCAGTGCGCCGCGATGCCGTATTCAGCCGTGCGGTGCATATCCCACGTTCTTATCTGCACCTCAAAGGGAATGCCCTCGGAGCCTATTACCGTCGTATGCACGCTCTGATACATATTCGGCTTCGGGGTTGAGATATAGTCCTTAAACCTACCCGGGACGGGCTTGAACATATCATGGATTATGCCGAGAACATTGTAGCAATCGGGTATTGTATCGACTATTACACGGAAGGCACAGAGATCAAAAATGCCGTTTATGTCGAGCTTCTGAGCATACATTTTGCGGTAAATGCTGTATATATGCTTAATTCGGCTGTAAACGGTGACGTGCAGTCCGTCCTCCTCAAGACGCTTTCTCATCTTGTCCTCGACGATTGACATGAAGCTCTCGAGCGTCGCCCTGCGTTCCTGCAGAGTGTTCATTATCTCGTTATAGCCCGTCGGGTCGAGGTACATAAGAGCGAGGTCCTCAAGCTCCCATTTTGCCTTCTGCATACCGAGGCGGTGAGCGATAGGCGCATAAATCTCCATTGTTTCGAGAGATTTGCTTCTCTGCTTTTCCTCGGTCTGATACGCCATTGTGCGCATATTGTGCAGTCTGTCGGCAATTTTTATCAGGATGACGCGGATATCCTTTGCCATTGCCATGAGCATTTTGCGCAGATTTTCCATCTGCTCGTCTTCCTTGCTCGTGTACTGCACTCGGGTAAGCTTTGTGACACCCTCGACAATATTTGCAACGGGCTCACCGAACTGACGCGCAATATCGTGATGCGTAAGCTGAGTGTCCTCGATTACATCGTGCAAAAGTGCCGCGACAACCGAGTCCTCGTCAAGTCCCATGTCAACGGAAATGTCCGCCGCGGCTACACAGTGAGACACGTACGGTGAGCCGTCCTTGCGAAGCTGTCCCGAATGGGCAAGCCGCGCAGTCTCGTAAGCCGCACGAAGTCTGCCCATGTCCATCTCAATACCGCCGCTGACAATTTTCTGCGTCAGCTCCTCAAACATGGCATCGGGGTCAAGCGGAGTAATATTCAGATTTTCCGTGCCTTTGTCTGAGTGCATTTTAATATCTCGCTTTCAAGCGTTTGATTATCGGTGAATCCTCAAGATTTACCTTAGACGAGCCCGACACGATTTTCGCTCCGAACACACTGTCGGGCTTTAATCTGTGCAGCAATCCGAGCTCGCACAGCGCAATAAGGCAGATGCAGAAGCGCTCCGGCTCAAGTCCCTTGGGGCACTGACGGATAATGCCGTCAATATCCGCGGCAACAGCACCGCCCGCCGCCTGAAGCTTACGCCACGCACGCACGAATGCGCCTCTGTCGGGGCAGTATGCCGCCGCCTCGCGCAGGGGCAGCTGTGACGAATGTCCGAGCATTTTCATGCACAGCGGCTTAGGGTCATGGCGGCGTACCGCCACGATTTGAAGCTGAACAGTGCTTCGGTATCTGAATTCATTTATCTGCGGAGTGAACGCAATATCTATGCGGTCGCCGACATTTGCATTGAGGTCTGCCTCGGTGTGTGAAAAATAGACGCACTCAAAGCTCTCACCTCTGAAATTGACTATAAAGCGCAGATGTCTGCCGCCGCCTATCGGCGTTACCTTATCGAGCTTTGCGCCCGAAATGCACATAACTGGCTTCGGGTTTCCGCTTCCGAAGGGCTCAAGGCGGTTGAGCGATTCAACCCCGTCCATATCGAGCAGCGAGGGATTTATTACCTCGAGGTCGCAGTTGAGTGTTGGAAGCTCAAGATTTTTGTTTTCAAGGTAATATTTGCGGAATGCCTGGCAGAAGCCTTCAAGCTTTTCCTTTTTGATGTTCAGTCCCGCGGCAAGCGCGTGCCCTCCGAAGCCCTCAAGATGCTCGGCACAAGCCGACAGCGCATCGAAAAGGTTGAAGCCCGCATAGCTTCGGCACGAGCCCTTGCCCTTTTCTCCGTCAAGGCAAATCATTATTGTCGGCAGTGAATACTGCTCTGCAAGCTTTGATGCGGCTATTCCGATAACGCCTTGATGCCATTTTTCGCTCGCAAGCACTATCGGTGTCTCGGGATTTTGCCCCGACATCATGCGTGAGGCGTCCTCCCAGATATCCGTTTCGAGTGCCTGACGGCGGCGGTTAAGCTCGCAAAGCTCGGTTGCAAGCAGGTTTGCCTCAGCCTCATCACGCGTAAGCAGGAGCTTTCCCGCAACAGACACACAGCCGAGTCTGCCCGCGGCATTGAGCCTCGGTGCAAGCGTAAAGCCTATCGTCGATGAGGAGACCTTTTTGTTTTCCATTCCCGCCTCACGAAGCAGGGCGGCAATTCCGGGGCGCACGGTTTCATCTATGTATTTTAAGCCCTCGCGGACAATATATCGGTTTTCTCCCGTAAGCGGCACGACATCGGCAACAGTTCCTATTGCCGCAAAATCCGCATACTTTTTTATTACAGCCTCACTGTCGCCCTCGACGGCGCAAACGAGCTTCAGCGCAACACCCACGCCCGCAAGGTCTTTATTCGGATATGTGCAGGCATCCTGCTTCGGGTCAATTACGGCAGCCGCCTTCGGCAAGGTCTGCTCTCTGCATTCATGGTGGTCGGTAATGATTAAATCAACACCGATACCCTTTGCATACTCGACCTCCTCAGACGCAGTTATGCCGCAGTCAACAGTTATAACAAGGCTGACGCCCTTATCTCTGAGTGCCTTTATTGCCGCGCAGTTTAAGCCGTAGCCCTCCTCAATGCGGTCGGGAATGTAGGGATAGCACTTCACGCCCCTGCCAATAAGCCAATCGGTCAAGAGGCAGGTTGAGGTTATGCCGTCAACATCATAGTCACCGTAAACGGCAATGCTCTCCCCTTTTTCAAATGCGGCTTTAATTCTCGCAACAGCCTTGTCCATGTCCTTGAGTCCGAGAGGCTCGCACAGCGTCTCTGCTCCGCCGCTTAGAAATTGCTGTGCTTCCTCGGGCGTACTGATGCCGCGAACGCACAGCATTTCAGCCAAAAGCGGTGTGTAGCCCGCCTGACAAAGTGCCGCTGAATTATCCCCTCTGTCTGTGATTTTCCATTTACTGTAATTCATATTCTAACACTACTCATAATAAATATTATAATAGAATATAATATCAAATACCTTGCCGTTTAGCAAGGGTTATCTATAAATATTGACAGATTGAATAAGCAATGCTAAAATAAAAAGCCGATGTATATGCCGGTGTGGTGGAATGGTAGACACGGCGGACTTAAAATCCTCTGATGCTTGCGTCGTGCCGGTTCGAGTCCGGCCACCGGCACCATGAAAAAAGCTCATCCTATCGGATGAGCTTTTTTCAATGAAGTCGCCCTGCGGGCTAATGAAGGAATGAAGACGCTTTGCTAATGAAGAAATGATAAAGAGTTATGGGCGACTTCGCTTCATTAGGTGCGAAGCACCGCCTTCATTAACGAGTGAAGCGAGTGTCTTCATTTAGCTTCATTCACATTTTCTCAAACATTCCGCTTGTAAAAATCGTTCCCGTATGCTACAATATGCCCACAGAAAATCCACGAAAAGGAGTTGACTTCGGATGCAGTTCGGCGCAACAATCGCTAAGCAAGCAAGCAAGCAAGCAAGCAAGCGTAGCTGAATACTGTCCTTTTGTCAACGCATATACTGTAAACAATGACGCTCTGCGCCGAATTTGATTTCGGGCGTAGTGCGTCTTTTTGTTTTGATTTTTGAAAAAAGAGAGGAAATTATATGGAGAAGAAATCAAATCATTTGGCAGCTTATATCGTCAGTGGAATATTGACAGCCTTCGCAATCGTGGCTTGCATTATTTCCATGGCCAGTGGAGGAAAAGGTGTTTGGATGTACAGTGATGCTGCAAATCTTTTGGTTTGCGTATTGCTCGGGTACTATGCCTTTTGCGGTTTTAGAAAGCCGCATGGAAACCTCTTGAGATATATCATCCTGTTTTTTGCCATAACCCATATATTGTCTATTTATCAGCTGGCGGAATTGAGCAGCCAATGGCAGGCGATTATCAGTGCATTAGCTTTCGGGTTGTGTTGCTATATTGCAGGAAGATTGCATAAAGTAAAGCAGAACATCATTCTCATGAGTATTGTGATTGTCCTCAGATTGATTGGAATGAGTTTTGAACTGGCGGAAGGAATCTGGACTATCGGTGCCATCACGCCTCTTATTATTTTGATTGATATTTTAGTCGCATATGTCCTCCGCTACAAGGATCACAAGGAAGCGGGGCTTATGGACGCGCCGAAGGCGAAGTAACACTCTCACAAATCAGAGGGTGCATTGTATCAATCGTCAGGTTCAGCTACAGAAAAAAGCTCATCCTATTGGATGAGCTTTTTTCAATTAAATCCACCCTATCGGGTGGGCTAAATCGCTTCGCGGTGAAATCCACTGTCGTGGGTGAAATCCGCCTCGCGGCGGGTTGGTGGATTCGATTTCACCGTGCTTAGCACGATTTCCTTTTTTCCTCAATATATCTCCACCGAGGGCAATATCCTTCAGTGCAAAAATCAAGCGTTCGGTTTTTGATTTTCCGAATTATAATTTTCAGCTTTGTTTTTTCCTCGTTTTGGGTAATTCTGTTGACTATACTGCACTAATATGATATCTTTAATATGTATTTCCTAAATACAAAAATGCTTGTTTTTGCGGGGTTAGTGTGCTATGGAAATTAAAAATTGCCTTGTTGATAAGGAATGCACCGTCAGTGTTATCGGGCGCTTGGATTCCGCCACCGCACCTCAGCTTGAACGAGAAATTGAGAGTGTTATTAGCGGTATTGAGCTCTTGATTTTTGACTTTTCCGAGCTCGAATACCTCTCCTCGGCTGGGCTGAGAGTTCTACTCGCTTCCTACAAAAAAATGAAATCGCAAAACGGAAATATGAAGATACTTTCCGTCAACAGCACTGTAAACGAAATCTTCGTCATGACGGGTATGATAAATATTTTTGACATCGAATAATACTATACAGATTTGCGGCGGATAAAATAATGAGTTATGATTTTCAGTTAGAAGCAAAGCTTATTGAGCAAGCCCCTCAACTGCATACGGTTTTTTCCGACAACGTGCTGTGTGTTCAGAATATGCTGATAAAGTATCAGTCCATTTTCCCGAACTACACCGACCACACGGCTCTGCATTCTCTCGAGGTTATTGCGTTTTGCAACGAGCTTATCGCAGATAACATTGACCTGCTTAACACCGACGAAATTTTTATTCTGCTGATGTCTGCATATCTGCACGACGCGGGAATGGGCATCTCAATCGAGGATTTCGAGCGTTTTTCCGCTGAGCTTCCCATTGTGCAGGATTTTATGAAAGAAAACCCCGACATCTGCAAGGACGAGATAATCAGAGCTTTTCATAACGAATTCAGCGGAAGGTTTATCGAAAAATACTCTCCCCTGTTCGATTTTCCCTCGCCCGAGCATCTTTTTGCAATAGTTCAAACCTCTCGCGGGCACAGAAAAACTGACCTGCTGAATAAAACAGAATATCCCGCTGAAATCAAGCTGTCGAACGGCAACATTGTCCATCTGCCGTATCTTGCAACGCTCATCCGTTTAGCCGACGAGCTTGACATCGCCGTTGACAGAAACATTCAGTTTTTGTATGACACGGCAAATCTTGACAACGATGTGAGCAGACTCGAGTTCAAAAAGCATCAGGCGATAAAGCGGCTTGAAATTCTGCCAACCTCGCTCAAGGCTTATGTCGATTACTCTGACCCCGAGCTTGTCGCTCCATTAGACGAGCTTTTTGAGAAGCTCAACTCCACTCTCAGTTACTGTGTGAGAGTGATTGAAGAAATCACGCCCTTTTCCATAGCTCAGAAAACGGTTGAGATTGAAAAGCTGTAAAGCTGTCAACACAAAAGGTGGTAATATGAAAAGCACTGAAAAATACATAGATTTACACGTTCATCTTGACGGTGCAATAACATCGGAAATAGCGAAAAGGCTTGCAAGGCTTCAGAATATCGAGCTTCCCGCGCAGGACGGCGAGGAGCTTGAAAGTTTGCTTCGCGTGCCCGACAGCTGCACAAGCCTCAACGATTTTCTTGCCTGCTTTGCCCTGCCCGTATCGCTCATGCAGACCTACGAGGGGCTGTGTGAGGCGGCATTCTGCGTTGCGGAGAACATGAAAAAGCAGGGCGTTATATACAGTGAAATTCGCTATGCCCCTCAGCTTCACACTCAAAAGGGCATGACGCAGGAGGATGCCGTAAGGGCAGTTCTTGAGGGTGTTGGCAAAAGCGGACTAAAGGCGAATATTATTCTCTGCTGTATGCGCGGCGAGGGTAATGACGCTGAAAACTATGAGACGCTTGAGCTTGCACGGCGCTATCTCGTTGCCGACGGCGGCGTTGTCGCTCTTGACCTTGCAGGCGCGGAGGCACTTTTCGTCACCGCAAAATACAGAGATTTATTTGCAAAGGCTAAGGAATACGGCATACCCTTCACAATTCACGCGGGCGAGGCTGACGGCGCAGACAGCGTAAGACTCGCGATTGAGTACGGTGCGAGCAGAATCGGTCACGGTGTCCGCGCATTTGAGGACGAAAAGGTACTTCAGTTCCTGATTGACGGAGCTATTCCTCTTGAAATGTGCCCTACAAGCAACCGTCAGACAATGGCGGTTTCGGATATGTCCGAGTATCCCTTCATTTCGTATCTCAACAAGGGCGTAAAGGTCACGCTGAATACCGATGACCCCGCAATCGAGGGCACGGAAATCGGCAAGGAATTTGCGTATATGGAAAAATGCTTCGGGCTTACCGAGGCGCAGAAGCTGACGGTTTTGGCAAACTCCGTTGATGCCGCCTTCACTACCGACGAGGTCAAGGCGGAGCTTAAAGCAGCACTTGGACTTTAATCATGAAAAATTTTCTCAAGGAACATCTTTTCCCCGTAATAATGCTCATACTCGGCGCGTGCTGTGCCGCATTTTCAATCGAGTGCTTTCTCATCCCGAACACTATCCTCGACGGCGGTGTTACGGGCATAAGCATGATGATTAACTACGCCTGCACCGTGGACCTGAGCTTACTCATCATTTTAATCAACATTCCGTTTTTCGTCCTCGGCTTCAAGGCACTCGGCAAGCGATTTCTTCTCCGCGGTGCCTGCTCAATGGCGGCATTTGCGCTGTTTCTGGAGCTGTTCAAGGGCGTTGACACGGTAACAAGCTCGGAGCTTCTCGCCGTTGTTTACGGCGGTGTTTTGCTCGGCGTCGGCGTCGGCACGGTCTTGCGCTTCGGCGGCTGTCTTGACGGCACGGAAATTGCCGCGATGCTTTTATCTCGCAAGGTCAGCGTATCGACGGGCGGAATAATATTCGTAATCAACATCTTTATCTACGCCTGCGCAGGTCTGCTTTTCGGTTGGGACAGAGCACTGCTGTCACTGCTGACATACTTCATCACCTTCAAGATAATTGACCTTGTCGAGGAGGGCATGGAGCAGGCGCGAGCCGCGATGATAATAACGGAGCACGCCTCGGAGCTTGCCGCGGAGATATACTCCCGCCTCGGCAGGACCTGCACCTTTATCTCGGCTGAGGGGCTTGTCAGCGGCAGTCAAAAAACCGTTTTGTACTGCGTCATCACCCGCGTTGAGATAAACGAGTTAAAGCGCATCATAAGTCAGGCGGATGTCAGTGCATTTGTGACTATAACCGAGGTTTCGGAAATTCTCGGAAATCATATCAAGCACGGCCCCAAGGAGCAGAACGCTATTGACGAAGCTGCTCAAAGCAACTAAAATATCCGTAATAAAGAGTTCGGAGGATAAAGCAATGGATAATCGCACAAGCAAGGAAAATTACTATCTCGATATTGCAGACACCGTTTTACAGCGTTCGACCTGCTTAAGAAGAATGTACGGCGCGATAATCGTTCGCAACGACGAGATTATCTCCACGGGCTACAACGGCGCACCCCGCGGCAGAGTCAACTGCACCGACGCAGGTCGCTGTGCACGCGTTGAGATGAAAATTCCCTCGGGCGAAAGATATGAGCTGTGCCGCAGTGTTCACGCCGAGGCAAACGCGATTATCTCCGCCTCCCGCCGCGACATGATAGGCGCGACGCTCTACCTCGTCGGCAGAGATGCGCAGACCAAGGAGCTTTTGACCAACGCGACGAGCTGTTCAATGTGCCGCAGACAGATTATAAATGCGGGCATAATCAAGGTCATAATCCGCACTGGCAAGGACAAGTTCTCAATCGTCGATGTTGACGAGTGGATCAAAAACGACGACTCAATGTTCTGGACTGAATAAGAATAATAAAACACGGCAGAGGGTTACACCTCTGCCGTTGTTGTCGTTTTCAACAAATTTATCAATTATTTTTCTATATTTCGGATAGTGTTATTTTTCAGACTATTATACAAATATTGTCACTGTTGTGGTATAATTACTCTATCTATACTTTTGTACGGAGGCAAACATGAACAAGAGACTTTTAAGCCTGTTTTTAGTCTTGTGCGTAGTATGCGCACTTGTACCAGTTAGCGTATTTGCGTCAAACATTGTTTGGTGTGGCACTTGCGGTGACGACCTTTATTGGGAACTCGACAGTGAGGGAACTCTAACCATTAGTGGCACAGGCACGATGAATAATTACTCGAGTTCTTCAAATGTCCCTTGGTATAACAATAGAATATTTATCAAAAATGTCGTCATCAGCATCGGCGTAACGAGCATCGGCAGATATGCTTTCTATAGTTGTACCAACCTCACTAAAGTGACAATGTCCGATAGCGTAACAAGCATCGGAAGCAGCGCCTTTGAAGGCTGCAGTAGCCTTACGAACATAGTCATACCAGACAGTGTAACGAGTATCGGCAACCATGCTTTCTATAATTGTTGCAACCTCATGAAAGTGATAATGCCTAATAATGTAACAAGCATCGAAAGCAGTACTTTCGGTGGCTGTAGCCTCCTAATGAGCATAGCTATCCCAGACAGTGTAACTAGCATCGGAAGCTGTGCCTTTTACAAGTGCAAAACACTGAAGAGCGTGACAATCCCTGCTAGCGTATTGAGCATCGGAAGCAGTGCCTTTGAAGACTGCTACAATCTTACGAGCCTTTATTATAACGGAGATGTGTCCGATTGGCTGGGGATTAGTTTTTCAGATATGAATTCTAATCCCTGCTATTTTGGCGCACAATTATATTTTTATGACGAATTAGTTACCAATATAGTCATCCCCGACAGTATAACAAGTGTCGGCGACTATGCCCTCTTTTACTGCAGAAGCCTTACTAGCGTAGTTATTCCCGA
>DCHB01000038.1:29519-35782 GCA_002314685.1 Clostridiales bacterium UBA1763
GATAGCGTAACAAGTATCGGAAGCCGTGCCTTTGAAGGATGCACTGACCTTACGTGCGTAGTCATCCCGGACAGCGTAACGAGCATCGAATCCAAAACCTTTTACTACAGCTTCAAGCTAACAAATGTAGTTATCCCCGACGGCGTAACTAGCATAGGTGAACAAGCCTTTTACTGTAGCGGTCTCAAAAGTGTGGTTATTCCTGATAGCGTAACAAGTATCGGAAGCCGTGCCTTTGAAGGTTGTAGCAGTCTTAACGATGTGTTTTTTTGCGGGTCACAAAAACAATGGTCAGAAATAAGCATAGGTAACTCCAGCTTTCCTACGCAAATCCGAATTCATTATAATTTTGATAATATTGATACACATGGCGTGTATATCAACACTGTTGAGCCTACCTGCATAACGGTAGGATATGATATTTTTTCATGCTCCTGCGCTTCTTGCAATTACTGGGCGAATTACACCAAGGCTTTGGGACACGATTATGATGAAGACGGGATATGTACAAGATGTGCCAAAACTCAAGATGGGGAACAGGCATATTTTAGACATTTGGGGAATAAATTTAGTTTCAGCAAAACTGTATACAGCGAAATAAAAGCTCCTATGTGGCGTTCGTCAGACGAAAGTATAATCAGTATTGGAGAAGCCAAACAAAGCACTGTAATAATTGGAAACAGTTTTACTGGTACATATGGAGTTGCTGTCACAGCAGTGAAAAAAGGCAAGGCAACATTATCCTTATACGATGATTCCAGTGGCATGGTTATTTGCTCATTTTTAATAAAGGTAACAGACCATAATTTTATTAGTGAAAATGTAGTTGAGCCTACATGCACAGAGCAGGGCTACACGACCTACATTTGTGAATGCGGAGTCAGCTATTTTGCTGACTATACTGAAGCAGCAGGTCACAGCTACACAGCAGTCGTAACCGACTCTACCTGCACAACACGCGGCTACACAACCCACACCTGCACAACCTGCGGACACAGCTACAAGGACAGCTACACCGACAAGCTTCCGCACGACTACACGACTACTGTCACCGCGCCCACGACTAAGAAAATGGGCTACACGACCTATACCTGCACCGAATGCGGCGACAGCTACAAGGCAGATTACACCTTAGCCGCACCGACTATCTCGATTACCCGTTCAAGCGGCAAGCCGAAGATTTCATGGAAGGCGGTAACGGGTGCAACAAAGTATTACATCTATCGCTCAACCGACGGCAAGACATACAGCTATCTGACAAGCACAACCAAAACGAGCTACACCAACACAGGTGCGGCATCGGGCAAGAAGTACTACTACAAGGTCAAGGCGGTCAAGGTCGTAAACGGCACGGCGGTAGGCTCGGCATACAGCAATGTTAAGAGCCTGTTCACAACGCTCGCCGCACCGACTGTCAGCATCACCCGTTCAAGCGGTCATCCCAAAATTTCGTGGAAGGCTGTCACGGGCGCGACGAAGTACAACATTTATCGCTCAACCGACGGCGGCAAGACCTACAAGTATCTGACCTACACCACAAAGCTCAGCTACACGAACACCAAGGCGACGGCAGGCAAGACCTACTACTACAAGGTCAAGGCAGTCACAAGCGCCACAAGCGCCGCCACCTCCGCTTACAGCAAAGCGGTTTACATCAAAGCCAAGTGAACTATGGACTATGAGTGATGAACTATGAGTGAAGAGTGATGAGTGTTAGTTGCTAAACTTTGCGGTGCACCGATTAGTTAGGGGACATCTTGACATTAGCAAACTCTCGCAGGTCGAGACACGGCAATAACGATTAGATGAAGCTTCTAACCGAGATTGAAAACACGGCAGAGGGTTGAAACCCTCTGCCGTGTTTGTTATTTTCATTTCAGCATTTCGCTAGAGAACACTATATCCTCACTGCCAATGCTGATTACATCCCCCGCAAAGATGCGCTCCTTGCGTTCAATCAGTCTGCCGTTGAGGTAGGTGCCGTTTGTTGAATCAAGGTCGGTCAGATAAAAGTGCGAGTCAATATACTCAATCTTGCAGTGCGCCCGCGACACCTTCGGCGTTGAATACACAAAATCGCAGTCGGTGCCTCTGCCGAACACCCATTCCGATTTGCCGCCGCGAGGCACAAACGGTTCGTTCACGGTTATTTCGCCGGGGTTGTGGAAAAAATCAAATATTTCCTTAAATTTTTCGCCCGCCATCGCAAACCTCCGAAGCAATATTTTCACCTACAGTATATCATAAGTTTTCCGCTTGGCAATTATTATTTTTTGCCGTGCAAATTTGACTGTCCGTCGGTTGAAATGCCGTCGGTTTTGATGTATTATATGATTAGAAAAATATTGAAATCAGGTCGGACTCCGACCGTGAGGTGGAAAGCTTGAAGAATATTGCGCTTTGGGAGGCAAGGCATCCCAAAACCGTGCTGATTATTGCCCTTTTGCTGCTTATACCCGCGTTTATCGGCTTTATCTGCACGGGGGTCAACTACGACATCCTCTCGTATCTGCCCGATGAGCTTGAATCGGTGCAGGGCGAGCAAATTCTCGATAAGACCTTCAACACGGCGGGCATATCAATCGTTATCACCGAGGATATGCAGCCGAAATATACCCTTGCACTGAAAAATGAAATACTCGAGGTTGACGGTGTCGCCTCTGTTATCTGGATTGACACCCTTGCCGACATCGGCATACCCGCGGACATTCTGCCCGATATTGTAAAAGATGTGTTTTACAGTTCGGACAGCACGGACACGATGATGCTCGTGCGATACGAAAACGACGGCGATGCCGACGAGCTCAAGGCAATCGCGCAGATAAAAACCCTGCTCAACGAAAAATCCTTTCTCAGCGGACTTTCCGTCGTTGTTGACGACACGAGAGAGATTTCCGATTCGCAGGCACCGCTTTATATCTCCGTCGCCGTTATCCTCGCTCTTGCCGTCATGTCGCTCATGATGGAATCGTGGTTTCAGCCGCTTGTTATACTGTTTTCGCTCGGCATCGCGGTTTTGTATAACATGGGCACAAACTTCTTCATGGGCGAAATTTCCTTTATAACTCAATGTGTTGCGGCGGTTTTACAGCTCGGCGTTACAATGGACTACTCCATTTTCCTCATTGACCGCTATGCCGAGGAAAAGCTAAAATACGAAACCCGCGAGGAGGCAATGGCGCAGGCTGTCGTCAACTCCTTCTCGGCACTTTTGGGCAGCTCGCTGACTACAGTGTTCGGTTTTCTCGCGCTGTGCTTTATGCACTTAAAGCTCGGCTTTGACATCGGCTTTGTTATGGCTAAGGGCGTTTTGTTTGGCATTCTGACTGTCGTTTTTGTTCTGCCGTCAATCGTGCTCATCTTTGAAAAGCAGATTATCAAATACCGCCACCGCAATTTTGTACCCGATTTTACAAGGCTCAACGTGTTCACAATGAAGCATAAGAAGGCCTTTGCCCTTGCATTTTTAATTCTGCTCGTGCCCGCATATCTCATGCAGAAGGACATTGACCTTTATTACAGCATGGACAAGGCTCTGCCAAGCTATCTGACCTCCATGCAGGGCTTTGAAAAGCTCAAGACCGATTTCGGCATGGCGTGCACGCAGTTTGTTATTGTCGATGACTCAATACCCGACGAAACGCTCATTGAAATGGAGCGCGAGCTAAGCAGTCTCGAGGGCATCAGCACCGTTTTGGCGTACAACACCGTTGTCGGTCCCGCTATTCCCGACGACATTATCCCCGACGAAGTATTAGAGCTTTGCAAGCAGGACGGCTTACAGCTCATGCTCGTAAACTCCGAGTACAGCCCTGCGACAGACGAGCTTACGGCTCAGCTTGAGCAAATGGACGGCATAGTCAAAAGCTACGACCCGAATGCCTACATCACGGGCGAGGGCGCTATTACGCAGGGGCTTATTGACACCACCGACCGCGATTTTGCCGTTACGGCGATTTTGTCCGTTGTTGCAATATTCATACTCATCGCAATCGTGTTCAAATCCCCTACTCTGCCCGTTATTTTAGTGCTGTCAATCGAGCTTGCAATATGGCTCAATCTCTCAATAACTGCCCTATCGGGCACGGCGGCATCGTTTGTTGACCCGACTGTAATAAACTGCATACAGCTCGGCGCAACGGTTGACTATGCGATCTTGCTCACGACGAGGTTTCGCGAGGAGCTGTCCTATGCACCTAAGGAGCAGGCTATGCTCAAGGCGGTTAAAATGGCACAGCAGTCTATATTCCAAAGTGCCGCGGTGTTCTTTGCCGCAACCTTCGGAGTTTATCTCGTGTGCGATATTTACATCGTGCGCGGTATGTGTGCCCTGCTTGCAAGAGGTGCGATAATCAGCGAGCTTGTAATTATACTGTTCCTGTCGCCCGTATTATGCGTTTGCGAGGGACTTATCAGTAAAACCACCCCTACATGGAGGCTGAAATTAAACGACTCAGCCGCGGAGGAATAAGCTATGCACGGAAAAATCAAACGTTTAGTCGCACTTATGCTTGCGGTTTTGATGCTGCTTGCACTGTGCACGGGCTGTGAAAAGAAAAAATCCGACAGCGAAAGCAAGTCGGAGAAGACAAAAAAGCAGAATGTCTATGAGCTTACCGACGCCGCTGTCACGAAGGATGAGACTGTGTATATAAACGTCTCCCCCGACGGCACGGTGCAGAAGGTAAATGTCACAGACAAGCTTCACACCGATATGCCGCAGGTGCGCGTTGAGGATAAGAGCAATCTTGACAACATAAGCGATGTCAAGACCTTCATCGAGCCCGTTTACGAGGGCAAGCGGATGTTTTGGGACATGGACTCAACAGACCTGTTCTACAACGGCACAAGCGAGCAGACTCCGCCCATGAGCATCAAGGTGCAGTATTATCTCGACGGTGAGGAGCTTGCCTACGACAAGCTTGCGGGCAAATCGGGCGATGTTACAATTAAAATATCCGTCACGAGCGAGCTTGTGAAAACGCTGAAGCTCAGCGGCAAAAAGTGTACCGTTGAGTGCCCGATGCTGTTTATCGGCGGTATGATACTGCCCGAGGAATCGTTCTCGGAGGTTTCAACCGACAACGGCGTTATCCTCGATGACGGCTCACGCAAGCTCGTGTGCTTCATGAGCATACCCGGGATGAATGAAAGCCTCGGGCTTAATGAGCTCGGTCTCAGTCTAATAGGCGACAGTCTCGGTGCAAGTGAGTACTGCCTAAGCTGTAAGGCGGAGGATTTTGCCCTCGGCAACATGATGTTTGTCGCCGTGCCGTTTTCGTCGATACGCGCCCTCGGCTTTGAGGATGTCAGCGTCAGCATAGACGGTATGAAGGGTATGCTGTCCGACCTTGAGGGCTTGATGAACTCCTTTGCCGCCCTCGACATAGATGAGCTTATTCAGGTGCTATACGGCAACGCCGAGCAGATTGACACGCTAATAAACGCCGTTGCTGATGCAAACGAGCTTTACGAGCAGAACAAGGCGCTTATAAATGTGCTCAACAAATACATAACCGACGGCAACCTCGACAAGCTTGAAGCGGTGCTTGACGATTTGGAAAAGCTCGACACCGACAGTCTGAAGTCGCTTTCAAATTACGAGCCTTTTTCAAAGCTTCTGAAGCTTGTCGGAAAGCTTGACAAAAATCTCGGAAACCTCGCGCAGTTTACCGAGGATTACCTCGAAATCGCCCCGATATTTGAGGATTTGAACGAGGAATTGAAGGCTGACGAGGTCAAGGATGCAATCGACAATCTGCCGCAGACGGTAAAAAAGCTCCGTTCACTTGTCGATGTTCTGCGTTCAAGCGAGAAGCTTCTCAGTCAGACGAGCAAGGTGCTCAATTCCGACACCATGGAAAAGATTATGGGCTTTGCAGATTCCGTGACCACTAATGAAAGCCTCAACGCGCTGTCAAAGGCGCAGTCGGAAAAGCTTGCCGAGAGAATGCAGGCATGGCTCGATTACGGCGAAAGCTACGATATTTTCACTCAGCGTACAGAAAAGCAGACCTCGAGCGTCGTGTTTGTATATAAAATGGATGCAATAGGTTGAGAAAACAGGCAGTCGAAAGACTGCCTGTTTTTTGGGGCGGTGAGAGTAAGCAAATATTCGTAAAGTCGTACCGACCTTCGAATATTTGCTTTGGATTCTACCCACGGTCTAACCAACATGCCACTGGCATGTTGGTTGCTGTTGCTTCGCAACCGCCGACCTTTTCGAATCCCACCCTAAGGCGTGCCAAAAAATAATACGGACA
>DCHB01000038.1:35861-44386 GCA_002314685.1 Clostridiales bacterium UBA1763
CAGACGCTCTATCCAGCTGAGCTAGCGGCGCTTATCGCTTCGCGCCTAAGTATATTAGCACAGCGGATAATAAAATGCAAGTCTTTTTTTCGTTTTTAATAAAAAAAGCGCAGAGCCTTATTTTATTACATGCCCATTGAGCTTGAAACCGCGTCAACTACCTCGCCCATTGTTTTGAGCGCCTTGCTGACAACGTTTTTACTGCTTTTCTTGCCCGGAGTCATGCCCACGACAGCAAGACTGCCTACTGCCATTCCGAGTCCCATACCGATTAAAAAGTTCGTTTTATGCATTGTTAACACCTCCTTAACATAGTATATCCATATTTGCTTTGCTACTTCGAGGTAATATGTGTTATAATAGCTATATATTTGTATTTTGAGAGGAAACATCATGAGTGTAAAAATTTTGGCAGTCGGTGATGTCTGCGGTGAACCCGGTCTTGAATATCTCGCTAAAAATCTCCGCAGAATACGCAAGGAAATGGAGATTGATTTTGTCGTTGTCAACGGCGAAAACGCTAATGTCGTCGGAATTACGCCCAAGCAGGCGGATACGATTTTCCACTCGGGTGCCGATGTTATAACTCTCGGCAACCATACATGGACTCGCACAGAGCTTCGCCCGTATCTCGATGAACGGCGCAAAATTCTGCGTCCCGCTAACTGTGCGCCGCAGTGCCCCGGCAGAGGCATTGATGTCTATAAAACTCCGTTCGGCGATGTGTGCGTAATGTGCCTCATGGGACACTTTACGCTCGACACTAACACGGATAATCCCTTTGTCATTGCCGACGGCTACATGGAGGAAATCCGCGAGAAGATCATTCTTGTCGATTTCCACGCTGAGGGCACGAGCGAAAAACGCGCTATGGGCTTTTTGCTCGACGGCAGAGCAAGTGCTGTATGGGGCACGCACACCCATGTGCAGACCTCGGATGCTGAGGTTTTGCCCAACGGCACGGGATATATCACCGACCTCGGCATGACGGGTGCCGTGTATTCGGCTATCGGCATAGACCCCGAGCAGTCAATCGGCAAATTCATGGGCGACCCTCCGAGGCGCTACGATTCGGCTAAGGGGCCCGCAAAGCTCGAGGGCTGTATATTTGAAATTGACCCCGAAACGGGTAAATGCCTTAAAGCGGAAGGAATAAGACTCAGATGAGCAAGATAAAGATATTACACGCCGCCGACCTGCACCTCGACTCCCCCTTTGAGGGACTAAGCGAGGGCAAGGCGGCACAGCGCAGAGCCGAACAGCGTGAGCTGCTCGGGAAAATAGCACGCGCTGCGCAGGACGGGCAGGTACAGCTCGTTTTGCTTGCGGGCGATTTGCTCGACTCCGACAGTGCTTACACCGAAACCTCCGAGGAGCTTATCAAGGCGCTCGGCAGCATTCCTGCGCCCGTTTTCATTTCCCCGGGAAATCACGACTGCTATACACGCACATCGCCCTACGCGAGGCTCAGCCTGCCCTCAAACGTGCATATATTCAAAAGCAACAGCATCGACTGCGTTGAGCTATCTGAGCTCGGCGTCAGAGTCTGGGGCGCGGCATTCACCGACAAGTATTCTGCCCCCCTGCTCGAGGGCTTTTCGGCTGAGAAGGCTGAGGGCATACTCGATGTTATGTGCATTCACGGTGAGGTGGGTAAAGGCTCGCAGTACAATCCCATAAGCACGCAGGCTATTGTGCAGTCGGGCATGGACTACATTGCGCTCGGTCACATTCACGCGGGCAGTGGGCTGAACAAGCAGGGCAATACATATTATGCATGGCCCGGCTGTCCCGAGGGCAGGGGCTTTGACGAATGCGGCGAAAAGCAGATATATATTGTCGAGCTCGGCGACGGTCAGTGCGAGCTAATGCCCGTTTGCGTTGCGTCAAGACGCTACGAAATCCTTAAAATTGAGCTTGAAGGCAGGCAGGCTCTTGATGCCGTGCGTGAAGCCTTGCCCGAAAATACGGAGAGCGACATTTACCGCATAATTCTGCGCGGTGAGACCGATGAGGCTCCCGATATTAGCTTGCTCAGGCAGAAGCTTGAAGGAAGCTTTTACAGTCTGCAAATCCGTGATGAGACCGTTTTACGCCGAGATATATGGGAAAAGGCGGGCGAGGACAATCTGAGAGGTCAGTTTCTCATGCGTCTCAAGAAGGCATACGAGACCGCGGCAAATGATGCCGAGCGTGAAAAAATCGTTCAGGCGGTGCGTTGGGGGCTTGCCGCCCTCGACAAGCGTGAGGAGGTAGTCCGCCATGATTATTAAAAAGCTTACTGCATCCTTCGGAAAGCTCAACGGCGAAAGTCTCGAGCTTAACGACGGGCTGAATATAATATGTGCACCCAACGAAAGCGGCAAAAGCACTTGGTGTGCCTTCATCCGCGCCATGCTGTACGGTGTTGACAGCTCCGAGCGTCAGAAATCGGGCTATATGCCCGATAAGCTCCGCTATGCGCCGTGGTCGGGCGCGGCGATGCAGGGGCAAATGGAGCTCAGCGAGGGCGGCAAGGACATTACGCTAACCCGCACAACAAGACTCAAAAGTGCGCCTATGCGTGAGTTTTCGGCAGTCTATACGGGCACGAATGTCGCCGTTGACGGACTGACTGCTTCAAATGTCGGTGAGATGCTCACGGGCGTGAGCAAGGATGTTTTCAGAAGAAGCAGCTTTGTCGAGCAGGGCGCGATTGCCGTATCGGGCAGTCCCGAGCTTGAAAAGCGCATCAGTGCGATAGTTTCAAGCGGCGAAGAGGATTGCTCCTTCACCGAGGCCGACGAGCAGCTCAGAGCATGGCAGCGCTCGCGCAGATACAACCGCCGCGGAAAGCTCCCCGAGCTCGAGGATCGCATGACGCAGACAAAGCGCAGATTATACGAGCTTGAATCTGCCTGTGCCGAGAGCGACAGGCTGAATACACAGCTTGAGCAAAGCCGCGAAGAGTGTGCAAGGCTTGAGCAGGAGATGCTTCAAAGCCGCAAGACCGCAAGACGCGATGCCCTCGCAAATCTGCAAAATCTCCGCAAGCAGGTAAATGAGGCAAACACCGCACACGAGGCGGCTGATGATGAGCGTGATGCCCGCCGCGCCGAGCTTTGCGGCTGTGTGATAGGACAGCGAGACCCCGACGAGGTAGCATCCGAGGTCGGACAGGACATTGAAAAATGTTTTGAGCTCAAAGCAATTTCCGAGAAAAAGCTCAACCCTGCACCGTTTTATATTCTGTTTGTACTCGGGCTTGCACTCGTTGCGGCGGCACTGTATGTTATTCCCGAGGCGTTCATTGCTTATGCCTTCGCGCTTGCCGCGGTGCTGTTTTTCAGTGCCTGCTTTTCGTCTGTTAAATACTCCAAAGCGAAAAATGCCGCGCACGAGGCAAGACGCACGAGGCGCAAAATCCTCGGCAAATACAAGGCTGAGGACGAGGACGGCATAAGCGCCTGCTTTGAAGAATTTAAGGTATTGTACTCCGCCTTTGCCGATGCCGAAAAAGTTGAGCGCGAGACCGCCGAGGAGCTTGCGAGAATTCAAAATCTTCAGGAGCAGACCGAGGCACAGACGCTCTCTCAGCTTGATTTCAGCGGCGGAGACAACGAGGCGGCGCAGTTAGGGCGCGAGCTCAATAACGCTCAGCGAAGCTGTGATTTGCTCTCTGCGCGCATTTCCGAGATAAAAGGCAGAGTTGACGCAATAGGCGACCCATTAGTGCTCGGCTCGGAGCTTAAGAGTATGCAGGCTGAGTATGAGGCACTCGAGAGCGAGTTTGACGCAATAGCCCTCGCGCTTGACACCTTACGCGCCGCTGATGCCGATATTCAGAGCCGCTTCTCACCCGAGCTCGGCAAGCTCGCCGCGCAGTATATGTCCATGATTACCGAGGGGCGCTACGAGAGCATACTCATAAACCGCGACTTTTCCGCAAAAACGAAGGTCGGTGACGACAGTGTTGCGCGTGAGACGGAGTATTTAAGCGCAGGTACGCTCGACCTTATGTATCTTGCGGTGCGCCTTGCTGTTTGCGAGCTTGCTCTTGACAGTGAGCAGGTGTGCCCGCTTGTTTTGGACGATACACTTGTTAATCTCGATGATAATCGCACTCAGCAGGCTATGAAGCTGCTCCGCGAGATAGCAAAAAAACGGCAGGTTATTCTCTTCTCCTGCAAAAACATATAAAAAAACACACGGCAGAGATTTTTCTCTGCCGTGTATTCTATATATTACTCTACGCTGTTGAGGCTTTCAAGGAAGAGGCTGTTTTCTGCATCCGAGGGGATGAGGAAGCCGTTTCTCGGTGATACCGAGAAGTCCTCGACAGCGGGACCGTCCATGAGACAGCTTCTCTTGAACTGCTGTGAGAAGTAGCGCTTACAGTAGCTCTGCATCCACTTTTTGAGCTCATCATCGGTAAATTCATCGCCGTAGGCGAGCTTTGCAAGGCGCATGGTCTTTGCAGGGCTGAAGCCGCAGACCATCATCTTGTGTGTGAAGAAGTCCTGCAGGCTGTACGAGCCGACAGCATCCTCGCTCTTCTGCTCAATCTGGTCGTCCTGGATAGGCAGAAGCTCGGGAGTTACGGGACAGTCGAGAACATCCCACAGTGCATCGGCAAGCACCTTATCGTCCGTGCGCTGTGCGATATATCTTACACCTGCACGAACCTGAGTCTTGGTAAGTCCCATGTTGACATCGTACATGCTTGTGTGGTCGCCGTTGTAGGTGCACCAGCCGTCAACGAACTCGCTCAAGTCCTCTGTGCCGACATCGAGACCGTTTACCTTGTTTGCGATGTCCATGAGCACCTGAGTGCGCTCGCGTGCCTGTGCATTTTCAAAGGCTATCGAGTAGTCGTCGTGTGCGTGACCGATATCGTCAAAGTGCTTGTAAACGCTCTCGCCGATGTCTATTATGCGCACCTCAGCACCGACCTGCTCGGCAACGATAATGGCGTTTGACTTTGTACGGGAGGAGGTGCCGAAGCAAGGCAGGGTGCAAGCCACGACATTCGTTGAGGGCAGACCCATTCTCTTCATCGCCTCGGCGCAAATCATAACGCAGAGGGTAGAGTCAACGCCGCCCGAAATGCCGACGACGCAGTGGTCAAGACCTGCGTATTCCATACGCTTGACAAGACCAGAAACCTGAATGTCTATCATTCTGCGGCAGTAGGCGCCCATATCCTTTTCAAGCTCGGGCAGCTGCGGGAGCTTGCGATAGGTGCGTGTGAGCTCTGTCACGACCTCTTCCTTGCCGAATTCGTACTCGTAGTAGGAATATTTGCCGCGCTTGAACGCCTTGCTCTTAAGTCTGAGATTTTCGAGGTACTGAACGTCAATCTCTGAGATAGCCATTGCATCGGCACGCTCGTCGATTGCGAGCAACTTGCCGTTTTCTGCTACGAGGCAAAGTCCCGAGAAGACATTATCGGTGGTCGATTCGCCCTTGCCGGGTGCCGCCATTACCATACCGCACATGAGATGCTTTGAACGGTATTTAACATCCTCTGTCGCATTCTGCGTGGAATATACAGTCGCGGGGAAGGATGCCATGCTCGCAATTATCGTTGCTCCTGCGAGAGCATGACGGTTTGCGGGGGCATCAATCGCCTTTGCGTCGTTTCCGAGCTCAACTGCGACGGACAGTGCGGGAATAAGCTTGCTTGTGAAGAGCTGATCGGTTGATACGATGTAGGCATCAAAGTATGAAGACACGTCCTCATCGGGCTCGACTGCGGTAAAGGGTGTGCCGTTTACCTCGGTACGGGGCACTATGCCCAAAAGCTCGCCGTCATAGATGACTGCGGCACAGCTATACAGGCAACCGCCTCTCGGTGCATAGGGCAGACCTACGATTGAGAGAATGTCGGTACCCTCTGTTGCCTTTATAACCTTCTCGAGTGCCTTTTCGGCACCTCTTAAAATGACGCTGTGACCTATAAGGTCATAGCAGGATGCGCCCGTGAGCGTGAGCTCGGGGAAAACGATGAGCTTTACGCCCTTTTCTTCGGCTGTGCGGATGCAGTCGATAACGCGGTCGGCATTGTAATCCGTATCTGCAACGCGGATGACGGGAGATGCGGCGGCAACCTTAATAAATCCGTCTTTCATTTAATTCACTCTTTCTCTATAATAAATAAATTTTCGCCGTAATAATGTGTTATAGCCGAGGATGTCTGCTCAAAGCTTTCACTGTCTATTATTATAGTCAGCTTATCGCCCGTTACATAGCAGTCCTCCACACCCTCAAGCTTAGGGAACAGATTTGTCTCAAGCTCATTTTCAAGCTCATCCAAATGCTCGGCGTAGTATTGGCTGTCGTGCGGGATAACATAGCCCTCAATGGGAGCCTTTGCGGTGAAGCAGATATACAGAAAGCCTGCAAATATAAGAAGAAATATTATGCAGCCTACGGGCTTGAGCATTTTTACAAATTGCTGTCCTGCGGTCATATCAGAACTTTACTCTTTCTGCGATGTACGCCTTGACCTCGCTTATCGGGATACGCACCTGCTCCATGCTGTCACGCTCGCGGACGGTGACGCAGTGGTCTGCCTCATCGGTCTCGGTGCCGACTGTGTTGAAGTCGAAGGTGATGCAGAACGGAGTGCCTATCTCGTCCTCGCGGCGGTAACGCTTGCCGATAGAGCCCGTTTCGTCGTAGTCAACCATGAAGTCCTTGGAAAGCTCGGTATAAAGCTCCATTGCGGGACCTGTGAGGATTTCCTTCTTCGACAGCGGCAGGATTGCGCACTTGAAGGGTGCAAGTGCGGGGTGCAGGTGCAGTACGGTGCGGATATCGTCGTTGCCCTTCTTATCCTGACCTACTACCTGCTCATCGTATGCCTCGCACAGGAACGCGAGTGCAACGCGGTCACAGCCGAGTGAGGGCTCAATAACATAGGGCACATAGTGCTCGTTGGTGTCCTGGTCAAAGTAGGTCAGGTCCTTGCCCGAAGCCTCCTGATGACGGCCGAGGTCGTAATTTGTACGGTCGGCGATGCCCCACAGCTCGCCCCAATCGGTGAACGGGAAGGCGTATTCAATATCGGTAGTTGCGCGGGAGTAGAACGCAAGCTCTGCGGGCTCATGGTCACGCAGTCTGAGGTGCTCCTCGCTCAAGCCGAGGGAGAGAAGCCAATTCTTGCAGTAATCCTTCCAATATGCAAACCACTCGAGGTCGGTGTCGGGCTTGCAGAAGAACTCACATTCCATCTGCTCAAACTCACGGGTGCGGAAGGTGAAGTTGCCCGGGGTAATCTCGTTGCGGAATGCCTTGCCTATCTGGCAGACGCCGAAGGGCAGTTTTTTGCGGGTGGTACGCTGAATGTTTGCAAAGTTTACGAAAATGCCCTGTGCGGTCTCGGGACGCAGATAGCAGGTGGAGCTTGAGTCCTCGGTGACGCCTATGGCAGTCTTGAACATAAGATTGAACTTGCGAATGGGAGTGAAATCGTGCTTACCGCATATAGGGCAGAGAATATCATCGTGCTCTGCAATGAACTTGTCCATCTCGTCGAAGGTCAGTGCGTCAACATTAACATCGTCGTGGAACTGACCGATGAGCTTGTCTGCTCTGTGGCGTGCCTTGCAGGCCTTGCAGTCGAGCAGAGGGTCGGAGAAGCTGGACACGTGTCCCGTAGTAACCCAAGTCTGGGGATTCATGATGATTGCGGCATCAAGACCTACATTGTAGGGGCTTTCCTGCACAAACTTCTTCAGCCAAGCCTTTTTGACGTTGTTCTTGAACTCAACGCCGAGAGGACCGTAGTCCCAGCTATTGGCGAGTCCGCCGTAGATTTCACTGCCTGCGTAAACAAAACCGCGATTTTTGCACAGTGCAACGATTTTGTCCATGGTTTTTTCCGAATGATTCATTTTACATCCTTTCCCGCGGCTGGCTGCCGCAGCAAACATTTATTATTTGCAGATAATTCAATTTATCTACAAATAGGTATTATAACACGAACGCCGTCATATTACAACGAAAGATAATTATAAGTCAAAGTTGTGCCTTTGTGAAATATAGCTAAAAATTCAAGGCAATTTTCTACATCAAAAAGCTGTTAAAATATAAATTATTCTTCAAATTCATACATTATGCGTGATAGAATACAACTATCTATATTTAATATCGGGAGGATATTATGAAAAAGAGAGTATTAAGCATATTTTTGGCACTCCTCATGGTGCTGACACTTCTGCCCGTGAGCGTTTTTGCGGCGGCATCGCTTAAAGCACCAACTATCAGCATTGCCCGTTCAAGCGGCAAGCCGAAAATCTCATGGTCTGCGGTTTCGGGCGCGAAGAAATATTATATCTATCGCTCAACAAACGGCAAAACCTACAGCTATCTGACAAACACAACAAGCACAAGCTACACAAACACGGGTGCGGCTTCGGGCACAAAGTACTACTACAAGGTCAAGTCGGCAAAGGTATCTAACGGCAAGACCGTCTATTCTTCATACAGCAACGCTAAAAACCTGCTGACCACAATTGCAACACCCACAGTGACCGTCACCC